>JBEKJO010000182.1:0-11534 GCA_050011195.1 Verrucomicrobiota bacterium | reverse complement strand
ACTTCGCATGGATGCACCGCAACTGCGCCGCAGTTGGAATGGTTCACCTGTCAGGTGAAGACTTCCCGATTTTCGATTGATACCACTTCCAGCTCGACGATGCACTATTTCCTGTAAGGCAAACAGGTACAGTAGTTTGTGCCATATTTGGACAGACCTTGGGGGCTACCGCAGGCACGAAGACTACTGCTGGCGGCGGTATGGAAGGTATTGGGAGGATCATCGGAGCGGCGTCAGGCCGCAGGCAGACTTCTCAACGCAAAACCTTTCATTTTTGCCGCCCGCACGAAGGGGCGCAAGGGGGTTTTCGGCCCTTGCGCCCATAGTCGTGTCGGGTTCGACGCAACCGGCAACGGTTCTGAGGCCCGTTCACCGGAGCCGTGGACTGAGCATTCCACGAGGCTGGGGGAATTACTTATACTATTTCTATCACACTGTCAAGTAGAGAGTTAGACCCATTGGCTTCCTCGACTGAGGGCGAAGCCGCCAGCAGGACTCAGTGAATGATACCCCAAGTCGCCTTCTCCCGAACATTTCAAAGGTCGAGACTCGAAAACGAGCATCTCCTCAGACTTCAACTGCGGCTTCCAGGATTATTGGAGCTTGGCCACGGCTTCTTTCATCTCGCTCAGGTGCGTGTCGGCGCTCGGCGTGTCGGTCACGTGCGCGATCTTGCCGTCCAGGCCGATCAGGAAGCTCACGCGCCGCGCCATGTCCCGGCCCGTCATGCGCACCCCGTAGGCGTCCGCGATCTTCCCATCGCTATCCGCCAGCAATGGGAAATTCAGGTTGTATTTGGCGATGAACTTCTGATGGCTCGCCGCCGTATCGAAGCTCACGCCGATGACCTCTACCTTCTCTTTCTTCAGGTCCGCCATCCGGTCGCGGAAGCCGCAGGCTTCCTTCGTGCATCCGGGGGTGTCGTCTTTGGGATAGAAATAGAGCAGCACCACCTTCTTGCCGACGACGTCCGCCAGCTTCCAGGTCTTGCCATCCTGGTCCTGCCCTTGGATTAGCGGCGCCGTGTCGCCGACTTTGGGCGCCTGCCCCGCGCTGGCCGTGAAGGGCGAAAGCGCAGCCAGCCAGGCGGCAGCCAGCAGCGGCAACGTGCCGAATGAGTATGTCTTCATAAATGTCCTTTTACGGTAATCATGGTGCAACCATCGCCGCCATAGGCGGCTTTGGCAAGTTGGTGAAACATGCGGCGCGGCAGTTGGGGCGGATGGGATTCGACCGCTGGCGAGTTTCATGCGTCGATCGCGAGGAACGGCTCAGCCGAAGAACTGGTGAACGATCTTCCAGGGAGACGCAATTAAGGGGGCAGGGACATCGGCGGCGTCCAAAACCAGCTTGAGTGCTTCATAAGGGATGTCTTTGAACAGTCAATGACCGTTTCGTCCTCCCTGGCGTAGTCCAGGAGAACGTTAGTGTCCGTGGCGATGGACGGGGGTTCGGGCATGAGCAGGTTCCCCATAGATGAGATGCAGTCCTCGCGCCATGAGGCGTTGCCGCTTCTCGTCGGAGAACGTGTTCGCCTTGGCGCGCTCTTTCTCCGCAACCGTGGTGCCCCAAGACTTCTTCTCAGTCAATGACTTTCTCATAATTGCCCCGCAATTCAGAACTCGGCAAAGATACCCGCCACGCGCCGGGTGTCAACGTTATCCGATTGGGTTACCCGCTTAGCCTGATCTTCTGCAACCGCTCGACGAACTCGACGAACCCTTCCACCTGGGTCTTGAGCCGCTGGAGCAATTCGGCATCTTTCAGGCGGCCCGCGTCGTCGAGCAGGTCATTGATCCGCGGCAGGAAAACGCGTTCGGGAAACAGGAAGGCATTCCGATAGCCGAAAATGGCCTGCAGTTGCTCGACGGGCCGGAGCGCGCCCCACATCCCGTGCGCCAGACCCGTGAAGCAGACGGGCCGTTTCTCGAAGCTCTCCGGGAACTTGAGCATGTCTATAAAGTACTTCAAGACACCTGGGACACTGCCATTGTATTCGGGCGTAACCACGTGCAGCCCCGCCGACCGCAGGATGGCGTCGGAAAACGGCAGAAAAGACTTCGGCTTTTGCGCGTACGAGGCCGGGGAGAAAATCTCGGGCGGGAGTTGGGCGAGATCGAGGACGTGCAGCGGCACTTGGAGGGCGGCGTAGATTTCTTCGACGTGCCGGGCCACCTTGCGCGTGTTGCTGCCCGGGCGATTGGTGCCAACAATAAGGGTGATCATGCCGAAACCATCGCCGCCAAAGCGCGCTTTGGCAAGGTTGGCAGGGCGAGCGTCCTCGCCAGCCCAAGCACCCCCGGAAACCAGGGCTCGCGAGGACGCTCGCCCTACCTCAGCAGAAGCGGGACGCGCTGGAACGCGTCCTTACCAGGTTTATTGCGGTTTTGCGGGCGGCACGGCGGGGCGGCGCCGCATCTTGTTCTGGAACCAGAGCCGCCAGACCATCAGCAAGGCTTCCTGGATGATGTGCCCGGTCATCTTGGAGTGGCCTTGAGCGCGCTCCGTGAACACGATCGGCACTTCCACGATCTTCATGCCTTGCCGCCACAGCCGGTGGGTCATCTCGATCTGGAAGCTGTAACCGTTGGAGTTGATTTCCTCGAAGTTGATCGCCTGTAGCGCCCGCCGGCTGAAGCATTTGTAGCCGCCCGTCGGGTCGGAGATCGGCATGCCGGTGATCATCCGCACGTAGGTCGCCGCGGACTTGCTGAGCATCAGCCGGCGGAGCGGCCAGTTGACGATGCGGATGCCGTTGAGGTAGCGCGAGCCTAACACCAAATCGGCGTTCTGGGCCGCCTCCAGAAACATCGGGATGTCGTCCGGGTTATGCGAGAAGTCGCCGTCCATCTCGAACACAAACTCGTAGCCGTGCCCCAGCGCCCACTTGAATGCCGCAATGTAAGTCGGTCCCAGCCCGCTCTTCCCCGTGAGGTGCAGGACGTGGATGGACGGGTGTTTCGCCGCCAGTTCGTCGGCGAGTTTGCCGGTGCCATCGGGCGAATTGCCATCCACCACCAGCAGGTCCACAGGCACGGGCAAAGTCAGAAGGCGCTGCGCGAGCGGGAGAAGATTCTCCCGCTCGTTGAAGGTCGGCACAACGACGAGGGTCTTATTCATATAATCGAAGCCCGAGGACAAATAAGCGACCTTGGGGATGAAAACAAGCGGGATTTCTTAAACCGTTTCAAGCAGCCGACTCTCCCAAAGGTCGCTGACCACCCGCCGCGGCCCGGCCGGGCGCATCCGGACACTGCCCCCGGACCGCGAGCCGTCCCCGGCTCGCAGCGGCCACCAATGCGAAACGGCGATCGAACCTCTGGCCCGCTCCCTGCACAGTCGAACGCGCTGCGAGCCGGGGACGGCTCGCGGTCCGTGACCGTGGGGGAGTTCTCGCTCCTTGGGGGCAGTGCTCGGATGCGCCGGCCCGGGTTTTCGGCGGCAACAGGGGTTTCAGCGGGCACTCCGCGCAGCGCGGCTGGCGCGTGCGGCAGAAGTCCTTCCCGACCATCACCAGTTGCGCATGGAAGTCCTGCCAGTAATCCAGCCGCTCCCGGCGGGGCTTCTCGTCCAACGCCCATTCGCACAACTGCTGCAAGTCCTCGTAGCCGGCGTCCGCGCCGCTCCACCCGTGCCGCTGGAAAATGCGCTTCGTGTAGGCGTCGATCACGAACCGTTGGTGCCCGCCCGCATACAGCAACAGACTGTCCGCCGTCTCCGGTCCGACGCCGTTGATGGCCAGCAGGCGCTCGCGCACGGCGGTCGTCTCCCCGGCAAACAGCCGCTCCAGGTCCCCGCCGAATTCCTCGACCAGCACCCGCAGGAACGAGCGCAGCCGCCGGGCTTTGACGTTGAAGTAGCCCGCCGGGCGGATCAGCGCCGCGAGTTCGGACGCGCTCAGGGCAAAGAGCTTCCCCGGCTCCAGCACGCGAGCGGCTTTGAGGTTGGCGATGGCGCGCTCGACATTGCTCCAACTGGTGTTTTGGGTGAGAATCGCCCCGACACACACCTCGAACGGGGTCTCGCCCGGCCACCAGTGCAGGTGCCCGAAATGCGCCCGCATCAACCGGTAGGCCCGCCGCAATGCCTTCGCCCTTGCCGGGGTCAGCCGAATAAAAGACTTCGCCATGCGCATGATTTAGCCCGTATATTTCGCACCTTCAAGGACGGAGCGCCGGCATGTTGCCGGCTTAGCCCATTCGGACCGAGTAATACCACTTCGCAATGGAACTCGGTAGGAATGAGTGGAAGCCCCCGCCCCTGAACCCCCAGGCAAAGACGGACCCCTCTCCCCAGCCCTCTCCCCTTGAGAAGGGGAGAGGGTGGTCGCAAGCCGGGGGAGGTGAACATACCGATTGTTTCAGCGAAATGGTATAAGCCGACAACATGCCGGCGCTCCGACTGGTCGGCTTTTCTCCTGTCGGCTTTTCTCCTTGCCCGGACGGGGTGGGAACGGAAAGCTGGCGTTGATGAACTTCTTGCGCTCTCGCATCGTCTGGGTCCTGCTGGTCGTCTGGCTCGCCGGGTCGCTGCTCGCCGCCGATCAACCGCTCTGGAAGGCCGGCACCGCCAAAGCCGACATCACGCCCACCCAGCCGCTTTGGATGGCCGGCTACGGCTCCCGCACCAAACCCGCCGAGGGCAAAGAGATGAGCCTGTGGCTCAAGGTGCTCGCCCTCGAAGACGCGCGCGGCCATCGGGCCATCATCCTCACCAGCGACCTGCTGGGCATCCCGCAATCCATTTATCGGCACACCTGCGCGGCGCTCAAGGAGAAATTCGCGCTCGAACCCGACCAAATCCTCCTCTCGGCGTCGCACACCCACAGCGGGCCGGTCCTGTTCGGCGCCCTCCGCGACGTTTATCCCCTTGACGACGCCCAGCTTGCCCTGATCGAGACATACTCCGCCGGCCTCGAAGCCAGCATCGTCGAGACCGTCGGCAAGGCGCTCGCCGATCTGGCTCCGGCCCGACTGGCCGCCGGGCAAGGCGCCGCCGGGTTTGCGGTCAACCGCCGCAACAACCTGGAACCCTCCGTCCCCAAACTCATTGCAGAGGGCGCTCTCAAAGGCCCGGTGGACCATGCCGTCCCTGTGCTCGCCATTTACCTGCCCGACGGCAAGCTCAAGGCCGTCCTCTTCGGCTACGCCTGCCACAACACAGTGATGGATTACTACAAATGGTCCGGTGACTACGCCGGGTTCGCCCAGCTTGCCCTCGAGAAAAGCCACCCGGACGCCAGCGCCATGTTCTTCATCGGCTGCGGCGGAGACCAAAACCCGCTGCCGCGTCGCCAGCTCGAACTCGCCGAGCGCTACGGCGACATGCTCGCCGCCGCGGTCGAAGAAGTTCTGCTCGCGCCGCCGCGCACGCTGCCGCCCGAGCTTCGGACCACGATGGAAATGGTCACGCTCCACCTCGGCCCGGCGCCGACCGAGGCCGAACTGGAGAAACTCAAGACCGACAAGACCCCCATGACGCGCCGTTGGGCGACGCGCCTGCTGGCGGACTTGAAGGCAGGCAAACCGTTTATCCGCAGCTACCCTTATCCGGTCCAGGCCTGGCAATTCGGCGGCCAGCAACTCCTGATCACCCTCGGCGGCGAGCCGGTGGTGGATTACGCCCTCAAGTTCAAACAGGCGTTCGGCCCCCAAACCTGGGTCGCCGGCTATTGCAACGACGTGATGAACTACATTCCCTCCCTGCGCGTGCTCAAGGAAGACATGCCGCCGCTGGCGCAGCCGCGCTGGGGCTATGAAGGCGCTCACGCCACCATGGTTTATGGGTTGCCCGCGTCCCGCTGGGCCGACGACGTGGAGGACCTGATCAACGCCGCCGCCGGCCGCCTCGTGGCACGCCTTCAAGCCGCGACCAACTAGCGCCAACCGGCTCGAGCGGCTTGCTCATCCGGTTTCCACGGGTTACGATGTCTCAAGTTATGAAAATCGAGGCCCTCGTCATTCTTGGGGTTGGCGCAGTGGTTCTTTACCGGGTCTGGCTATGGCTAAGGGAGGCCCCGTACACACCCGATCCTTGGGGGGCTGAAATTGGCGGGGCGCTCGGAGACCCGGATGCCGTTCCTGTTTGCCCTCATTGTCTGACCCCGCAGGAGCACAATGGCTGGTTCTGCCCGGAATGCGGCTCCACGGTTGGCCAATACAGCAACTGGCTGCCGGCCGTTTATATCTTTTCCATAGGTGAGGCATTCCGGAGAGGAGTCACGGAACCTATGCGCAACCACCTGCTTATCATTACGGGATATGTTTTGGTGACGTTGAGTTATTTTTCCCTGCTTGCGCCCATCTCCTGGATCTTCCTCTTCAGGAACTTTCGCCGGGTCTCCGTTCAGGAGGGGGAGCAGGAAACGGGTTAACGCAGAGGTGCAAGATTCACAGAGAGTTCCTTTTCTCTGCGTTAAGATTGGCACGCCCGTCCAAGCTCAAGCGTCTCGGCTCTCGAATTCCCGCACCACTTCCTTCAACCTCTCCCGGATGGCGATATGCTGCGGGCAAAGTTCCTCGCACTGGCCGCATTCCTCGCAGTGGGACGCCCTCTGTTCCTCCTTGAGAATGTGGAAGTAGAAGAACTCGGCGTGCTCCCGGTTCCGGTAAATTGAAAGGTTGTTCAGTTGCAGAAAATTGGCTGGAATGGCGACCCCCTCGGGGCAGGGCAGGCAGTAACCGCAACTGGTGCAGTTCACCCGCGTCCGCGCCTGATAAATCGCCTTGGCTTCCTGAATCAACGCCAGTTCCCCAGCGGTCAGCGAATGGGCTAATCCCTCGTTCGCAATCCTCACGTTTTCCTCCACCTGCCCCGGCTCGCTCATCCCGCTCAGCACCACACTCGCTTCTGGCCGGTTCCAGACAAACCGCAACGCCCATTCCGCCGGGGTCCGCTTCACCCGCGCCTTGTCCCAAACCGCCGCAACCTCTGCCGGCACTCGGGCCGTCAAACCCCCGCCACGCAACGGCTCCATGATGATGACCCCCAGCCCTTTGCTGGCCGCATACTCCAGCCCCGCCCGGCCCGCCTGGTAATCTTCATCCATGAAGTTGTACTGAATCTGGCAGAACGACCAATCGTAAGCATCCACGATCGGGTGGAAGAGCGGCGCTTCGTCGTGAAAGGAAAAACCCGCATGTTTGATTCTCCCATCGGCCAGCGCCGCCTCCAGGAATTCTGCCACCCCAAGCGGGCTGAGCTTCTTCCACATATCCTCCGACAAACCGTGTACGAGGTAGAAGTCAATATAATCGGTTTGCAACCGCTCCAGTTGCTGGTCCAGGAACCGGTCCATGTCCGCCCGGCTCTCCACAAACCAACTCGGCAGCTTGGTCGCCAAATGAATGTTCCGCCGCTCCCGTTTCAACGCCTTTCCCAGAAACACCTCGCTCATCCCCGCCTGGAACGGCACCGCCGAATGATACACGTAAGCCGTATCGAAATAATTGACCCCGTGGCGGATCGCATAATCCACCATCCCCTGGGCCTTCTCCTCGTCAATCAGGTGCGCCTGGCCGCCGATGATCGGCAGCCGCATGCACCCAAAACCCAGAATCGAGAGCTTTTCACCGGTCTTCCCGGCTGGTCTATACAACATACGACGCTGCCCAGCATATCCCCCGGCCCCGACACTTCAACCGCGAAATGCAGGACTTTGGATGCTGCTTGACAAGGGGGCGGACAAATCCGTTAATGGCGACGGAAAGGCTGATGCAACGCCGTGACCACTGACAAATACAGTCCGCCGAAATACTTTCAAATCCGCCGCAAGATCGTCGGGGCAATTCAACGGGGCGAATTGCTGCCCGGCGCGCCGGTGCCTTCGGAGAACGACATCATCGCGAAATATCAGGTCAGCAATACCACCGCCCGCAAGGTGCATCACGACATGGAGAGGGAAGGATGGGTCACGCGCATCAAGGGCAAGGGGACGTTCGTGCGCGATTTCCCCGTGCTGCGCGCCATTAACCGGATTTTCGGTTTCACGCGGAATATGATCGAGGCCGGGCGAAAACCGGCGACCAGGCTCATCGGGTTCCACCTGCGCGAGGAGGACCATTCGCAGACCATCAACGGACGCCTGTTCACGCTCAAAGGGCCGTTCTGCGAAATCGAGCGCCTCCGGCTGGCCGACGGCATCCCGATGATGAAGGAGACGCGCTATATCTCGTTGAATCTGTGCCCGGACATCCAGCGGCAGAACCTGGAGCAGTCGCTCTACCAGGTCTTCGAGAAGCACTACGGCATCCATTTGACGGAGATCAACCAGATGCTCAGTGCGATTGTGCTCGAAGGGGAATGGCTGACGGTCTTTCAGGTGGAAAGGCCCATCCCGGCCTTCCGGGTGGAGGGGGCGTCATTCTGCGGCAAGGACATCATTGTCGAAATGGAGAACGCGGTCTATCGCGGCGACATGTACCGCTTCGCGGCCAAGGCCGTCCGGTAAGCCTTTGGGAGCCAAAAACCCGCGCAAGACACTGGAAACGCACCTTTTACGCCGCGCGATGCACAAGGGAGTGCTACCTGAGCGCGACGCTCGCGCCATGCCTGCGCCCCGCGGTCGGGCGTCGGCGGTGGCGAAGGGGGAGGTGAGGCCCCCTTGACAGGAACCCAAGTAACTGTTACTTAGTGCGTCAACGCTCAATAGTTTGGACAACTGGGCCGGAATCGGCCAGACATTGCCCTGAGACTGTCGGTAACTGATGAATAAACGACTAAGAGAAATTCGCCACGTGGCGCTGGACATGGACGGCACGATTTACAGCGGCGGCACGCTGTTCAAATCCACCGTGCCGTTTCTGGCTTTGCTGGGGGAATTGGGCGTCGGGCACACATTCCTGACCAACAACTCCTCCATGAGCGCCAAGGATTACCTCGCGCGGTTGCGCCAGATCGGCATCGCGGCGACCCCGGACCAGCTCTACACCTCGACGCAGGCGACCATCGAGTATCTGCGGGAACATAAGCCGGCGGTGCGACGGTTGTTCGTGCTCGGCACCGCCAGCATGAGCCGGGAACTGGAAGCCGCCGGGTTTATGCTGACGGCAGACAGCGCCAGCGACGAGCCGGATGGGGTGTTGGTGGGGTTCGACACGGAGTTGACGTTCTCCCGGCTGTGCCGCGCGGCGTATTGGATCAGCAAAAGCAAACCCTTCGTCGCCACGCACCCTGATCGGGTCTGCCCGACGGACCAGCCAACCGTTCTAGTGGATTGCGGCGCCTTATGCGCCGCTTTGGAGCAGGCTGCCGGGCGCGCCCCGGACGCGGTGTTGGGCAAACCCGATCCCTGCATGTTGCGAGGCATTTTGAGCCGCCACGCTCTGGCGCCGGAGCAGCTCGCCATGGTGGGAGACCGTTTGTACACGGACATGGCAATGGCTCACCGGGCCGGGGCCCTGGGGGTGCTGGTGCTGACCGGCGAGACCACCGCGGCGGCGGGGGCTAATCATTCGCCGACGCCCGACTTGGTGGTGTCCGGGCTGGCTGAATTCGGCGAACGGCTGCGGCGGGCGCGGCAAGAGAAAGGTTCGCGGTGAAGAACACCGAAGGTAGGGCGCGTCACTCCGTGCGCGCCGTGAATGCCGGGGACGGATCGAACTTGGCCGGTCTCCGTGTGGATGCCGGCGCGCACGGAGTGACGCGCCCTGCCGGTGCTGGGGACCCGCACCCAGCCGAGCAGCGCCAAAGCGCGTTGCGGGCGCTCAAAGAAGGGCCACTGGACATTCTCGTCATCGGCGGCGGCATCGTCGGCGCGGGCATCGCTCGGGACGCGGCGATGCGCGGACTGCGGGTCGGGCTGGTCGAGCAACACGACTTTGCCTTTGGCACGAGCAGCCGTTCGACCCGGCTGCTGCACGGCGGGCTGCGTTACTTGGCGCAAGGCCACGTCGGCCTGGTGCGGGAAGCGAGCGTCGAGAAGAAGGTGATTCACCACATCGCGCCGCATCTGGCGGACCCGTTGCCGTTCATCTTCCCGACCTATCGCGGCAACCGGAACTGGGTGCTCTGGCAGTTGAAGATCGGCGTGAAGCTTTACGACCTGCTCTGCCGCGGGCGCAACCTCGGCAAGTCCACGTGGCTCAGCCGGAGCCAGGCGCTGCAACGCGTGCCGGGCCTGGCCGCCGCCGGCCTCAAAGGGGCGGTGCGGTACTACGACGGCTTCACGAACGATGCGCGGCTGACCCTCGACACGCTGCGCTCGGCGGCGAAGGGCGGGGCAACCGTGCTGAATTACTGCCGCTTCGAGGGCGCAGCGCGGTCGGAGGTTTGGCAGTGCGAACTCGAGGATTGCCTGACGCAGAGCACTTTCCCAGTGCGCGCCCGGGCCGTGGTGAACGCCACCGGGCCGTGGGCGGACGGGCTGCCGCATAGCCGGGTCAAATTGCGCCTCACCAAAGGCATTCACCTCGTCGTCGAGCACGCCCGGCTGCCGGTGACCGAGACCGTCGTCATGACCGAAGGCAACCGCATCCTCTTCGCCCTCCCGTGGGGCCAGCGGACCATCCTCGGCACGACGGACACCGACTACGACGGGCCGCTCGACGACGTGCGGGCGGACGCTACAGACCTCGGGTATGTGTTGCAGATAACGAACCAGTTTTTCCCGGCGGCGAAGCTGGTCGAGGCGGACGTGATCAGCGCGTGGGCCGGGCTGCGGCCGTTGGTCGCGGACCCGGGCGGGAAGCCGTCGGACATATCGCGCGCACACGAGATTCACAATCCCGAGCCGGGTTGGTGGGATGTGGCGGGGGGCAAGCTTACGACCTACCGTCTGATGGGGGAGCAGACGGTGGACCAGATTGTTAAAGAGTTAAAAAGGTTAAAGGAGTTAAATGGGGAGTCGGGGCGGTGCCGCACGGCGGAGGAGCCGTTGCTGCCGACGGCGGAGACTGGCGGGGTGAGTGGAATCCTGCCGCCGGAGTTCAGCCGGAAGACCGTGGAACACTACGCGGCCCGGGAGTGGGCCGTGCATTTGGACGACGTGATGGTGCGGCGGACGAGTTGGCACTACTACTTCAGGGACGCCACAGCCAAGGCACAGCAGGTGGCTGGCTGGATGGCCGAACTGCTCGGTTGGACGGAGGCCCAGCGGTCGGCCGAAATGGCGCGTTACGGCCAGATCGGTAGTTGCCTGACCAGCCAAAAGCCCCAATGCTCGGCTGAAGTGAAGCAACGGCATGATCGGCCTCCTGTTCCAGTGGTTTAGGCCCGCCCCGCCAACGCCGCGGTTGCCCCCGGCGGAGGTGGCGCGGCTCTACCCGCGCTACCGCTGGCGCGTCTTCGAATCGGCGTTCATCGCCTACGCCACCTTCTACATCGTGCGCAATAACTTTGCGCCGGTGTCAAAGGAAATCGGCGCGGCGCTGCATTACGACAAGGCCATGATTGGCGACATCCTGGCCGGGACGGCCCTTGCTTACGGCCTGGGCAAACTGGTGATGGGCTACTTCGCTGACCGGAGCGACGCGCGGAAATACGCCGCCGCCGGCATGTTGCTGACGGCGGCGCTCAATTTCATCTTTGGCGCGACA
>JBEKJO010000181.1:0-11553 GCA_050011195.1 Verrucomicrobiota bacterium | reverse complement strand
CGAGCCGATGGCCGTCCCGCTGACGGTTGGAGTGCCGGAGGAACTGATGATGTTGCCGCCGGCCTGCTGGGCGATGGTGTAGGCGCCGGCCGCCAAGGCCGAACTGGCGTTGACCGTCCAAGCGTTGCCCTGCAATTGCAACGTACCCTGGGAGATGTAGAGGGCCGGATGTGAGCCGTCGTAGGTCAGGGTAATGGGTCTGGACCCCAGGTTGACGGTTCCGCCGGAGGCGCCTTTGATGGCGGCGGCCGTGCTGCCCACAGTGGTGCCGGTGCCGCTGGCGCTCAAGGAGGTGCTGCTGCTGAGATTGTAAGGCGAAGCCAGCGCCGAGACGTCGAAGGTCGCGCCCGCGGCGAGGCTAAGTTGGGAGGAACTGTTGATGGCGCCGCTGTTGGTCAACGCCAGCGTGCCGGAACTGATAATCGTGCCGCCGCTATAGGGGTTGGTGGCGCCGAGGCACATCGTCCCCAGGCCGGTCTTGGCGAGCGCGCCGTTGGTAATCGGAACATAAACGAACAGACCCACGCCGTTGGTCACGTTGAACGCGTGGGTCGCGCCGCCGAGATCGATCCAGCCGAAGGTGCCCGAGCCGGCGCCGTTGGTGATGGTTGCCGTGGCATTGGTCAGGGCATTGAAATTCACGTCTCCGCCCATGGCGATCCTGGCCGGCGTGGCGCGGTTGGTGTTGGGCATGAGGTTGATGGTGTTGAAGGTGAGCGAGCCGCCGTTGAGCGTGAACGTGTTTGTGGCATCCACCTGGAGGGTGTGTACGCTAAGGCTAGCGCTGCCGCTGAGTGTGACTGGGCCCGAGAACTGGGCCGCGATGGGCGTGGAATCCCAAGAGGGGATGTAGTTGATGGTCAGCGACCCGCCAGTGATGTTCAACGTCTCGCGCATGTAGAGCTTGCGGATGGTCTGCGCGCCGGAGGCGAGGGTGACGGTAACGTTGGCGCCGGGAACGTCGAGGATGACGGTGTCATTGGTGCCCGGCAGGGACGGGGTGGGCAGTGGTCCCGTCGCTGCCGGCGTCAATTGTCCCGTCGCCTGTGGCGGAGCAGTCGGAGTCTGTCCGCCGTTCCAGTTCAGCAGGGTCGTCCACTGCCCGCTGCTGTTGGTCACCCACAGCGCGGGGACTAAATAATCTTTAACGAATTCAAGCCCGCCCTGCGCGACGTCCAGGTCGACGCTGGTGGTACCGCCGCCGAGCGCGTTGACCCGCCCGGTGCCCCCGGTGTACTGCCAGAATTTCCAGGGCTGGGGGATAGGGGTTGGGATCGTGGGATAGTCCGGGTTCCACACGCCGTAAACCCACGAGACGGAATCGCTAGGGTTGTTGGTCTGAGGATTGACCGTAGTCGGCCAGCGCGCGATCCACAGGTTCGGGAAGTAGCTGACAATTGGCGACAGGACGTAATTATCCGCGTAGTTGCCGTTGATGTACATCATCGGGCGGATGCCCATGACCGCGTAGATCTGAGCGGAGAAATTGGTGCAGAAGGCAGTCAGGTCCTGCAGGCCCGCCCCCACCTCCAGATCACACGCCGGCAGCAGGTAGCCTGGGCGCATCCACGGGCCGGCCATTTGTATGAAGTGGTTTGCCTCATCCGTTCCATTGTTGGCAACCCCGACAGTAGTACCGTCCGAATTCGTCGTGCTGGCGATGATGTCCGGCCGGACGAAGTGGTACGGCCCGGCGAACACTCCCGCCGCGGTGGCGAGAGTGATGTTCTGCACGTAGTTGGGATCGTCGTAGCGCTGGGAAAGGTTATAAAACGTGTCCCCCGAAGGGTAACCACCTTGCCGGTGGTCTTGGCCGGTCGTGCCGCCGCGACTGGAGCGGATCATGACAAAGTCCCGGCCATCGCCATAGACCCCGCCCACCTGCGCGTTGGTGGCACGTTTAAGCGTGGCCCAATTCGCTGAGGAGATGCTTTCTTGGTAAATGGATACGTCAATACCCAAGGAGCGCTGGGCCAGGGCCGGGGCGCCGGCACCCAACAGTGCCGTTGATACCACCGCCATTGCGATTGTCCTATTCCGACTCTGCCGCACGTTGTTCATTTAATCTTTCCGTTTCGCCAACCGAGTTACACCTTAATGCAAGCCGCAAGGGCCGGAAACTCCAACCCTAAAGCAGCACAGATAAAAACTGGCTTAAATGTCCCCAGCCATAACCTGCCGCTAATCCCAACCCAGAACTTTCGCCTCGAAAACCACCCGGGGGCACCCTGCGAACGATCACAATTTAACCCACAACCGTGCGGGCTGGAATCGCATATTCATGTGATGACGCGACGAAGCGGGGCCAGAAGTCTTGCCAGTCCGTTCGTTATGCGTGCTGCGTGATGCAGAACGCGCGCGGCGGGGGCGGGGGCTCAGTGCTTCAGCGCGAGGTCCACGCAGATAATCTCTTTGTCGTTCCGGGCGTAAACGCGGCGGTTGGCAAAGGCGGGATGCGACCACAACACCGCCCGTCCGGCGGCGTCGCCGGTTGGGTCGAGCAGGTGCGCGCGGCTGATCTCCTCGTAGCCGGGGGGGCTGAGCTTCGCGATTATCAAATCGCCCTTCTCGTTGAACAAGAAGAAGCGGTTCCCGTTCTTCACGATGAAGGCGTTGGCCCAGCGGACGGGGTCACCGGAGGTCGTGGCCTGGAAGGTTTCCCAAACGCGCTCTCCGGTGTCCATCTTCAGGCAGCGCAATTGTCCGTAGCTGCACACGCCGTAAAGAAAGCCTTCCTCGAGGAAAGGCGTGCACATGACGGCGTTGAGGTGGGTGGTGTCTTTCTCGCTGACCTTGACGGTGCGCCAGGCGATGGCCGCGGCGGGTTTGGTGGAATCGAGCCGCAGCATCAGCGAGCCGCTGTAGAAGGAGGTGAAGAAGAGGAAGTCGCCCAGTTGGCGCGGCGTGGCGATGGTCATCCCGGTGCGGGACTTGAACGGCACCGACCAATAGACCTCGCCGGTTTCCGGGTCGAGCGAGTTAGCCGCTTCGGGATGCCAGAGGATAAGCTGCCGTTTGCCGCCCGCCTGGCAAATGATGGGCGAGCTGTAGCCCGGTTCTTCGGCGCTCAACGCGCGCCAAATTTCTGTGCCGGTATCCTTGTCGAAAGCGACGACCGTGCTGCCCGGGCCGCCGACCAGGCAAATCAGACGTTGGCCATCGAGCAACGGGTGCCCGGCGAAGCCCCACATTGGGGCCTTGATACCGAAATCCTTCTTGAAGTCCCGCGACCAGAGAACCTTTCCCTTGTTCGCGTCGAGGCAGAACAAATTCCCCTCGGCACCGAGCGTATAGACTTTTCCGCCACTGACCATCGGCGCGACGCGAGGTCCGGCGGGATAGCTGATGGTGTAGGGGCATTCGTATTCGTATTTCCAAAGAAGCTGGCCGCCAGCTTCGCTCAGGCAAAGCACACGTTCGAGGCCGCGGATCTGGCCGCGGTCGAAGGGATCAGACGGATTGCGGGCGCCCGGGGCAAGCTGGCGGTCGGCGACATACACACGGCCCCTGGCCACGACCGGGCCGGCGTAGCCCGCGCCGATGGCCGCGCGCCAGCGGACGGACGGCCCATTGGTGGGGAACTTCTCGACGATGCCGGATTCGCGCCAGACGGCGTCACGCCCGGGGCCGAGCCATTGCGGCCAGTCATCGGCGAATAGCGCGCCGCCAAGGAGAAACGAAGCGCAGAACACGCCACGCTCAAAGCGCCAGAGCCTGTGCATAGGACAAGAATTATTGCTTGCGTTTGGCCGCCGGTTGCCCGTCCACGCCCGGAGGGGGCTGTTCGTAGGCGAACTGGTCTTCGTCCTTAAGCTCTTTCTTCAGGCGGTAGAGCTCGGCTTTGAGTTTCGCGACGACCTCCTTCTGCGCAGGGTCGTTATACAGGTTGTGCAGTTCGTCGGGGTCCTTCACGAGGTTGAACATCTCCCACTGGTCCTTCTTCCAGAAATAGATCAGCTTGTGCGTGGTGGTGCGCACGCCGTAATGGGCGCGAGTGTTGTGATCGCCGGGATCGTGGTAATAGCGGTAATAGTAGCTCGTCCGCCAATCCTCCGGGCGCTGCCCTTTAAGCAGCGGCGCCAGGCTGCGGCCCTGCATGTCCGCCGGCACCGGCAACCCGGCCATCTCCATAAAAGTCGGCGCAAAGTCGGGATTGATCGTCATCGCCGCCTGAACCGCGCCGGGCTTCGTCACCCCGGGCCAGCGGACGATGAAGGGCATTCTCACTGAGGCTTCGTACATGAACCGCTTGTCGTAAAGGCCGTGATCGCCGAGGAAAAAGCCCTGGTCGCTGGTGTAAATGACCACGGTGTTCTTGCTTAGGCCATTCTGATCCAGCCAGTCCAGCAAGCGGCCCACGTTGTCGTCAATGGACTGGACACAGGCGAGGTAATCCTGCAGGTAGCGCTGGTATTTCCAGGCATTCAACGCTGCGCCTGTGAGCGTTTGCTTCTGGCCGCCCACCTCGATCTCGACTTCCGTCGGTTTGACATTGAGCCACTGGTTGCGGGCCGGGCCTTTGAGGTCGGCGGGCGGCTCGAGCTTGAGGTCGCGGCGCGTGAGGTCGTAGAAGACTTTTTGCTGGCACTCGCGGATGGCGTCGGTGCGCGTGGCGTAATCATCGCGCAGCGTGGGCGGTTCGGGGATTTGCTTGCCGGCGAACATCGCGCGGTGCTTCTCGTCAGGCTCCCACGAGCGGTGCGGGGCTTTGTGATGGCACATGAGGAAGAACGGCTTGTCCTTGGGCCGGTTCTTGAGGAAGTCGAGGGCGAGGTCGGTGATGATGTCGGTCACATAGCCCCTGATCACGCGCCGGCCCTCGGGGTCAATAAACTGCGGATCGAAATAGACACCCTGCCCCGGCAGGATGGTCCATTTATCGAATCCGGTGGGGTCGCTGCCCAGGTGCCACTTGCCGATCATGCCGGTATAGTAGCCCGCCGCCTGGAGGTATTTCGCCACGGTGGGCTGCGAACCGTCGAAGCGGTTGAAGGTCGGCACGCCGTTGAGGTGGCTGTATTTGCCGGTGAGGATGGTGGCCCGGCTCGGCGTGCAGATCGAATTGACGCAGAAGCAATTCTCAAAGCGCATGCCGGCATTGGCCAAGCGGTCGAGATTGGGGGTTTGATTCACCCGGCTGCCGTACGCGCTGATGGCGTGCGCGGCGTGATCATCGCTCATGATGAAGAGGATGTTGGGCCGGCTGGCGGCCCCGCTGCCGAGGGGAATTGCCAGGGAAACCAGGGCGGTCCAGAAAAGAGGCGGCCAATTCTTCATGGCCGGCATTGTGCGCAAAACGTCCGCCGGGGCAATTCCTAAACTATCAAACTGCGGGTCGCTCCAGACGCCGGGGTTTGCCTTTGCCGCCGCCCCCCACACGCAGACACATCTTCACGGCTTGGGGGTTGAAAGTGTCCAACAGAGGGACACGCTGGAGTGAAGTTCTCGCATAATTGAGAATTGGAGCGGCTTACGGGATAGGGGAGGCCCCCCCAGCACCAACGTCGTACCAATATCATACCAATATCGTACCAATATCGCCCCACCATCGCCCCACCATCGTACCACGATCATACCACCATCATACTACCATCATACCATGATCCCAAAGCTGGCTCAGGAGGGACGGGAGGCGGAAGTGTCCTGAAAGCGGACGGTTGAGTGGCCTGGTGGCTTTTGCGGCTTCGTCTGCTGTGGCTTGTTCATTACGGACGTCGCGAGAGCGGGCAGGTTGCTGGCGCTTTGGTTGGGGCCGGGCGTTCGACAGCGGCAGCAAGCTGCCGCACTCGTGGTTTTAGCCGGGAATTGGGGTTTTCAGGAACGCATGGCAGACCGATGACGAGGAGCACGCCCGCAACGCCCAAGTTGGAACGGCGGTGTGACCGTGCTCCTTGGGTCCAGCGCTTAACCGGACATTTCATTCCCTGAACGCATTGCCCTTTCCAAGGTTGCAGTCGGCACATTTCGTTTTGAGATTATCTGGAACGGTCTCGCCACCCGCAGACCATGGAATGACGTGGTCCACGTGCAACTCGACCCCTGGCGATTTCAGGGGGCTGCGCCCACACGATAGACAACGGAAGCCGTCTCGTAGCAGGATTGAAAACCTCAATCTTTCCGAAATACCTCTCTTGGTCCTTTTCCTTTCCACCTTTTGGTCCTCTTTGGCGACATCCTCTTCGCAGGGGTCGTCCTGGCCCTGTTCCACCCATTTAATGAAAGCCTCCAGTGCCTGATTCCACGTGCCAAAGCGTTTCTCGTAAGGGACCGGCGAATATTTTGATAGGGGGCTCCGGAACTCTTTGTAGCGTGGTTGACGCGCCAAGGCGGTCCAAACAGACCTGAGGTTGTCGAACAGTTCGTCGTCTGAAATATTCCCCTTCCACCTGCTTTCCTTCAACCCGGAGAGTTCGAGCACCCGGGACCAGGACTGGAATCTTTTCACGAGGGTATCCGGATCAAATGAACCTTCCGTTTGGTACTCTGCTTTAGTGATCGGGTTCCTTTGTAGCTTCCTCGCGCAACGCTGAACGTCCTCGATCAGTTCAGAATCGGGAACATTCTGTCGGCGTGGTTTGAATTCAAACTTCATTGTCATCTGGCCAAAGTGTTATCAGGACTAACGGAGTCAGTCCCAAACCGATAATAGCCGCCGCGAGCTAAACCGGGAAGGGAAAAGCGCCGGCATTTTCCCAAGCTCTGGGCTTATGCCGGCAGTCGGTCCGGCGTAGAACGGGGGCGAACGGGAAACAATTAACCAAGCATAGATTACTTATAGCCTTTGGCCCAACCTTACCCCAAACCAACGCGCCCATCGTCTCCGCCGAACTGCGCGAAGCGTTTTGCGGCCAGCTTGCTGGCGCTGTCGCAAGGCGGGGGTGGTTCGAAAGCGGGAGCAAGCTCCACGCACTCCAAACGCTTCGCGCAAGCCGGTTGCGGCTTGGCCGCGTTGCGCCCTAGCGTGTTCAGGAACTGCGGTCGGCGCTTTCCAAGAGTGCAACCGCGGCGGCGTAAGTCTGGGTGTGGCTCAGGCTGATGAGCACCGCGCGCGCGCCGCGTTCCTGCAAGAGTTTCTGGCCCGCGGCGTGCAGGATGACAAACGGCTCGCCGCTTTCTTTGCGTCCGACTTCCATGTCCTGCCAGCCGAGTTGAGCGCCGATGCCGGTGCCGAAGGCTTTGGAGACGGCCTCTTTGGCCGCAAAGCGCGCCGCCAGGAACGGCCCCGGGGCCTTGTACGACAGGCAATAGCTAATCTCGTTCGGACGCAGAATGCGGTTGAGGAACCGCTCGCCGAACTTCTCGTGCGAGGCCTGAATGCGCGCGACTTCGATGATGTCAATGCCGAGGCCTAGAATCATTTCCAAAACAGTCTTGAGTCTTGAGTCTAAAGTCTAAAGTCGGGGACATGCTTGGCCGGGGACTTTAGACTCAAGACTCATTCGTTTCAGCCCTGGTAGTTTGCCAGCAAGCGGAGCATGTCGCGCACGGCGGCGTTCAAACCGACGGTGACGGCGCGGCTGATGATGCTGTGGCCGATGTTCAGTTCGACCAGGTGCGGCACGCGACGCAGCAGCGGGAGGTTTTGGTAGTTCAAGCCGTGCCCGGCGTTGACTTTCAGGCCGAGCGCGCGCGCCTGCTGCGCGCCGGCAATCAATCGCTCCAACTCGGCGTGGCGTGGCAGGTCCTGGTCGAACGCCTCGGCGAAAGCGCCGGTGTGCAACTCAATGAACTGGCTGCCCGCGCGGGCGGCGGCTTCAATTTGCGCCGGATCGGGCGTGATGAACAAGCTGACCTCAATCCCGCCGTCGTTCATCCTTTTGCGCGTCTCGGTCAAGGAGGGCAGATTCCCGGCGACATCCAGTCCGCCCTCGGTGGTGACTTCCAGCCGCCGTTCCGGCACCAGACAGACGATGTCCGGCTTGAGCTTGAGCGCGATGGCAACGATCTCCGGCGCATTAGCCATTTCCAGGTTGAGGCGGGTCTTGATGACTTCGCGCAGCTTCCAGACATCGCGGTCCTGGATGTGGCGGCGGTCTTCGCGCAGGTGGGCGGTGATGCCGTGCGCGCCCGCCGCCTCGCAGTCGAGCGCGGCGGCAACCGGGTCGGGCTCGCCCTGCTCGCGTCCACGGTAGCGCGCCTCGCGCAAGGTCGCGACGTGATCAATGTTTACACCCAGCTTCAGCATACGCTGAGATTATGGTTTAGCCGCGCGGCAGTTCGCAATCTAAACATTTGGGGTTGCCGCGGGCGGCAGTCCTCTGCTTCCATGCGCCGTGCCGAAATTACGGTCGTTTGTCAGGTATTGGCTGCCGGTGCTGGTCTGGATGGGGGTTATCTTCTCCGCCTCCAGCGACCGGTTCTCCTTCCAACACACCTCGCGCATCATCGGTCCCGTGGTGCGCTGGCTCTTTCCGCATCTGTCTGACGAGGCGGTCCATGCCATTGTCGTCATTGTCCGCAAGTGCGCGCATCTGGCCGAATATGCGGTGTTGGCGCTGTTGCTGTGGCGGGCGCTGCACAAGGCGCGCGGGCCGGATGCCCCTGCCTGGCGGTGGCCGGAAGCCGGTCTCGTCCTGGGGCTGGTGGCGCTCTACGCGGCGAGCGATGAATTCCACCAGACCTTTGTCCCCTCGCGCCAGGGGTGCGTCAGCGACGTGCTGCTGGACACAGCGGGCGGAGCGCTCGGCTTGCTTTGCTTGTGGGCTGCCGGGCGATGGCGCAAACGCCGGTAGCGCACTGCGCGGATTGGGCTGTGGAGTGGCGGAGTGATCACCACTACCCATGACGGGGTTGCCGCGGCAGAAAGTGGGATGCCGCTTGCCGGGCCATCCACGTTGGAAACCACGGCAACCGGACCGGGGACGTTAACGTTCTGGTGGACAAATCCCTCATCGGACAACCAGCTTTCTTTTATCGTGGGCGGCACCACGTACTCGGGTGGCACCACGTTGGCGGCCATCATGGGTTCCGGATCAACCTGGCAGCAGCAGACCATTTACCTTGGGTCGGGAAGCCAGCTCTTAAAATGGGCGTATTCGGCGCTTATTTCCCCGGGAGACTTTTATTGCGGCTATGTGGATCAAGTGAGCTACGCGACAGGAGCCACCGCGCCGTTCATTACGTCTCAGCCGACAAGTCAGTCGCAGGCTCCCGGTGGCATTGCCACTTTCACCGTCGGGACCGGAGGCACGCCCCCGCTTTACCAGTGGCAATTCAACGGGACGAACATCTCCGGGGCCACCACGTCGGCATACACGGTGACGAACGTGCAAGCCGGCAACCTCGGCAATTACAGCGTGGCGTTGACGAACAGCGCGGGTTACCTCCTCAGCTCGAACGCGGCGCTGGAGTTGGGGCAAATCACGGGTTGGGGGTCGCCCGGTTATGGTGACACAGCGGTCGTCACAGGCGCGACCAACGTCCTCGCCATAGCGGCGGGCGTCTATTGTAATTTGTTGCTAAATGGAGATGGCACGTTGTCTAGCTGGGGCTGGAATGTGAGTGGTACAATGACCGTGCCGGCGAATCTGACCAACGTTATCGCCATCGCGTGTTATCAAGAAAGTTTAGCGTTGAAAGCAGATGGAACGGTCGCCGCTTGGGGGGACGTCAACTCCAGTTATGGCGAGACGAACGTGCCCACCGGGATGAGTAATGTCGTCGCCATTGCCGCAGCCCGTTCCCCTCACAGTCTGGCGCTCAAGTCCGACGGCACAGTGGCTGCCTGGGGGGGGGTGTCTTCGGCGAAACGAATGTGCCCGCAGGCTTGAGCAATGTCGTCGCCATCGCCGGAGGCTCGGGCTACGACCTGGCGCTCACGGCGGATGGAACAGTGACCACCTGGGGGAATTGGGCCCTGGCTGTGCCCACGGGTTTATCGAACGTGGTGGTAATTGCGGCGGGTGCCGCGAACAACCTGGCATTGCTGGCGAATGGAACGGTGGTTGCCTGGGGGGACAATAGCTACGGCGAGTCGAGCGTACCGACGGGGTTGACCAATGTGGTGGCAATTGCCGCAGGCGATGCGCACAGTCTGGCGCTGCTGGCGAATGGGACGGTGGTTGCCTGGGGGGGACAATGATTCCGGCCAGACGAATGTGCCAACCGGACTGACCAACGTGGTAGCGATTTCGGCTGGACATTCGCACAACCTGGCGCAGGTCGGCAGCGGCCCCCCGGTTCTCTGCGCTCCGGTCATCAATCCAACCCTGTCTGGAAACGGCTTCAGCCTCGTGCTGCCGTCGGAAAGCGGACGGGTTTATGCCTTGGAATACAAAAACAACTTGAGCGATGCCAACTGGTTATCGTTGCCGCTGGTTGCGGGCACAGGCACGAATCTGGTCTTTCTCGATTCCACCGCGACGAACGCACAACGGTTTTACCAAGTCCGGCGCTGGTGAAGCATCACATTCAGCAGTGGGACGGATGACGCTGGCCGGTCTGGACTCCATGCTCTTTGTGTCCAGAGGTGTCCATCCGTGGCAGGTATATTAGGGCAGGGTCTGGAGCAGGGCGAGGGTCAATCCGGGAATCGGGCGGCAACCAGAAAGAGGCCGGCGGCGGTGATGACTGAAACCACGGCGATGGTTTTGGCGAGGGGCTTGCCATGGAGCAATTCATCAGCCTTCTCCATGAGCACGCCGACGTTGCCGTAGTATAGTTGCACATCCCGCACCTGCCGGCGAGAATCGAGCGGCGAGAGGGGGGCGGCAGGGTCGGCGGTTTGCGCCGCCTCATTTTCGCGCTCAATCCGATCCTGGGCACGCCAAATCAAAGCAGCGCTGCCGAGGCCAGCAAATAGAACAAGGACGCCAAGCCAATTGAGCGTGGAGGGTAACCGGGCAAACGAGATTGAGCGCAACGGTTTCAGATTCTATGGGAGGGCGCGGGGGTCAAGGCCCCAGCCGGAGGCGGTAGAAGCGCTCGGAATTGGTGGCGCAGGGATCAACCCACGAGCCGCCGCCGTTGGTCCCGTATAGGGTGCATAAGTTTGACCAACTCACCCAGTCGCTGGTGAATTCCAGGACGTAGTTGGTGTTGGCCAGGCCGCTCATGTTGAGTTGGAGCGAGCCGTCAGCCAAGAGGCTGAGGGAATCAAAATACGGCTGGGCGGGCACAATGACGGTCAGGGTCGCGACGGAGCTGGTAATGCTGCCCACGGTATTGGTGACTACGACTGAGTAGCTGCCGGCATTGGTGGATTGGGCATTGGTGACGGTGTAGTTGGTGGCGGTCGCGCCCGCGATGGGCGCGCTGTTGAACAGCCACTGGCAGCTCAAGGGGGTGGTGCCGGCAGGGGTGACGCTGAAAGCGGCGCTCTGGCTTTGGGTAACAGTCAGGCTTTGCGGTTGGGCGGTAATGGAGGGCGGCAGAAGGACGGTCAGGGTCGCGACGAAGCTGGTGACGCTGCCGAGGGAATTGGTGATCACGACCGAGTAGCTGCCGGCTTTGGTGGATTGGGCATAGATGACGGTGTAGTTGGTGGCCGTCGCGCCGGAGATGGGGGCGCTGTCGAATAACCACTGACAACTCAAGGGGGTGGTGCCGGCGGGG
>JBEKJO010000180.1:0-11734 GCA_050011195.1 Verrucomicrobiota bacterium | reverse complement strand
CGGGGCGACGTTCACTTCCCGGACAATCACGGTGAAGCTGTTGGTGGCGCTCAGGTGGGGGTTGACCAGGTCGTAGGGATCGGTGTTGGTGACCACGGTCGTAATGGTGTTGGTGCCCGGGCTTTGGGTCTGGCTGGGCGTCCAGGTGATGAGGCCGTTGCCATTAATGGCGGCCCCGCCAGGCGGATTGACCAGGGTGTAGCCCAGCGTGGCGTGGATGTTCGTCTCGGAGGCGGTGTTGGTCACTGTCAGCAGCGCCAGTTCGTTGACCGTCTGGGTGGGAATGACGGGCAAGACCGGGGCGACGTTCACTTCCCGGACCACGACGGTGAAGCTGTTGGTGGCACTCGCGGAGGGTGAATCGTTGTTGCTGACCACCGTCGTGATCACATTGGTGCTCGGACTTTGGGTCTGGCTCGGCATCCAAGTGATCACGCCGTTGGTCGAAATCGCCGCGTTGGTCGGGGCCGCCGTCAGTGAGTAGGTCAGCACCTGGGGCGGACTCTCCGGGTCGCTGGCGGTATTGGTAACCGTGAGCGTCGTCAACTCGTTGATCGTCAGGTTAGTCTGTCCCGGCAGGGTCGGCGGGGGGTTGAGGGTACACACGTGACCGCTGATGGCAATGCTGTCAATGTACCAGCCGTTGGTGGGGGTGCCGGCGCCATTGCCGCTGTCGGTGGCACACAGCCACTCCAATTGAATGGTCTGATTTGCCGCATTGGTGGGCAGGTTCACCACGGTCGTAATAAACCCCACCGAATTGCTGCTCCAGGCTTGTTGGCCGGCGATGGGGCTGCTGTAAGCCGTTGAGATTGTGCCATTGTAGCCGTTGCTAACGAAGCTGCCGCCGGCGGCGACGATGTCCGTGAAGGCATTGGTCCCGGTCCCGATCTTGATTTCCAGCACGCCGCCGTCGTAATAACCCTTGCTGTCGGCTTCCAGACTGTAATTGTTCCTGAACGTGAGCTGGGATTGGCCGGCGGGCAGCGCGATGGCCGGGGACACCAGAGCGGTGGTGCCGATACTGCCCGGGTCCGGCGCATAGGCCGCGTTGGTGGGGGTGTCGCTGGCGTTGGTCCGGGTCACCCAGGCCGACTCGGCCCCGGAATTGGTGGTAGTCCAGTTGGCGGGCAACGCCGGCGCGGTGACCGTGTCGAAGTTCTGGGTAAAAACGGTGCCCATCTGGCCCATGGTAAAGGATACCGCCACCGTGCCGTAATTGGTGGGGCCGTCCTGTAGTTGCAGGGTCGGGGTGATGGTGCCCCCGCAAGTGCCGGAACTCGTAAACGTGAAGGGCTGGCTCACCGCGGCGCCGCCCGCCACCAGCGCGCCATAGTTGGTCGGCCCGCTGGGCTCCGTGACCCCGTTGGTGGCCAACAGCGTCACCACCAGGTTGGTGGTATTGGCTCCCCCCACGTTCTTGAGGGCGAAGAGCACGGTGACCGTTTCCCCCGGATCAATCGCGTTGTTGGTCGGCAAGAAGCCCTCGGCGATCAACGTGGCTGAAGCCACCGCGATGACCGGGCCGCTCAGCACCACGACGGTAAAGCTGTTGGTGGCGCTCAAATGCGGGTTGACCAGGTCATACGGGTCGGTGTTGGTGACGACCGTCGTGAGGAGGTTGGTGCTCGGGGCCTGGAGCACGCTGGGCGTCCAGGTAATGATGCCATTGGAGTTGATGGTGGCCCCGGAGGGCGGGCTAACCAGCGTGTAGCCCAAGGTGGCGTGAATGTTCGTCTCGGTGGCGGTGTTCGTCACCGAAAGCAAGGTCAGGACACTAATCGTCCGGTTGGCCTGAACGGGCAGGACCGGCGCGACGTTCACTTCCCGGACGACGACCGTGAAGCTGTTGGTGGCGCTCAAATGGAGAGTGCCCGGGTCGTCCGCATCGGTGTTGGTGACCACCGTCGTGAGGGTGTAGGTGTTCGTGCTTTGGGTCTGGCTGGGCGTCCAGGTAATGATCCCGTTGGTGTCGATGCTGGCCCCGGCGGGCGGGCTGACCAGAGTGTAACTGGACGTGGCGTGGACGTTGGTCTCGAAGGCGGTGTTGGTCACCGTCAGCAGGGTCAACTCGTTGACCGTCTGGTTGGCAATGACCGGCAGGACCGGGGCGATGTTCACATCCAAAACAACCACCGTGAAGCTGTTGGTGGCGCTGAGGGCGGGCGAACCGCTATCCGTCACTCGCGTCGTAATGGTATTGGTGCCGGGCGCCTGGGCCGAGGTGGGGGTCCAGGTAATGACCCCGCTGGTATTGATGCTGGCGCCCGCGGGCGGATTGAGCAGGCTGTAAGTCAAGGTCTGGGGCGGAAGGTCATAGTCGGTCGCGGTGTTGATGACGGTGAGGGTCGTCAACATGTTAACGGTCTGGTTGGTTTGGGCGGGGAGCACCGGCGGGGTGTTCCAGCAGCAGGCACAAGCGCAGTTGGTGATGGCCACCGTGTCAATATACCAGCCGTTGGTGTCGCTGTTGCCATTGCCGCTGTCCGTGCCGCAGTGCCAGCGCAATTGAATGGTCTGGCCCGCAGCGGCTGGGGGCAGGTCCACGATCGTCGTGATGAAGCCGCCGGAATTGCCGCTCCAGGCCGGGCGGCCCGCCAGGGAATTGCCCCACAAATTCGTGATGGTGCCGGTATAGCCGTTGGTGACGAAACTGCCGCCGGCGGCGAGGATGTCGGTGAAGGCGCCGGCGCCGATCTTGATTTCGAGCACGCCGCCGTCGTCATACTCGGTGGCGCTGGATTCGAGGCTATAATTGTTCCGGAAGGTGAGCCGCGACTGGCCGCCCGGCAGCGTGATGGCAGGGGAGACCAGGTAGCTATCACCTATGTTTGGCGGGTCGGGCACATAGGCGGCATTGGGGGGGGTGTCGCTGGCGTTGGTGCGGGTCACCCAGAGGATCCCGGCGCCGGAATTGGTGGTAGTCCAGCCGGAGGGCAAGGCCGGCGCTGTCACCTCGTCGAAGTTCTCGGTGAAATTTTCAAGGACCGAGATGTTGACAGTGGCAACGCCGAGGCTGGCTCCTCCGTCGTCGGCCTGATAAGTGAAGCTGTCGGGGCCGAAGTAAGCGGCGTTGGGGGTGTAAGTAAAGCCGCCGTTGGTGCTGAGGGTTAAGGTGCCGTTGGTCGGACCGGTTACCTGGACCGCGGTCAAATTGGCCCCATAAATCTCCGTGTCGTTGCCTAGAACCCCGGGGGCGTTGACGGTCAGCGGCGTGTTTTCAGTCGCGCTGTAACTGTCATTGTTCACCAGCGACGCCACCAGCACGTTCTCCACGGACATTTGATACCCATTTGTAGCTGTCCAGAAATCCACGCCGATCGCGCCGCTCGAATACGGCGCGGCCTCGCTGTCGTAGTCGGTCTGGCTGATCATCAGGGTTCCATCGAGGAAAACTGCTATCCGACTGCCGGCGCAGGCCAGTTTCAGAGTGTGAGCAATCGTGCCGACGGAGGCGAGGTTAACCGATGCCATTGGATCGGAGTTGTCCGTGCCGTCGTAGCCGAAGGTGGTCCAAGTCTGGAACTTGATGAGCTTCAACGTGTTCGATCCGCCCGGTGAGCCTTCCGGGTAAATCCAGGCCGAATACCGCGCCCCGGTCGCTGTATTTAAGCAGGCGTCCACGCCTCCCCCAAACGCCCCCGCGGGAAATTGAACGCTCGCCTGGACCGAATAGTTGGACCAACTGTTCGTAATGTACGCGATCCCGTAGCTGGACAAGGGATTGATGCCGCCCAGCAGCGCGCCGTTCGTCACGGCCCAGAGGCCCGAATTCGTCAGCCAGGGCGACAAGTTTGTGCCGCTGAAGTTATCGGAAAACAGAGGGACAATTGAAAGGACGGAGATGGTCACTGTCGCGTTAGCGGAGTTGCTCACTCCGTCATTGGCTTTGTAAGTAAAGCTGTCGGAGCCGGCAAAACCGGGGGTGGGGGTGTAGGTGAACCCGCCGTTGTTGGTGAGAGTGAGCGTGCCATCGGCGGGACCGGAGACCAGCACGGCGGTCAGGGGTTTCCCGTCCGTATCGGTGTCGTTGGCCAGGACGCCGGGGGCGGCGACCGACAGGGTCGAATTCTGCAGCGTCGTGTAGGCATCGTTGTTAGCGACCGGCGGAGTGTCGTGAGTCACGGTGATGGTGACGGTCGCGGTTGAGTTGGTGTGTCCATCACTGGCCTGGTAAGTGAAGGTGTCGGTGCCGGTGAAGTTGTTGGTGGCGTTGTAGGTGAAGCCGCCGTTGTTGGTGAGGGTTAAGGTGCCGTGGGCGGGGGCGGTGACGAGGGTGGCGATGAGCGGGCCATTGCCGCCGGTGTCATTGGCGAGGACGCCCGGCGCGGCGACGGTGAGCGGCACCCCCAACACCGCGGTGTAGCTGTCATTGTTGGCCACCAGCGGCAGCGCATACACGAGCACGTTCGTCACCGCCATTTGATAAGCGGTGGCATCCGTCCAAAAGTCAAGGCTAATCGAGCCGCTGGGGTAAGTCGCGTCGGTCACGCTGAGCAACTGGTTGGTGTCGAAGTAAGCATTGATCAGGCTTCCCGAAAACTGGAGTTTGGCGGTGTGGAAGTTGGTGCCCACAGCGGCCAAATTCGTGGTCTGCAACACCACGAAGCTGGAATAACTGTCAAAGCGAAGCAATTTCAAGACATTGGAACCGCCCACGCTGTTTTCGGGATAAATCCAGACCGCATAATGCGACCCATTGGTGGTGTTGAGGCGTGCGCCCAGGCCGCCGCCGTAGGCTCCGACCGGGAACTGGAACTGGGCTTGAGCGGAGAAGTTGGTAAAGAGGTTGGTAATATAGGCAAAGCCATAGCTGTCGGTGGGGTTGGGGCCTCCCAGCAGCACTTTGTTCGTCTGCGCCCAGTTGCCCTCCTGCGCGACCCACGGCGACAAGTTTGTGCCGCTGAAGCTATTGGAAAAAAGTATTTGGCTTTGAGCAGCCGGCACAAGGCAGACCGCACACAGTGAAATGGCGAGTAAGGTTTTCATATTAGAAGAACACCACATATCATTAAGTCCAGTATGTTTCTCAGAAAGCGCGTTCATGCTTCGTCTAGGCATACGACTTTAGCAGACGGCAAACAAAGCACCACTCCAGAGAATACGGAGGGACTTGTAGGCTGGGTTACGGATGGTTCAGAGCAGGGCGCATCCCCAAATCGTTAACGTGCGCTGAGCCAAGGCCGGGCTGGTTCAGCGCATGAGCTGTTTCAGCACGAACGGTTCGAAGAGTCCGTAGGCCACCGTGGAATAGCTGGCGCCGGGCGGCGGGCCAGGGCTGGGTCCGACGTGAAAGCTGGCGGGCCAGGCCGCGCCGAGGGCGGGGTTGCCGTGGTGCGGTCCGAGGGTGTTCTTCAAAGTGCCAATGACAGTAACCTCGACCTCGTTTTGGCCGCGCTTGAGGTACTTGGTCACGTCACATTCCCAGGGGGGCGCGTCAATGAACCCGGCGGGTTTGCCGTTGACGGCGACTTTGGCCACGCTGCCGTACCAGTCGGGCAAGGCGGCAACGAATCGGCCCACGGGTTTTTCCAGGTCGAAGCGTTCCCGGTAGGAGACGCCGGCGCTGTAAAAGGGATGGCCTTGAAGGTTCCAACCCGGACGAACCGGGCGCGCGGTTGACTCGCTGGGCTGGCCGAGGGTCAGGCCCTGGGGGGGAGCGATGACGAAACCTTTGGCAGCGGGTTTGAGGGTGAAGTCGCCCAACACGTAGGCGGGCTCCAGTTCGTGGAACATGGTGAACGGGGAAGCATTGATGGTGACCACGTTCTCGCCGGTCCGGGCGGCGGAGGCGATGACAATGCGGCCAAAGGCCTTATCGAGCCACCAGTCGTTGCGTTTGGCTTTCACGGTGTGGCCGTTGCAGGCGATGGTGTAGAGGTCGGGGCGCTCGATGACGATGGCGAGGTCTTTGGGCACCGCGCCTTCGAGGTTGAACTTGTAGGACGCAGTGAAGCCGCTGGCGGGCGGGAAGGTCTTGCGGATAAGCTCATCTTTGAACTGGACGGCGCTGTCCCAGGGGTCACGCTCGAGGCCGTTCTTCTGCCAGGCGAACTGGTTGGCCTGGTAGAAGTAAAGGTCTTTGCGGGTCTCGCCGCCGGCGGTGACATCGACGTAGTCGAGGGTCAGGACGTTGGGTTCGAGGCGGCGTATTTCCACCGGGCCGGCAGGGGGAAGGGTGGCGACCGTTTCGGGCGGGAAGTCAGCTTCGATGGGTTTCTTTGACAGGAAGAGCAGGAGGCTGCCGGAGGGGGGCAGATTGAACTCGACCGAGATGCCGGTGTCGAGCCTGGCAAAAGGGAAGGGCTTGATCTCGCCGGTATAGAGGTTCCAGGTTTCAGCGCCGCGCAAACTGGAGAGCACCACGCCGCTGGAAGTGTGTTCGATGCTGGTGTTGACCAGAAAGAGAATCTGGCCGCCGGCAAGCTGGCGGCGGTGATGGAAGAGGATGCCCTGGTCGTCCGGGGCGCGTTGGATCGAAAAGTCGTCCTTCCCCTGGTCGTGCTGAAGATCGGCGATGATCGTGTTGACCTTGCTCAGCCAATCGGCGGGAAGGGCCAGGAGCCAATCGGCGGGGAGGGACTCCTGCGAGCCGGCGGAGGTTTGGGGGGCGGCACCGTCCACCCGTTCCGGCGAAATGCCGGTGACCGTCAAGTTCACCTGGTCGAGGAGAGCCTTGGTCTGGCGGTTAACGTTCTCAATCAAAGGCGGCAGGAGGACATGCTGGTAGGTGCGGTTTCCGATGCGCAAGCGTTTGCCGTCGAGCGAGCCGTGGCGCGCGATTATGTCCTCATCGCCGATGTCGTACTCGATTTGCGCGGCTTCGAGGGCCATTAAGAGCTGGAAGAACGAATCGCCGATCTGGCCGAGTTTGGCGGCGTCGCCCTGATACATCCAGGCGGTGGTGGTGGGTTCGAGGACGAGGACGGGGTTGACCTGTTCGCCTTGGGAAAGGGCGAGCGAGAGGCGGGCGAAGTATTCGGCGGAGACGTGATAGGCTGCCCACCACGGCTCGTGATAGGAGAAGGACTGGGGATGGTCGCGCTTGCGGGCGCCGCGAATGGTTACGTAGGAGAGATGCTGGTCGAGGGTGTTGACGCCCAGCACTTCGAGCCAGTCGCCGATGCGTTTCATGTCCTCGAAGCGCAAGTCCCAGCCGCCGGCGCCGTAGGTTTCGCAGAGGGTGCGTTTGATGCCGAGCTGGTTGGCGACGCTGGAAAGCTCGCGGACCATGCGGGCGTTGCCGAATTGGGCGTGGGTGTGCTCGGCATACTGGTTCATCAGGCAATCAATGCCGGGCCGCTGGGGCCAGGCATACATGGCCATGTTGTCCGGCACGGCGGCGCAGTTGGGCCATTCGTGGTCCCAGTAATGGCCGGTCCATTCCAGGTGGTTCGTCGCGCAGTAATCACGATAGGGCTTTGACCAATGCTCGATGAACTGGTCGTTGAGGACCTGGAAGTAGTTATGGCGGATTTTGCGCCAGTCGCCGACGGGCCGCGTGAGGCTGGGCAGGTGGTCGAGGAGGTCGTAGCCCCAGCGTTTCTGAAACTCGCGGGCGAGGGTTTCGCTCCAGGGCAGATCGCCGACGGGGTGGATGTTCGGCTCGTCGGAGAAGACACCGGGGACGCGCTGGCCGAACTGCTTCCCGATCTCGCGCCGGTAAGCTTCCAGGGTCACGTCCAGGAATTTCTCCGTCACGCCGGGCGAGAGCAGGTTCGCGTAACACCGGTTGCCGTGCCAGGGGGAGTTCTTCGCGCGCACTTGGGCGGCGACGAGGTAGCGGGCCTCCGGCAGGGCCGCGCCGGCTTTGACTTTGGCCGTGACGTTCTCAGAGGCGCCGCCGTCGAGGCGATAGACGCCGATCAGGTCGTTCGACCATTTGGGCGCGGTTTTGGTCTCGCGGAAGGCCAGGCCGCGGCCGCGGGATTCGGGCATCAGCTCGGGCACCCAGCCGCCGGCGAAACCGGAGGGATAGGAGTTCTCGTCGTAGATCCAGACGTTCATGTCGAGGCGTTGGGCTTCGTTGAGGGCGACTTTCCAGAGGCGGAACCAGTCGGGGGAGAGGTAGGGGGTCATGAGTCCGGGGCGGGGGTGGACCCAGACCTGTTTGACCTTCTGGGAGGCCAGGTCGCGCAGGGTGTCCCGGATTTGACGCTCGGTGAGGAGGTCGTTCCAGACCCAAAGGGGGCCGGTGCTGTATTCGCGCGGCGGATTCTTGAAGAGCGTCTTTACGCTGGCCGAGTCAACCGCCGCGACGGGCGCGGCGAAGGCCGGCGCACCGCAGAGTAAAGGGAACAACAGCAACGCTGTAAGCGGGAATTTGCGAAGAGCATTCATGGCAGCAAAGCGGGGGGATGCTGCCACGCAGCGCCGACGCGAAGCAAGCGGTTTCATGGGAAAATGCGGAAGGACACAACGCTTCCGTTCGCCCCGGGGGGCGTTGGTTGAAGAGGCCTGTACTGCGTGAAATTCGGGTCTATCGGTGGCGCTAAGTGCCGCGCCAAAGCTCACGGCAGTGGGATTGGCGGCGGTGGCAGGCCAAGACGGAGCGCCGACGGACGCCGGCAGTTGCGGAAGGGCGTGGCAAGCGGGTTCCCCTTGTGCAAGGGGTGTGTGGACGGGGCAAGGAGCGGGAGAGGAGGGGGAGCGTACGGAGCGCGGAATGGGGAGGGCGGAGGGCACAGTGGCTCGCGCGGCGGTGCGCGAGATTAAGATTAGGATTAAGATTAGGAGGCGATGAGGGCGCGGGTTGGGGGGGGACCAGGGCGCTGAGGTCCTGGGGAACGCTTTGCCAGCCGTGCCGTTGCTGGCAGGAGCGGAGGAAGTGGCTTCCGCTAACTCGGCCTGGACCTGCAAGCGCTCGCGGATGGCAGCTTCACTGGCCCACGCTGCGAGGAGGACTTTACGCTCAGCGTCGGACGCTTTCAGGATCTGGAGAAACGCGGGTGCAATGCGGTACGCAGAGTTCGGCGACTTTGGAACGGGGTGGCCTGGCAGGAACTCGGCTGTTTGCGAGTCAAAGTATAGTTTTTCGAGGACGCCGATTTCCCAGAGCGGCTTGAGCCAGTAATCGCGGCCTTCGCGGTCAAGCTTCCCGCTGTTGCGCTGGAGTACGCCGACGTGGCAGGCGATGTGGGCCGTCGATGCTCCGTGGCAAACCTTGAGGCCTTTTTCCGCGGCCTCGTAAAACCAGCTTGGGTTTAAATCGTCGAGCAGGGCGAAGACAGCGTCGATCTGGTCTCTGGATGCGCGGTCAAGGGCCTGGAGAACTTCGGCAATTCGCTCCTTGGTGACTCCTTGCAACGTATTGGGTGGCCGCTGGAGCTTCTTTGCTGTGATTTCGGAACGGAGTTTGTCTTCGAGTTTCATCAGCCGCAATCTATAAGTGTATTGCGGCTGTGGGAGTCGTGGAAGGAGTTTAAACTATTGCGCTTGCGAAATGGATTTGCGGGTGTTGGCCGGTGCTGGGGCTTCGGCGGCAATTCGGATGTCAATAAGTTACGGCGGCGGGTTTCGTGGGGGCGCTTTCGCGGTCGTCCTTAGCGACGGCGGTGACGCGGTAATACCAAGCGCCGGTGAGGTTGCGTCCGGCGAAATCGAGGCCGTTGTCGCGGAAGGAGGTGGTGTCGCCGGCGACGTAGGTCAGCAGGGTGTCGGGGCCGGGTTCAAAGCCGGGGCGGTCGCTGCGGTAGATGCGGTACCAGAACGCGCCGGGGGACGGGGTCCAGGAGAGAACTCCCCGACCGTTTGACGGGCTTTGCACACCTGAAGCCCCAGGCAGAGACGGACCCCTCTCCCCGGCCCTCTCCCCTTCGGAAGGGGAGAGGGCGTCTTTGGCGGGAAGGAGAATGGGGCTCGCGGGGACGCTCGCCCTCCCGGGGACGTTCGCCCTACCGGAGGCGACTAACGAGAGGGGGATGGCGGGGGCGGAGACGGGGAAGAGGGCGAAGTTGGAACCATCGGAGGCTTCGACGTAGTATTCGAGTCCGCCGGCCCTGACTTCGCGGGCCGGGATTTGGGCGGTGAAGATGGCTTTCACGCGGCGGGTCATGGTCATGGTTTTCCATTTCTTGGACCCGGGAACGCGGTAGTGGAGGGTGGCCGAAATATTGTCATAGGACCGGTTGTCGAGGATGCGCGCCTCAACCCAAACGGGGGCGTCTTCCAGGGCGGAAGTCGGCGGGGAGATGAGCACGATGTGCGGGGGCGTGTGATCGGCGGTTCCGGCCTCACAGGTCACCGGGACCGAAGGGAGGCTCTCGACGCCGTCGGCAGCGACGGCGGTGACGGTGTAGCGGAAGCGTCCGTTGGCCGCGTCGGTGTAACTGGTCGCCGCTGGCGGGAACAGGCTGGGGTTGAGCTTGCCGCCATCGCGGTAGATGTTGAAGCCGCGGACCTCGGACTTGGGGTCCTTCTGCCCGCTCAGCCACGAAATAACCGCGCCGTTGGGCGTGCCGCGGGCGGTAACGGAGGAGGGCGGCTGGACGGCCAGGCTTTTGCGCAGCTCGTTCTCCTTCTTGACGTAGTTGAGCTGGACAAAGCGGTTTTGGGAGCTGACGACGTTGCCGAGGGAGGAGATGTCCGTGACCCGATAGACGAAGTTCTGCGCCCAGGATTCCATAGCGCCGGGCAGGTCGGTCCAGGTGTAGTGGTTGAAGTTCTGATTGAGTTCGATGTGGTCCTTTTCGGCGGCGATGCGGCAGTGGAGCAGTTGCAGCCGGGCCTTTTGAGAGGGAGAATCGGCGGCGGCGATGCAGGCATCAATCACCTTGAGTTGCTCGACGGCTTTGGCAAACTCCGCCTTGGAGATGTCCCGGGCGTGGAATATCAGGTAGAGGGTGTGCTTGCCGCTGGTGGGTGGGATGGGCGTTAGCCGCGTGACCCATTTCTGCCAGTCGCCGGTGTTGGCAACGGCGCAGACGCCGAGGACGGGGGCGTCCAGCGAGTCGAGGCGCAGTTCGATCTCGCCCCCGTGCGACAGGGCGGCGACGCGCGCTTCGAAGGTGTCGGCTGAGGCGCCGAAGTCCACGTTGTCGAAGCGCAGCCAGTGGCCGTGCTCGATGAATCCGACGCAGAGGCCGCCTTCGCTGCACGGGGCATTTTTGGTGCCGTTCTGCTGGGCGGAATTGGCCGCCACGAGCGGCTGGCCTTTGGCATCCTTGGGATGCACGCTGAAGGTGGCAATGTTCAGCAGATAGCCGCCGGCCGCGTTGGGTTCGGCAAAGGGCGGTGTGGGCATGCACTCGCCCCAATCGCTGGCAAAGGGTTCGTTCTGGTTGATTATCCTGGTGATGGCCTCGGCGGCGGCCGGGCCGTAGTTGCGCTCGGCGTATTCGCGATAGACCTGTTCCGAGGAGGTGTATTTGCCGGCGTCAGACCAGGCGACTTTGGCGATATAGGACATCTTGGGATCAATGGCATCGGTCAGCCGCCAAGTCAGGCAATAGAAGCCCTTGAGGTTGGGTGCGCGGGATTGCCAGGCGTGGATGGTTTCGGAGAGATGCAGGTTGTAGGGGTAGTAATATTCCGAGCTGCCGCCGTCACGTTCCAGCCAGGGGCAGCCCCAGTATTCGCGGGTGCCGTAAATCGCGCCATTCTCGCAGCCGGCGGAGTATTTGGAGATGGGCGCGCAGATCACATCCGGCGGCAGGTTCGCCACGTCTTCGGCGTTGATGCCCCAGCCGGCGACGGCGAGGCGGATTTGCGGGGCGCGCTGCTTGATCGCCTGGTA
>JBEKJO010000179.1:0-11756 GCA_050011195.1 Verrucomicrobiota bacterium | reverse complement strand
AATTGCCACGGGTCGGCGAGATCGATTTGCGGGTTGTTGTGGCCCTGGAAAGCGTTCGTGTAGTGCTTGAGCGGCGTCCAGTCCGTCGGCTTGGAAATCCACTTCCCCAGATACGGCTTGGCGACTTTGAGCACGTACTCGTGCGGCAGGTCGTCCGGCACACACACTCCCCGGGCCGGGTTCTCGATCATCCACATCGCGGCGGCGACGACCGAGATGGCCACCTGCATCGTGGTCGCGTTCTGGTGCGGCACCAGCCGGCGCGATTCCTCGATGCTCAGGTCGCTGCCGATCCACCACGAGTTGTAGGCGTGGCCCATCAACAGCGCGCCCAGGATGTCGGAGCCGCTGGTGATTTCGTCGTTCAGGATGCGCTGGTTCCTGGGGAGCTTGTAATCGTAGCCGCGCAGTTCATTCAGCGACGCAATGGCCACATCGGCCGGGCAGTAGGCGTAATGCACCGTGGGCCGGTAGATCGCCTTGCCATTCTCCCAAACCGTCAAACGGTCGGAGATGGTGAACGCTTCGCCGTGGCGCACGACCATGCCGTGGATGCAGTAGTTGGGCACCCACGACGATACCCAGGTGTTGATGCCCATGCGGGCGAGGCAAATCTGGTTGCGCGGTCCTTCGGTGTGCTCATAAGCCAGCGGTGGCAACTCCTTCTCGTGCGTGCCCCAGCCCATCTCGGCGGTGGTGGTGCCTTCCTCGCGGAAGCCCTCGACGCTCCAGGTGTTGACGAACTCGTTCACCTGTTTGGGCTGGTCGGTGATCTGCGTGTCGCGCTCGCTGCAATGAATCACCTTCACGCCGAGTTTCATGGCCACGCGATTGAACCTCTGCTCGGCGATGAGCTGCCGAAGCTCGTCGGCGGCCTTGCCCCCGACCTTCCCGTCCTTGATGGCGCGGTTGCCGATGTCAATCAGGCCCTGCTTAGTGAAGTGCGAGATGAGGCCGGGGTTGGCGCCGTGTTCCAGCACCGCCGTGGGGCCGGGCTGGACCCATTTGGCGGTCATGCGGCGGATATTCATGTGCCGCCAGTAAAGCGTCATCTTCTGCGGCGGCGCGCCCTTGGCGTTCTCGTAGGGGTCCCACAGCTCGACGGAGGTGTTCACGTAGAGCACGCCGCGGTCGTGACACCACCGGAGGATTTCGCAGCAGTCAATGTTCCAGGCCAGGTCAATCAGCAGGTCGCCCGCACTCAGGTATTTGCCCAGCAGCGCGCCCATGTTGTCGCGCGTCACGCGCTTGTGCGCGAAGTTCACGCCGCGCTTCAGCCAGGGCGCCAGCACGCCACGGCGGTCTTCGAAGTCCATGACCGTGATGTCCCGGGCCGGCACCTTGATGTGCTTGACCAGGATGGGGAGCGCGCATTGCGCCACGGCCCCGTACCCGACAAATAGAATCTTATGCCTGTATTCGAGCATGGCTATTGATTGAATAAAGGTTCGCTGCCGTCAACCCTCTTCACCTTGAATCGGCCATGAATAACGGGCTGAAACAATACGCGCGTTCGAACCGTTGCCAATCCCGAACTTAATCCGCCACGCCGAGGCGCTTCTGGAGTTCTTCGAGTGAAACCCCCTTCGTCTCCGGCAGGAACTTCAGCACCATGAAAAACTGGAGCACCATCATCAGCGCGAAGAATCCGAACGCATAGGCCCCCGACTTCGCCGCCACTACCGGGAAGGACCAACTCACCCCGAGACACAGCACCCAGACCAGGCAGGTGACCACGGCCGAACCCGAGGCGCGCACGGCATTGGGCAGCAACTCGTTGATCATGACCCAGACCACCGCCCCCTGCGAATACGCATGGGTGCCGACGATACCCATCAAGGCAACCATCACGATCCAGCCTTGGGCATGAGTGGCGAAGACCCAGGCCGCCAGCACATGGGACATGACGAAGGTGACCGAACCCACCAGCAGCAGGGCCTTGCGCCCCACCCGATCAATCAGCGCCATCGCCAGGATTGTCATCACCAGGTTGGTGAAGCCGATAATGACCGACTGCATCCGCGCGACAGCCGCGTCGGCCCCGGCCATGCGGAAAATGTCGGACGCGTAATAGAGCACCGCGTTAATGCCATCCAGTTGGTTGAAGGCGGCGATCATGCAGGCCAGCAGCAGCGGCTTTAGATACTTGCGCTGGAACAGCCGCTGATGTGCTCCGCTCATCTCCCCCTTCAGCGACTCCGCAATATCGCCCGCCTCCTGTGCCGGACTTTCATGTCCAAACCGCGCGAGCACCGCCTCGGCTTGCTCGCAGCGGCCGCGCTTGACCAGCCAGCGCGGGCTTTCCGGAATCATCAGCGCCGTCAGCAGGAAAGCCAACGCAGGGGCGGTCATGACCCCGAACATCCAGCGCCAAGTGTTGGGATTGTGGTCCCCCAGCACGCGCCCCACGAGGTAGTTCGAGAAGTATGCCGCCAGGATGCCGAGCACGATGTTCAACTGGCTCACTGCCACCAGCAGCCCGCGCCGCCGGGCCGGGGCAATCTCCGTGATATACATCGGGCAGACCACCGAGGCGCCGCCCACTGCCACTCCCCCCAGCCAGCGGAAGAAGAGCAGCGCATACCAGCTCCAGGCCAGCGCACAACCCACCGCCGAGATGACGAACAGCACCGCCAGCATCGCGAGCACCGGACGTCGGCCCCACCAATCCGCGGGCCGCCCGACCAACAGCGAGCCAAACATGGTGCCGAGCAGCGCACTCGACACGGTAAACCCGAGCCAATACTCGTTGAGCGTGAATACCTGCCGCAGGGCTTCGGTGGTGCCGGAAATCACGGCGGTGTCGAAGCCGAAGAGCAACGACCCGAGGGCGGCCACAATGGCGCTGATCACCAGCATTCCGCCGCCGCCGCTGCGGCCAGTGGTGGTGGTGGAAGTTTCAATTGCAAGTGGAGTATGCATATTCAGGGCATTGGTTGGTTGCCGGCATCGGGCGGTGATTGTAGCGGGCCGTGCCAAACGATCAAACACTTATACATTCGGATTACAGGTTTTTCTGAGCCGGTTCACTCGGAAGAGGGTTGCAATCTTGTTATCCCAGCGTTAATCTTCGTCAGCATGACCATTGACACTGTGCATCAATTGCCCCGAGGCGAGAAACTCAAGCTGATGGAGACGCTTTGGGAGGAGTTGAGCCGCCCGGACACCGAGTTTGAATCGCCGGCCTGGCACGCCAGGGAGTTGGCGGAAACTGAGCGGCGTCTCGCCGAGGGCAAGGAGCAGGTAATGGACTGGGAAAAGGCCAAGAAGGCGCTGCGCAGCAAGTAGCCTCTGGATTGCAGGCAGAATCCCACGAGGACCGCTCGCGATTTGCAGACCGGCTAGCGTCGGGCAATTCTCCTATCGCGCGTTCGAGGGCTTGACCTCCCGCATTTTTGCCCTAGCTTGAGGTGCTATGGAATACGTCAATCTCGGTTCGAGCGGGCTGAAGGTTTCGCGCATTTGCCTGGGCTGCATGACCTACGGCTCCCGGAAATGGCGCGAATGGGTGTTGGAAGAGCAGGAGAGCCGGCCGCTCATCCGCCAAGCCATCGAGGCCGGCATCAGCTTCTTTGATACGGCGGATGTCTATTCCCTCGGCGTTAGTGAAGAGATTCTGGGGCGCGCTCTCAAGGAGTTCGGGCCGCCGCGCGACCGTCTGGTCATCGCCACAAAGGTATTCGGGGTGATGGGTGACGACCCGAACCAGCGCGGACTCTCGCGCAAGCACATTCTCCATGCAATTGACGACAGCCTGCGGCGCTTACAGACGGACTACGTTGATCTCTACCAAATCCACCGTTATGACCCGGCCACTCCGGCGGAGGAGACGTTGGAAGCCCTGCACGATGTCGTGCGCGCCGGCAAGGCGCTCTACGTGGGCGCGTCGTCCATGTGGGCGTGGCAGCTTGCGAAGATGCTTGCCCTGGCCGGGCAGCGCGGTTGGCCGCGCTTCGAGACCATGCAAAACCACTACAACCTGCTCTACCGCGAAGAAGAGCGGGAGATGATCCCGCTCTGCCGCGCGGAGGGCCTCGGCCTGATCCCCTGGAGTCCGCTGGCCCGGGGTCTGCTGGCCCGCAAGCCCCAAGCCGGCACCGTGCGGTCGCGGACGGACGACTTTGCCACACGCCTCTACGCCGGGACTGCTGAGGCTGACGACAAGGTCATAGCACGCGTGCAAACCATCGCGGCGGCTCACGGCGTACCGCCCGCCCGGATCGCTTTGGCTTGGTTGCTCCACAAACCCGAGATCACCGCACCGATCGTGGGCGCTTCCAAACCGCAGCACCTCGAAGACGCCGTCGGCGCATTGAGCATCAAGCTGACCGCCGAGGAGATCAAAACCCTCGAAGAGCCCTACATCCCGCACCCCATCGCCGGGCATGAGTGATTCCGGCGGCGCGCACGCTCCGCAGGATAATGATGGTGTTGAACGCGCTATGAATAAATCGCCAGAAAGATACCGGTTCTTCAGCGTAAGATGCCGGTTCTTCACTGTGACATGGGGAAGCGCTTTGGCGTTAGGACTCTTCGCGGCATTGCTAATCGCCATCGCCGTGCCGAACTACAACCACGGCGGATCGAGCAAGACCAACGCTATTGTTAACAATCTCCGGCAACTCGATGGTGCAGTTCAGCAGTGGGCAATAGACCATCAACAGACTGGCGCTGTCGTCGTGACCAGGGAGGACATAGCGCCATACTTAAGAGCCTCACACGAGATCCACGGCTGGGTGAAATCGGTGGCTGGCGAGGTTTATGTTCTGAAGGCGTTTCCGCGGTCGCCCGAGGTGGTACTAACTCGGGAACTGGACGGGAGGCCAAAAGGGACAGTCTTGCGTTTCGGGACAAATGGGGACCTTCAGATCATTCTGCCCAAACCATGACGTTCCATCAACTCCGGCTTCGCCGGGTTTTGCTTGCCCGCCGATTCTCGCCGGCCTAGCCTCCCGGCATGATTAGAGAACCCACTCACGCGCCGGGAGCGGCACAAACCGCCTCCAGCCACAACCGGAGGGTTTATGGCAATTGATGTCGAGAAGATCCTCCGCCCGATTGACAACCCCATCCCGCCCTTCCCGCCCAAGTACATGATGCTGGCGGGCGGCGAGGAAATGGTCATCCGCCAGGTCAGCCGCGAGGACATCCCGGACATCCTGTGCCACGTCGAACCCCTCCTCCACGTCGAACGGGATTACTACGACGTGGTGGCAGCCCGCCTCATCAGCGAGTTGCTGGCGTATTATCGCTACCGCGTCCAGGACGAGTATGTTCTGGTGGCCCAGATTAACGGGGAACTGGTCGCAGTCGTGAATGGCCGGCTGCTGAACAAGGATGTCGGCATGTCCTACCACACGGTCGCATTGCGGCGCGGTTTGCGCGTGGGCGCCCACGCCTTTGCGGCCAAGATGGAGTACCACCTCGACATCATCGGCCAGAAGGAAGTCCTCATCGTGGCTGAATCCCCTATCGGCTTCCGCCGCTGGATGATCGAGTATGGCCTGGAGAAGCGGTTCAACGTGGCGCACGAATTGGGCGGCGTGCCGTCGTGGGCGCTGACCAAAGAGCTGTTCAACAAAGCGCGGGAGACACTCGTCGTTGGCCGGCGGCCGGTGCCCAAGCCTCTGCTCGAAAAAGCACAAGCGGCGATCCTGCCCCCGACTGATCCGCCGAAGGCTCCGGCCGATCTGCTGGCCGCCACCCGTTCGCTGTATGACTCGACGGGCACCGCGCTCATGGCTCAACGCTGGAAACAGGAGGGGAGGCTTTAAGCTATGCGCGAGGTCTATGCGGTTGGTATCGGTATCACGAGCTTTACGCGGCTGGAATACCCCGTAAGCGAAATCGCCGCCTACCCGGCCATGATGGCGTTGAAGGACGCCGGGCTGTCGAAGGTGGACCACGTGTATGTGGCCAACATGGGCAGCGCCCGGCTCAATCACCAGAGCGGCCTGGCTAGCGCGGTGGTTGATACGCTCAGTCTCACCCCTGCCGGCGCGGAGGTCATCGAGAACGGACCCGCCTCCGGCGCGTCGGCCCTCAAACAGGGGTTCATGGCCGTGGCCTCCGGGCTGCATGATGTGGTGCTGGTCACCGGCGCCGAGCGGTTGCGCGAGGTGAACAACCTCGATGCGACCGACTTTGTTGCGACGCTGAGCCATCCCCTGGCCGAGTATATTTACGGCGTTACGCTGCCCTCCCTGGCGGCCATGTTCACCCGCCTTTACATGCAGAAATACGGCGTGACCGAGCGGCACCTGGCGATGGTAGCCGTGAAGAACCACGATAACGCGCTGTTGAACTTCTACGCCCACCTGCACGAGAAAATCACCCTCGAAGGCATCCTCGATTCACCCGAAGCCATGACCAACAACCCGTTCGTCGCCGAGCCGCTGCGGTTCTTCGACTGTTGCCCCGTTTCGGACGGGGGCGCCTGTGTGATTCTGGCGTCGGCGGAGGTCGCGAAGAAGCTGAAGAAGCCCCTCGTCCGGCTGGCGGGTGTGGGGCAGGCGACCGATTCGCACTGCGTCCACGACCGCGCCGAGCCGACGGACCTGCTGGCCGTGCGCGGCGCGGCGGCGCAAACCTTCAAGATGGCCGGCGTCACGCCGGGCGACGTCGATGTAGCCGAGCTTCACGATGCGTTCACCATCCTGGAAATTGTCGAGAGCGAGGAGGCGGGCTTCTTCAAGAAAGGCCAGGGGCACTTGGCGCTGGAGCGCGGCGAAACCCGCTTGGGCGGCAAGCTCCCCATCAACACCTCGGGTGGTCTGAAGGCCAAGGGTCATCCCGTTGGGGCGACCGGCGTCGGCCAGGCCCACGAGATCATCCTGCAACTGCGCGGCGAAGCCGGGAAGCGGCAGGTCAAGGACGCCAAGATCGGTTTCACCTGCAACTTCGGCGGCTTCGGCAACAACGTCGTCTGCCTCGTCTTCAAGAGGGAGGACTAATATGGCTTTGGAAATCTACGCTTACAAATGCAAGAAATGCGGGCAACTACACTATCCCTACCGCATGGTCTGCAAGAAATGCGGCCAGAACGACGTGTTTGAGTTCGACACCGTGCCGCTGCCCAAGAAGGGAAAGCTGCTGACCTTCACCACCGTTTACAATCTGCCCCCGGACTTCAACGTGGCCAAGCTCGGCCTGGGGATTGTGGAATTGGAGAACGGGATGCGCATCACCGGCCAGCTCAAGATTCCGAACCCGAGGCTGGGCATGGCCGTCGCCGGCAAAGTCGAAATCGTCCGCGAGGCCGAGTACAGCAAGAACTATGGGATAGTGTTTTATCCGGCGTGATGCTGCTCAGCATTGGCGATCAGGTTAGGCCCGGAACCTACCGCTTTCACTCCCGGTTCAACCGCGCGGTAAACTTTGAGTGCCGGGGCCGACTCATTGCCGTGGTGGACGAGGCCATCGGCCCCGGCCCGCTGAACATCGTCCTCCGCGACCTGGGGAGGGCGAGCGTCCCCGCGAGCCCAAACCTTTCTGGGCACCGTGAGAATCAGGGCTCGCGGGGACGCTCGCCCTCCCAAATGGCTGGATTAGCCAATCCACCCCCGCCTCTCCGAGTCACTGCCCACACGGTCCTCTTCGCAGGCCGCCGCTACCATTTCACCGCCCGCCACCGCTACGATTCCACCCTCGATTGCGAGGTCGAAGACCTCCGCCGCTTCCAGCACAACCTCGCAGCCCTTGGCGAGTTGCTGAGAAACGCTTCCCCTCCGAAAAGCCTCGCCTTTCTGCTGGCGAGCCAGCGGCGGAAGAACTTCCGGGCCGGTTTTGAACGGGCCTTTGCGGAACAAATCCGGCGGGGCGTGCGCCAGGTCTTCCACGGTAGTTTGCTGGAAGGCATCCGGCAGTTGAAAGGCTGCGGTCTGGGGCTTACGCCGGCCGGCGACGACCTCATCGCCGGTCTCCTCATCGGTCTGCACCTCCTCCAGAAGTTACACGGTCAGAATTTCCAGCCCGCGGCTAACGCTGTCTTCCGCGCCGCGCGAGGCGACAACATCTTCTCCAATGCCTTCCTTGATCTGGCGCGCCGCGGCTTGCTTTTCGGCACCATGAAGGATCTGCTCCTGGCGCTCGTCTCAGGCAGCGAAGGCTCCGTTCGCAAGGCCGCCAGAAAGCTGTTCGGCGTTGGCGCTAGTTCCGGGGCCGACCTGGCCACAGGCCTCTTCATGACGGTCCAGGCAGAAGAATGCAGAATGTGGAAAGAATGTCGAAAGCAGAAGGCGCAAGAATCCGGCAAGGACAGCAGAGAACTTCTTGCCGGTACCACCGGACCGCGAACCGTCCCGGTTCGCAGCGGCCAGATATGCGGAAGGACGACCGAAGCGATTGAGCGCTCTGCTTGCGCTCGGCCGTGCTGCGAACCGGGACGGTTCGCGGTCCGTTCCTTCGTGTGTCCCGTGGTTTTGGTGGTACCGGCAAGATACGCCCAAGGACAGCAGAAGTGATATGAAGTTGGCGGAAGGGAGAGGATTCGAACCTCCGGCAGGCTTACGCCTGCGCCTGATTTCGAGTCAGGTGCCTTTAACCACTCAGCCACCCTTCCAACCATTGATTTTCAAGTACTTACGCTTGTTAGAACACGTTAGAGTTGACAACTTGATACTGCTCGCATGAAAGCAGCACAACCTGCCACCGAGAAAGACACCCGGTGGTCAAAAACGCAGTATGCAAACTTAATCCGCTATGTTCAATCAGGGACACACTTTGCCCGAATTCGTATTCGCGGCAAGTTGATTCTTAAAAGGTTCAGAAGAACTGTCACCCGAGAAAATCAAAACACCACTATCAGGCACCCTGCACAATGTAGATGCAGACAAGCCAAGCGAGGAGAGCGGCGTCACCATCCACCTCGCTCGCGTCTTTGTGTTTGCGTTAGTGGCCCTCCTTCGCCTGCGGATTTCCCTGCGGATTTCCCCTTGCACACCTCGCCCAAAACCGCTATCCGTCCCGCATGGAGCCCCACGAAGCCCTGGTGGCGCTGAATCTGATCGAGCACGTTGGCCCCGTCCGCGTGCGGCAATTGCTCGAACATTTCGGCGCGGCGCCGGCCATCCTGCGGGCGTCCAAGTCCCAGTTGCTCCAGGTGCGCGGCATCGGCGAAGACACGGCTGAGGCTATCGCCACCTGGGAAAAGACCACCGACCTGGGTGCCGAGCTTAAACGCGTCGCGGATTCCGGCTGCCGCATTGTGACGCAAGCCGACCCGGAGTATCCGGAGCTGCTGCGGCAGATTTACGACCCGCCGATTGTGCTCTACGTCAAAGGCGACCTTAGCCCGAAAGACAAGAACGCGGTCGCCATGGTCGGCTCGCGCATGACCACGCACTACGGGCTCGAGGTCGCCCGCAAGCTGGCCTATCAACTCGCCTACCTGGGCGTTACCGTCGTCAGCGGCGGCGCGCGCGGCATCGACACCGCCGCCCATCAAGGCGCGCTGGCCGGCAAGGGCCGCACCATCACCGTCCTCGGCACCGGCATCAACCTGGTCACCCCGTGGGAGAACGCCAAGTTGTTCGAGCAGATCGCCGCTGCCGGCGCGCTCATCACCCAATTCCCTTTCAACCGCCCCGGCGACAAGCAATCCTTCCCCATCCGCAACCGCATCATCGCCGGCATGACCCTCGGCACCGTCGTCGTCGAAGCCAACCTCACCAGCGGTGCGCTCATCACCGCCAACTTCGCCACCGAATATGGCCGGCAGGTGTTTGCCGTGCCCGGCCGCATTGACTCGCCCCGCAGCAAAGGCTGCCACGACCTCATCAAGAAAGGCGCCAAGCTTTGCGAAGGCGCCGAGGACATCCTCAGCGAGTTCGAATACCTGTTCCCGGCGAGCAATCGCCCGCCCACCGTCGGCGAGACCGGCGTCTTGCCCGCGCTGGAGTTGAGCGAAAACGAGCAGAAGGTCTATGACCACCTGAGCAACGAAGAGATCGGCATTGACGACGTGATCCGCAAGAGCGGCCTGCCGAGTTCCGCCGTCTCCGTCGCGCTGCTGAGCTTGGAGATGAAGCGCCTGATCCGGCAATTGCCGGGGAAGATGTTTGTGAAAAACCAGTGAGGGGTGGGGGCGTTTAAGTGCTGGCGAGGAGGGCGCACGACGACCACATTTAGAATTCTCTACCTGAGCCGCTCTGTCAGCCACTCGAGGGTTTTGGCCCACATCTCCGGCGTATAGACGTGACCCTGGCCGGCATAGAGCAAGCTTTGGAATGCGCGCTCCTGGCCGTAGAGCCTATACACCGCACGCACCGGCTTTTCGATGGCGCGGATCCCGTCCACCGGCGAGCCGCGGTCCTGGTCGCCATTCATGAACAAGACGGGCCGCGGTGCGATCAGGGCCACGACGGCTTCCGTATCTAAGTGGTTCAGCAGCTTCGGCACAAAGTAATAAATGCCGTGCGCCTGCAGGGCTTCGTGCTCGATCAGGTTCTGGTAGCGCGTCAGGCAGGCGACGGCCACCCCGGTTCGGATGCGCTCATCCAAAGCCATCAGCCACCACGAGCGCGTCGCCCCCATGCTCATGCCCGTGACCCCGATCCGTTGCGCATCCACTTCAGGGCGTGACGCCAGATAATCCAGCGCCATCAAGTCATCGCGCAGCATCATGCCCCAGAGCGTGCGTCCGACCCAGAGGTTGAATTTGCTGGCGGTCAGTTCGCCGCTGCTCCCCGTCTCGGTTGGGCCGCCCGGCCCCCGCCCATTTCGCTCGCCAAAGCAGTAGGCGTCAATGGCCAGCACCACAAAGCCAAGCTCGGCCAAAGCCGGACCCGGCGTGTTCGGCGTATGTTTGGCATGAAACAACTCCTCCTTGCCGATCTCGTAATCGCCACCGTGCCAATGGCAATAGAGGATCGCCGGCGCCTTGCCCGCAATATGCTTTGGCCGCAGCAGGTAGCCCGGCACCGTGGCCCCCGCCCCGTTATCAAACTGGAACTTCTCCACTATGTAATCCCCCCGCTCCTCGGTGGAGAGCGTCTCGACTTTGGGCAGCCGGGGGCGCGGCGGTAATTTGCCAAGCAATTCCCAAAGCTGCGCCCGCACCTCCTTGCGCTGCGCCTCCCAGGCCGCCCGGGAGGCGGGGGTGACCAAGGGTGGGGCAATCTCGGACTTGGCCAGCCAGCGCGCGGCATCGGTTTGATGGGTCTGGGCCATCAGAACATTCGGCGCAACATAAGGCAAGGCTGCCAGCAATAATGCGCCGCCGCAAGAGAAGGTTCGATTCATACTCGATACTGACAGCCCCTCTGACCCCTCGCAGCTTTTATTTGAGGTTCGGCTTCTGGCGCTCAGTGCCCTTTCAACCCGAGAAACAGAATGATCAGGTCAATCACGAACAGCAGCACAATCGTCACCTCCAGGATCAGCATCCAGCGATTGGTCTGGTCGTGGTTGAGCAGTTGGTACATATCGTCCAGCGTTTGCAGCTTCTTGTCTATCGTCCGGTGCCAGTCCCCCAGGTGGAACCGGGCGGAGATGTTTTCGTAAATCCGCGCCAGGTGCCAGTCGCCGAAGAACTTCGTGATATTGGAGAGTTCATCGCTGAACCGCGCCAGGTCGATGCGGATTTCCCTCAGCTCGCGCAACATCCCCGCCCGCCCGCGCATGGGCCGCGCGCTCAGATCGCGATAGGCCCGCTCCAGCGAGTCGTCCAGGATGCGGTCGTAGGCCTCCAGCTCCGCCAATTGCAGGTTCGCCAGCTCCATGACGTAGAGCGTCTCATCCAGGTTCTGCGGCTCATC
>JBEKJO010000178.1:0-11815 GCA_050011195.1 Verrucomicrobiota bacterium | reverse complement strand
CCGTAACCACCCGCCTGTGCGGGCTGCACGTTGGTCAGGCTCAAGGTCTGGCTCACGGCCCCATCCAGATTCGTGCCGTTCCATTGCCACTGATAATTCAAGGGCGCACTGCCGCTGGCCGCCGCGCCGAAGTCCACTGTGCTCCCGACCAGCACCGTTTGGTTGGTGGGCTGCACGGTGATGGCCGGCGGTACTAGTACGGTCAGCACCGCCACAGCGCTGGTCGCTGAGCCTCCGGCGTTGTTCACCACGACACCGTAACCACCGGCCTGCGCGGGCTGCACGTTGGTCAGGCTCAGGGTCTGGCTGACGGCCCCGTCCAGATTGGTGCCGTTCCATTGCCACTGATAACTCAAGGGCGCACTGCCGCTGGCGGCCACGTCGAAGTTCACTGTGCTCCCGACCAGCACCGTCTGGTTGGTGGGCTGCACGGTGATGGCCGGCGGCACCAGCACCGTCAGCACCGCTACGGTGCTGCTGACCGAACCGGCAGGATTGCTCACCACCGCCTGATAGTTGCCCGAATTGGTGGATTGGACGTTGGTCAGCGTGAGGCTCGTGTTCGTGGCGCCCGCAAGGGCTGTGCCATTGAATTGCCACTGGTAACTCAGCGGGGCAACGCCGGCGGCTGCGACCGTTAAGACGACGTTGGTTCCGCTGACCGCCGTCTGACTCTGCGGTTGGACCGTGATGCTGACCCCGTTTGTCCCTTTGCACTTGCCAGCCGCGCCGGCGGCGTAGATGGCGGCGATTTCATCGGCAGACAACGCGCGGTTGTAGAGTGAAACCTCGTCCAGTAATCCGTTAAGTTTATGATCCCAGTAAGATTCGCCGGAGGTGCCGAAGTAAAGCGCGTTGGTGCCGTAATCCTGCGGGAAATCGACGTTGGTCTGGCCCTCGAGTTGGCCATTCACATAAATCTGGATGTAATTAGAGCCCCGCACGCCCGCCACGTGATACCAGACGCCCGTCGTCACCACCAAGTTAGTCGCGTGTAGCTCGGCCGTCTCGGCCGTCCCAGCACTATTGGTTGAGCTGACCGCGAACTTGAAAATGTCATTGCCGCCCACACGGATCTTGCGCAAATCGAAGCCTTCAAAGTTATACCTCTGGCTGTTTTGCTTGAAGACAACGTACTGGTCGCCCGCCGGGGAAGTGCCCGCCGAGTCCAACGAATTAAAAAGCACCCAGTATTCCACGGTCAGATTGGTCGGGTGGAAAACCGGCGAGTCGGGAATCTGGACGTAGCCGTTGGTGCCGTCGAAACGGAAAGCCTGGCCGACCACACCCACGGCGTTGGCCGTCGCGCCGCCTTCCAAAATTCCGTTGTTGGTGCCGGCTATATCATTCGCCCCACCGTCGCCCGGCCACCAACCGGTCAGGCCCGCTGGAGCCGGGACGCAGTCTTGCGCCGGAATGCTAACGGCGATCAGGAGTCCAGCAGCGAGCAAAAGCTCTCCCAGCCATCGGCGGCACAGTTGCAAAGAAAGCTTCACGCGGTCACATCAGGTCCATTTGGTCGCTGGCTGGCATCGAGTCTGTTCAGCTTGCCACACATGGCGCGGGTTGTCGAGGGGCGCTGGCTTGATCAGGGCGCTCGACAGACCGCGGGTCGGTCTGGTAGCGTTCCGGCGTGAACTTCCTGGTCACCGGCGGCGCAGGTTTTATCGGCTCGCATGTCTGCGAGCGGCTGGTGCATTCCGGCCACGCGGTGTGGGCGTTCGATGACCTCAATGGTTTCTACGACCCGCGCCTCAAGCAGCGCAACCTGCGCGACATCCAATCCCTGGCCAGGCCCTTCGAATTCGTGCACGGTGATTTGACCGACCGTGCCGCGCTGGACGAGCTGTTCGGCAGCGTGCGCTTCGACCAGGTCATTCATCTGGCGGCGCGCGCGGGAGTGCGGCCCAGCCTCGCGGAGCCTGCCCTTTACCAGCGCGTCAATGTCGAGGGCACGGTCAACCTGCTGGAGGCCGCGCGGCTCAACCGCGTCCGGAAGGTTATCATCGCCTCCTCCTCTTCGGTCTATGGCGTTAACTCGAAGGTGCCGTTTGCCGAGAACGACCCGATCTTCTGCGCCATCTCGCCTTACGCCGCGAGCAAGCTGGCCTGCGAAGCGCTCGGCCATGTTTACCACCATGTCTATGGCCTGGACGTGGTGATGCTGCGCTTCTTCACGGTGTACGGCCCGCGCCAGCGGCCGGACCTGGCGATTCACAAGTTCGCCCGGCTCATCAGTGCGGGCGCTCCGATCCCGGTGTTTGGCGACGGCTCGGCGGCCCGCGATTACACCTACATCAGCGACATCCTCGACGGCGTCATGGCCTGCACGCAGAAGGAATTCGGCTACGACATCTTCAACCTGGGCGAATCGCAAACCGTGAGACTGGACCGGCTCGTCGAGTTGCTGGAAGTCGCGCTGGGCAAAAAGGCCATCATCGACCGCCAGCCCCCGCAGCCCGGCGACGTGCCCATCACCTGCGCGGACATCGCCAAAGCGCGCGCCCGGCTCGGCTACGACCCGCAGGTAAAAATCGAGCAGGGTATTCCTCTTTTTGTTGACTGGCTCACCCGGAACCCCATTTAATTAAGGCTATGGAACTCACTCGCCGTTATCAGCGCCCGCCGTTTGAAGACGCTTTGGCCGCCTGGAAAGCCCTTTTGACCCAGCGCGGTCTCTCGACCGACCTCCTCTGGATTCTGGAGGAGAACCTCTGCTTCGAGAAAGACCCGGGGACGCCGGCCCGCGTCAAGCTCGGCTTTCAGACCCGGTTTACGCCCCAGCCGCCCGACGCCGCCAAAGCCACCTATCACCATTTCGCCGAACTGGACGCGCGGCTGGTGTTCTATCGCCTCGGCGCCAACGCGGGCCGCTCCCTCTGCCTGCTGCTGTGCGACTCGTGGTTCGAGCCGAAGCAGGAGGCCGACGGTTACGTGCGCCGGGACGAATGGCTGGTCTCATTCTTCCCGGGCGGGAACGAGGAGATCGAGGAGATTACCGACGCCAAGCGCTGGCAGGAGCGCGTGGTGCGGGGCCGCCCGCTGAGCGCAGTGGACTTCTGCATGACGCTGGCAGCCCTGCGGGAACTCAAGGCCCATGGCCGCGTGCTGGCGCCCGACGAGCGCTTCGGCCTGAAGATTCTCCGCTCCCTGCGCCGCGCCGAACGCCCCGCATAAAACGTTAGGCCGCGACTGAACCACACACTGTTAACCATCCACAAAACATGAAAAAGCAACTGATCCGCATTTCCATACTGCAATCGAGCAAGATACTAACCGTGTTCTACGTCCTGACGGGTTTTATCTACACGCTCATCGGCATTCCGATGATCATCTTCGGCCCCAAGCCGTTGAAGATTATCGGCATCGTTTACCTCTTCGGGCCGGTATTTATGGGCATTCTCGGCTTCATCTTCTTTGTTATTTTCGCCGCGCTCTACAACCTCCTGGCCCAGTGGCTGGGCGGCATTGAAGTCGAAATCAAGAACATGGACTGAGCGGCCTGACCCGGCGGGTGCCTTGGCCGCCGGCTTGCGTTGCGCCACGATGAACAACTCAGCGCAGTTGGTTCTTAAACTCCCAGTTGGGCTCAACCAATACTGTTGAACTACCTTTGTGTATGGCACAGATTTGGTCAGAGGCATACGACCCGAAGCGACACCACGATAAGATGTATGACGCTTCACATATGCCCGGCGTTCCGACCGAGCAGTATTGGCGTGCCCCGACGTTACAGCGCTATCCGGTTTATTTTGTTCGAGAGTGCGGTTTTACTTTCGAGTTCCACAGCATTGAGCAGCTAGAGGTGTGTCTGGCGTTCTTCTGCCAGAAGGTGCGACCGAGCAGTATGATCCGGTTTTCCGAGTCCGACCGGCGTATGCAGTGGTTGCATTTTGCTTGCCAGCGCTGGTTTGAGCGGTTGCCGATGCAGCTTCTTGAAGAGCGTCGGAGAGTCCGCATCGTTCCGGCTCTGAAGAAGGCGCTGACACAGTTCAAGAAGGAGGTTGGCCATGCCGTTCACCCCGCTGAACCCAGGCGACGCCGGACTTACATTTCTGTTAGCGATCGGGCGCCGCAGGTCCGGCATGAGTGAGCGCCGTCATTCGCGCAAAACAGTGCCGGTCTGATTGAGGCCGGGGCAGCGACCGCGCGCCACTTCAGCTCCGGAGGTCGTTTTCCCCTCGCTTGCCAGCCGCCGGAGGGCGGTTGAGGGTGGCGCGGGGGCGGGTGGGGAGGTTTTCTTTGCCGCTTTCGGGCCTCGACGCTCGACAGCGGGCGGCGGCCCGCATAAGCTCTGCCCCTCATTTCCCTTTGGGGAACGGCATGACGAAGACTGAAAAGCTCCTGCGCGAACTCATCGCGCTGCCCAGTGTGAACCCGGCGTTCCTGCCGGCGCGACATCCCCATGCGGGAGAACAGCGGGTGGCGGATTTCCTGGCAGCCACGGCGGCGCAGGCGGGACTCGAGGTGGAGTTCCAGCCGGTTTCCAAGGGCCGCTCGAATCTGCTGGCGCGCCTCTCGCCGCGCGGCAAGGCGCAGCAACGGGTCCTGCTCGCGCCGCACCTGGACACGGTGAACGCCACCGACGAACAGTTCACGCCCGGCAAGAGGAACGGACGGCTGTTTGGCCGCGGCGCCTGCGACACCAAAGGCTCGGCGGCGGCCATGCTCATGGCGCTGTGCGAAATGGCGCAAGACGGGCAGCGGCCGGCGGACACCGAGATCATCTTCGCCGGGCTGGTGGACGAGGAGCACGGCCAGGCGGGGTCGCGCGCGCTGGTCGCCAGCGGGCTGCGGGCGGACCTGGCGATTGTCGGCGAGCCGACGCGCCTGGAGGTGGTAACGGCGCACAAGGGGACTTTGTGGCTGGAGTTGGAGACGCGGGGCAAATCGGCTCATGGCTCATGCCCGGAGCTGGGACGCAATGCGGTTCACGCCATGGCCCGGATAGTGGATCTGCTGCAAACCGCCTACGCCGCACAGTTGCGCCGGCGCCGGCATGGGCTGCTGGGCTGCGGGACCGTCAGCGTCGGCGCGATCTGCGGCGGCTCGCAGGCCAACATCGTGCCCGACCGTTGCACGATCCTCGTTGACCGCCGCACGGTGCCGGGCGAGACGGAAGCGGGGGTCCGGCGCGAACTCAAGGCGGTGCTGCGGCGCCAGAATCTCAAGGCGGCCTTTGTGAAGAAGGACCTGCCTGCCTGCCTGCCGCTGGAAACGGATCCGAAGCTCCCGCTGGTCGCGCGCTTTTTGCAGAGCGTGGGCCAACGCAGGCCGGTTGGCGTGCGTTACTTCTCCGACGCGTCGGTGCTCGGGCACGGCGGCATTCCCAGCGTGGTGTTCGGGCCGGGCGACATTGCGCAGGCGCACACGGCGGACGAATGGATTTCCATCGAGGCGCTGGAGCGCGGCAAGGGGCTGCTGCGGCGCTTCCTGCAATCGTTTTCTTGAACCGGAACCACCTCTGGCCCCTCCAAGTCTCATGCCGGCTGAACAAGTTGAAACTGCTCCCGTGACCGACGCGGCGCATCGCGCCTCATTCTTCCGCCAGAGCGGCTGGCTGATGATCGCCACCGTGACGGGCGGGATGTTTATGACGGCGGTGCATTTGTTGTCCAAGGCACTGCCGGTGAATTCCTACGGCGAGTTTGGGGTGTTCCTGGTCGTGGCAATGTTTATCCAGGGATTGCCGTTCCAAATCGTGCTCGCCCAACAGACCGCACACGCGTTGGCGCTCGGACGCGGGCATGAGCTGTCGGGGCTGATCCGCGCGGTGTGGCTCGGGACATTCGTCGTGTGGCTGGTGGGGGCGCTGGCGGTGTTGCTGTTCCAGGGCAGCATCCTGGCGCATTTGAAGATTTCCGACCCTGCTGCGCTCTGGCTGGCGCTGCCGATGCTGCTGTTCACCGCCTGGGTGCCAATCTTCCTGGGGATACTGCAGGGACAACAGAACTTCCTTTGGATGGGCTGGAGCTTGATGTCCAACGGCGTCGGCCGGGTGGGAGTAGCGCTATTTGCGGTGCTGGTGTTGCACTGCCACTCTTCAGCCATGGTCGCCGGCATGCTGGGAGGTTTGACTGCGTCACTGGTGCTCGCCGTCTGGCCGACGCGCTCCCTATGGCTGGCACCGGCAGTGCCGTTCGGCTGGAGCGCCGTGCTGCGCCAGGCCATTCCGCTGGCCCTGGGTTTCGCGGCGTATAACCTTCTGTTCACGGCGGATACACTGCTTGTCAAATGGTACTTCACTCCTGCCATAGCCGCCTTCTACCTGAGCGCCGGGACGCTTGCGCGCGCTTCGATGTGGCTGGTCGGGCCGTTGGCGGCGGTAATGTTCCCGAAGCTTGTCCACGCCAAGGCCAGGGCAGAGAAGACCGACCTGCTGGGGGTCGTGCTGCTCGGGACTCTGATCTTCTCGGCAGGTGGGGCGACGGGCTTGTGGGTGTTGGGGCCGTGGGTGGTGAAGTTCATGTTCACCCCCGACTACGTGCAGGCCGCCACCGCCCTGCTGCCGTGGTATGCCTGGGCAGTCGTCCCGCTGGCGCTGGGCAACGTACTGCTGAATAACCTGCTCGCTCACTCCTATTTCAAGGTAGTCCCCGCCCTTTGCGTGCTGGCCGTGGGTTACGTGGTTGCCCTCGCACAGTTTCACGCGACCCCCGTCATGGTCATTAAGGTGCTGGGCTCCGGCAATTTACTGCTGCTGGCCGTGTGCGCGTATTACACTTGGGGCGGCAAGAAGTCTAAAGTCTAAAGTCTGGAAAAGGATTGTGCCCTGCCCCTATTCTTCCGCCCTGCCCACAAGGCCAGCCCTCGACTCTGGACTTTAGACTTTAGACTTTAGACTTTAGACTTTTGTCTTCCGGCCCGGGGCGAGGTGCGGGCGCTCGCAGTCTGCGGTAAACCCAGCCTTCGAGCGGACGCAGCGGACGCAGCCGTTTGTAGAGCCGCGGCGAATAGATGAGCCAAATCCGCACCACGGAGAGAAACATCACCAGCGAGGTGCCGACCAGCGTGACTTTGGAGCCGATCTTGTCCGTCCATTCAGTCGGCACCTCGCGGATGCGGTAGCCGGCGCGTTTGAGCGAGTAAAGCAGGTTGATGTCGAACGCCATGTCGGCGATGCGCAGGGAGGAGTGAATTTTCTCGACGGCCTCGCGCCGCATCACCTTTGCCCCGCACTGCGTGTCCCGGATGTTCATCCAAAAGAAGAGTTGGACGATGAGATGGAACGCCCGGCTGGCGAACCGGCGCTGGCCGCTCTGCTCGACGTGCAGCACGGCGCCCGGCAGCCAGCGCGAGCCGATGACGCAATCCACTCCGCTGATGTGTTTTACCAACTCGTGAAACGCGCGCGGCGGCGTCGCGCCGTCAGCATCCACGTAGCCGATGAGGTCGGCCAGCGGGGCCAGCTTCAGCCCTTCGATGAGCGCGCCGCCTTTGCCGATGGCGTCCGGGAACTCCAACGCGCTGACGGCGGGATAATCAGCGCTAACGCGCCGCACCACGCCGAGGGTGTCATCGGTGCAGCCGTTGAGCACGACCACCAGTTGGAACTTGCCCTGGTAATGCTCCTTGAAATAGCCGGCGTAGTCCCGCAACACCGGTTCGATGCGGCGCTCTTCATTGTAGGCCGGGATCAGGAGCAGCAGGCTAGGCTCGGTCACGCGGACTTCTTACCAGAGAATGGCAAAAAGGCAACGGGGTTGTGTGGGGGGGAAGAGTCAGAGGGTCCAGTTGGCCGGCGCATAGCGCTGCAAGCACCAGACGGTGCCCAGCTTCGTCAGCGTTTCAGGCTTCATTCCCTTTTCGATGAGCGGAAAGACCCTGCGTTCCTCCCGCTTGAAATGCTTGCGCGAGGCCGTCATGGCCGCCCGGAGCAGGCTGCGGGCTTGGGCGATCTCCCTGGTCGAGCGCACCCGGGTAAGCCGGCTGTCGATTTCCTGATGTTCCTTGTGGCACCGATCATAACGGCGCTGGTCTGCCGGAGCCTGGTCGCGGGCGAGCACCAACAACTCGTGCTCCACTTGGGCGTGACTGAGCAGCAACCCCTCTATCAGGCGAGCTGCCCGTCTGACCTCCTCCAGCCCGTTGAGGCCGGGCAGAATCCTTTCGATCTGGTCAAAGACGAAACAGAACATCAGATGCTCGGCCATTAGTGCCCGTGTAATGGGAATCATTACTGAAACTATAACCGATGACAAAGAAAGCACAACTCAGGGCGTGACTGCGTGACTGCTGCTTGACGCCAGCCTTCAAGACGGCCAGACTCGCCCCATGAAACGACGCTACTTCCTCAAATCCATCGCCTTCACCGGAGCCGCGGGGCTTATCCTGCCGCGGACCAGGCTCTTCGGAGCCGACGCCCCCAGCAACAAGTTGAACATCGCCCTGCTCGGCACCTGGGGCCGCGGCGAAGCCCACTTCGACGGTATCTCGAAGGAAAACGTCGTCGCCCTCTGCGACGTGAACGAGAAGCACCTCGCCTTCGCCGCCCCCAGGTTCCCCAAGGCCAAGCAGTACATGGACTGGCGCAAGTGCCTCGACCAAAAGGACATCGAGGCGGTGGTCTGCTGCACCGCCGATCATACCCACGCCTTCGTCGCCAATTGGACGATGAATCGCGGCCAGCATATCTACTGCGAAAAGCCGCTCGCCAACAGCGTGCAGGAGGCCCGCGTGGTCCGCGCCACCTATCTCAAGAACAAGACCAAGCTGGCCTCCCAAGTCGGCACCCAGCGCCATGAATACGAGAATTTCAACCGGGTCCGGGAAATGATCCAGGACGGGGCGATTGGTGAGTTGCAGGAGGTGAGCGCCTGGGGCGACCGCAAGTACCCCAAGCCCGGCTACCTCCCCGCCGCCGGCGACCCGCCCAAAGACTTCCACTGGGACCTGTGGCTCGGCCCTTCGCCTGCGCATCCCTGGAATCCCGAATACTTCTCCGGCACCTCCGGCATGAATTGCCTGCAATGGAACATGTATTGGGACTTCGGCAGCGGCCAAGTCGGTGACATGGGCAGCCACACCATGGACCTCGCCTGGAACGCCCTCGATGCCGAACTGCCGACTTCAGCCGAAGGCAAAGGCGACCCCTTCAACCCCGAAGTCACGCCCGTCAAGTTGGAGACGCATTTTGATATCCCGGCGAATACTTGGCGGCAAGCCCTCCGCGTCTCGTGGTGCCAGGGCGGCGCTTTGCCGGAGTCTCCCGTCCGCTACCTCGACCTTAAGAAGATTGATCATGGCGCGCTCTTCGAGGGGAGCAAGGGCTGCCTCGTGGCTGATTTCCAATCGCGCGCTTTGTTCCCGCAGGGCAACCAGGCCGATCTGACCTACTACCAGCCGCGCCCCAAATCGGCGCTGATTCCGCCGTTGGGGAACTTCCAGAAGCAATGGATCAACGCCTGCAAGGGCAGCCTGAAGACCTCCTGCGATTTCGATTACGCCGGCAAGATGATCGAGATGATGCTGCTCGGGTTGGTGGCTTACCGCGTCGGGAGAAAGATCAAATACGACGGGGCTGCGGGCCGTGTCACCGACTGCCCGGAGGCCAACGAATTGCTGGCCCGCACTTACCGCCCCGGCTGGACGTTGAACGGGTAGAGCGTCATCGTGGTCTCGTTATGAGAAAGCGCCGAGTGCTCCGGCTTTTCGCAGCACGGTGTCCAAATTGCGGCTCCTCTAACACCAAAGTTGACTGGCTCAAACTCGATAACTACCGGATGGCGGTTCTGAGCGCTGTCGTCGCTTTGTTTGGCGATTTTGTTGGCCGATACGACAGGATATGTCTGGATTGTCGGCACAGGTTCACACCATGAAATTCGCGCTTAGCCCGGTAAGCGGACTGCCCTGGCTGAACGGTTAATCGCGCTGCGTCTTGCTCTCGGGGACCGGGGCACGGCTGTTCGGCCGGAACAAAGGCTTCAAAGGGTCCGCGTGCGGGCTTTGCGGTGATCAGGCAGGGCAAAGGTGCGCGAGCCGGTCGTAGGCCGTATCCCAAGCCGTGGCGTACGGGACGAGGGTCTCGGTCTTGAACGAGTTCCGCACGATCTCCCGCGCCTGTTCGAGTGACTCGAGGTGACCCAGAGCCAGAGCTTGCACCATCACATTGCCGATCGCCGTGGTGTCGGCGGGTGCCACGATCAGGGGGCGCCGCACCGCGTTGGCGATGAAATGGTGCAATAAGGCATTGGCCGATCCGTTCAGGAGGTAGAGCCGCGCCATTTGGCAACCGGTAAGGTCCTCAATCTCGTGGAGCGTTTTGCGACACTGCAAAGCGAGACTTTCCAGGACACAACGAATGATCGGGCCGGGCTTGCGGGGCACGGGTTGGCGGGTTTCCCGGCAGAAGGCCTGGATTTTGAGCGGCATGTCGCCCGGCGTGAGGAACCGCGGGTCCGCCGGGTTGATCAGCGAGTCAAAGGGAGGCGCGGACCCGGCAAGGTGCGACAGCAACGTGTCATCAATTTCGCGGTCCCTTTCCTTCCAGAAGCGGCGGCACTCTTCCAGAAGCCAGAGGCCGACCGTCTGCTTGGAAAAGCGAATCGCCCCGCCGTAGCCCGTCTCATTGGTGAAATTCAGTTCGCGGCTCGTGTCCGTGATGATCGGCTTGACGATTTCGGTGCCCAGGCTGACGCGGGACCCCAGGCGCAGGTAGGCCCAGTTTTCTCCCGGGCGGATGGGCAACCCCACCAGCGCGGCCGCCGTTTCGTGCGAACAGGAGGCGACCACCCGTGCGTCTTCCAATCCAGTCCTCTGGGCAATCTCCGGACGCAGCGCCCCCAGTTCCGTGCCCGCCAAAACGAGCGGTGGCAACAGCTTCGCCGGCACCTCCAGCGCCTCGAGCAGCCGACTCGACCACGTTTGGGTGATCGGATTGTAAAGCTGCGTCGTGCCGGCCATGGACCTTTCAAAGCGCGGGACACCGGCCAGCAGATAATTGAACGCATCGGCGACCGGCAAAAGGTGGTTGGCCCGGTGGAGACGCCGGGACCGCTCCGCCCCCAACTGGAACAGCGTGTTGCCCGGCCTCGGGCACACGCCGGTTTCCTGGTAAATCGTCTCCTGCGGGACTATGGACAGAACCTTCTCCATTCCCTCTTTGGTGCGGGGATCACGATAATGATAGGCCGGTGTGATCAAGGTGCTGTCGCCTTCGAAGAGCAGGTAATCCGCCGCCCACGAATCGCAACTGATGCTGTCCACGGCTTCCTCATAGGTTCCGATGGCCTGCAGGCCCTCGAGGGTCTCCTGATATAACTGGGGGATGTTCCATTGGAGCGAGTCTTGTTCCTGGATCGGGAGATTCTGGAACCGGCGGACCTCGCTCATCGTGAGTGAGCCCTGGTTCAAGGTGCCCACCATCACCCGACCGCTTTCCGCACCCAGATCACAAGCGACATAGAACTTACTCATCTGCCCCGGCACTGACGCAAATACCGTGCCCTGTCCGTGGCGGCAGGTGGATGCGGTTCCAGCAACAGGAGGTCAATTAAAGTTCGTGCGGGCCGCGCGCTTTCAGGGGCCGCCGGGCCCTCAGGGTTCGCTGTGAAGGAGGGCGGCAGTGTCCCGAAATGGAACACCGCTGTACTGCGATGGTCTAACTTGTTCGCAAGCTGCGATGAAATTCTCCAGGGCCTCTTCCTCATGTTACTCATGTAACTTATTTAACCCTTTTAACTCATTTAACTCATTTAACCTTAGAAATGCGTGGGATTGGTTGTGATTGATTGGGAAAACATTGTGTTTACAAGACTATTCGGCAGTTTTCGTTGGGCGGCACAAAGTTCACTAAAAGTGGGCTTTGTGCCGGAGG
>JBEKJO010000177.1:0-11840 GCA_050011195.1 Verrucomicrobiota bacterium | reverse complement strand
GCCAACGTGCCGGCGTTGACGAGGGTGGCGCCGGTGTAAGTGTTGGTGCCGGCCAGGTACAAAGGCTCGGCGCCGACCTTGAGTAGATTGCCCGGCCCGGTGAGGGCGTTGCTCAAGGTCAAGGACGTGCCGCCGATGTTGAACGTGCAGTTCCCCGGGGCGCCGGCCGCGTTGGTGCTGAGGGTCATGGGTTGCAAGGCGGTATTGGCGCCGCCGCCATTCTGGACCGTGGCGCCATCACCCACGAGCACCTGCTTGTTCAGCGTGACGTTCACGCTGCCGCTGTTATAGAATGTCAGGAAGGCATTGGAGGAAAGGACTACCGTGTTCGTCGGATTGCCCAGTGTGGTAGAGCCTTTGTCGCCTAGCGTCGCCCCTGGCAGGACGTTGATATTCGCCAAGTTGGTATCAGCGCTCAGGTTCATCCACTCGTAGTAGATGCCGCCGGCCGTCCCGGCCAGGGTGACATTCCAGGGCTTGCCGCCGGTGCTCAAGAGGCCGCCGGAGCTTCCGCCCAGGTCCCAGCGGGTGGGGCCGCCGAAGGTGGCATCGGCAGCCAGCGTTACGGCGGTGAGCGAGTTGCCGTTATCGTAGGCGGGGCCGCCGCTATTGACGAGGGCACCGCCGCCGTTGGGACCGCTGCCCGAGACGATGACCGGCTGAGCCCCCAGCCCGTAACCACTCAGGTCGAGGGCTCCGGTGTTGGTGATCGTCACCGTGGTGCTCGGAGCGCCCAGAGCGGAGGCGATGCCCTCTTTCAAGGTGCCTTGGAGGATGCTCACGGCGCCGGTGAAATCGTTGGCGGTGCTGAGCGTCAGGGTGCTCGCGCCTTCTTTGACCACGTCCAGCGTGCCGCTGATTTTGCCTGCGCCGAAGATGGTAAAGTTATTGAGGCTGGAATCGTTGGTCAGAGCGCCGGGGGTGACCGCCACACCGGAGCCAATCATCACGCCGGTCACCACCCCGGGCGTGTCGTCGAAGAGGACGCGGTCCCCGGGAAAGAAGGTGTCGTTGACGCCGGCGCCGAGGTTGAACCAATTGGGAGTGGTGGAGATGTCCCAGATGCTGCTGGAGCTGGAATTCCAACGCAGGTTGGCCGGAGTGGTGCGAGTGAGCACCAAGGTGGCCGTAGTGGAGTTGGTGAGGCTCGGGCAAAGGCCGGTGATCGTAAGCGTGTAGCTGGCGGAGGAGGCCGAACCGGAAGTCGTCACGGTCAAAGTCGAGGAGCCGGAACCGCTCAGGGAGGCGGGGCTAAAAGAGGCGCTGGCCGCTGCCGGCAGGCCGGTAACACTCAAGGCCAGAGTGTCGGTAAAGCAGCCGGTGACGGTGAGCTTGACGGTGAAACTGGCGGTCCCGCCGTTGGTGACGCTCTGCAAGGCGGGCGTGACGGACAGGGCGGCCAGCGGGCTGCTGACCAGCTTGAAGAGCTTCGATTGTTGTGAGGCCAGGCTTACGCTTAAGGAGCCGTTTGCGGTCGAGAGCGCGCCGCTCCACAGGTCGAGCGCCCCGCAGGTGCTCGACGGCATGCCCGCCCTCGTGAAGTCCACACTCTCATTGGTGGCGGAGGCAGAGTAGTTAAAGACGGCCAGATACCAATTGGTGCCGTTTTGCAGGACGAACTCATCGGTGGCGTTGGTGCCGGTGTTGCCCTCGACGGGCCGGAACGTCTGGCCGAGGCGGGCAACGGCATTGATGGCGGCGTTAGTCAGGCAGGTCAGGGCGAGGGTCTGGCCGGTGCTGGAGGCCAGGTCGTCGCTGTCGAGAAAGACCGTCCCTGAGATCGCGCCGCTGATGAGGCGGCTCTGGTTCTCATTGGCGGTGCCCCCGGCGAACTTCATCATGTCGGGGTCGTTGTAAGCGTAGAGGCGGCCAGAGATCCACCAGCCGTAGGTGACGCCATTGAGCTCGAATGCGGTTTGGCTGATGGTGGTCGCGGTATCGCAGGCGATGCGGCGGGAGTGGGCGTACTGGTATGGAAAGACCGGCGCAATGGATTCGCTGAGGAACATTCTGCCGTTGTTCTGCTGGAGGAGGTACTGCATCCCCTGGTTATAGGCCTGAATGCCGGTGGTGATGTTGGTGGCGTAATGAACGCCCTCCAGTGCGCCGTGGGTGAGGAAATCCAGCTTCAAGTAGTCGTAGCTATAGCCGGTGAAGTAATTGAGGTAGTAGGCAATCATCTGCTGGACGCCGAGGTGGGTGGGGTCAAGGGCAATGCCCTGGTTATTGGGGCTTTGCACGCTTCCGCTGGGGGTCCGGAGGTAAGCGGCGCTCCAGAGATAGCTTGAGCCGGTCATGGTGGAGTTGGACCCCTGGGAGGCAGTGCCCCAATAAACGAAGGGCGTCCAATAGATGCCCGCCTTCTGTCCGTTGGCGTGGCAATTGCTGGCGAACTGCTGAAGCTGGGAGTCGCTCAGGTTGCTCCAGTACGAGTCCAGGTTGATATACACGGTTCCCTGGTCATTGAACTGGTTGGTCTGGAGGTTGTTCTTGATGAAGGTGGCGACGGCAGTGGCGTTGGAATAGCTGACGCTCGTGCCGTAGGCATACCAACTATTCCAGCCAAAGGGAACGCCCCCCTGCCAGGGCAGGGCCGGGACCTGGGCGGTGTTGGCATTGGCGTAAGCCTCCATCACCGTGCGCCAGTCGGCGCCAAAGCCGACGAACACGATGGGGGATGAGATGTTCGTGCCCGTGACCGCGCCATGAGGCAGCACGTCGGCCCCCTCGAACGCGTTGCCCCAAGCCAAGCCTCCATAGACGTTCATGATGTTGAGCTTGTTGTTGGCGCCCTGAAAATAGATCCCGGTCTTCCATTGGTCATGCGTGACCGACCCCACCACCAATCCAGTGCGAGTCGTGTTGTCGTAAAAGGCGCCCACCTCGTAGCTGTAGTTGGTGTTGTTGATGGACATGCCGTTGTAGGTGTAACTGTAAGAATTGTTGTCCCACGGCACGATCAGCGCCCGGTCATCGTTGTAGCTGCCAAGGTCCACCCCTCCGGCGGTGTCCATCACGACCGGCCCCATCCAATTGGAATTCGTGCCGGCGCTCTCCACCGTCACGCGCGTCAGAAAGCTGTTGTCCTGGTCGAGCGTGAAGTATTGCTTCATCACCGGCAGGCCGGTGGCGCTGCCGGCAACCACAACCTGGTTGCTCGTGAGGACCGTCCAGGTGCGATTGCTATAGACTGTGCCGGTCACATAAGTCGCCAGGCCCACGCCGGCGTAAAAGCCGGCGATTATCTTGGAGTTCTGCCAGTAAAAATCGGACCGGCCCGTGGCGAGGTTGTATTGGACCAGCACGTTGACATTCGACATCACCAGCGTGTTGCCGGTTTGTTGAAAGGAGGGCAGGCCGGCGAGGACGGGCGTGGCGAGGAGCAGGAAGGCGAGGGTCGATGAGTTTCGGAAATGGGTCAAGGGGGGCGGGGGACGGGTATATTCCAGTTCAGGTGCCAATAATAGTTCCAAAGGCTGTTCAGTTTCACCTGTTCCGCATGGCCGTCAACCAAACCCATGCCTATGGTACCGGGCAAGAATTGGCCTGGACCGACATAGGTGGGGGCGCTGGAGGCGCTCCGGCCACCGTGCCGGGCGATCGTGCAACGCGGCATGCCCTCGTTCGAGTCGCCTGGGTTGTAAAGGTTGCGCGCCGGCGGGTCGGTCTCCATGGGGTCCAGGTTAATCCATACGCTGTCCATGAACATGGGAGTCAGGACCGGCATTTGGACGTTGGTGTCTTTGGTGATCAACATATTGGGGTCGGCCGTCGAATTGTTCATGCCGTTCGTAGGGGAGAGCCACTTGTTCATCGCGTAGCTGCCGGCAAAGTTCGGAGTCGAAAGCGTCCAATACCAGGCGGTGTCGGCCATGCCGACCGGGTTCACTGCGCCGGACGGATTGCCTTTATCCGGCGCCGATGGGCAGAGACGCAGTTTATCCACCTTGGCGTAATAGGTGAGCAGGGTCCACATCCAATCCCCCTGGCTGAGGTCAGGGTTGGGGTCCATCGGTCCTACCCATACTTTCATATCGTCGTTGTACATCAGGGCAGCGACAGTTAGCTGCTTGAGGTTGCTGAGGCAATTGACCTGTTGGGCTTTCAGCCTGGCGCTGGACAAGGCCGGCAGCAGCAGCGCGGCCAGGATCGCGATGATGGCGATCACGACCAGCAGTTCGATGAGCGTGAAGGCAGCAGCGGTTAAATGAGTTTTGGAGGACATGAACCTGCAACTCAAGGGGGGCGGGTGGCAGGGGGAACCCAGTTCAGGTGCCAGTAATACTGCCAGAGATTTTGCAGGCGCACCAGCTCGCCATGACCGTCGGCAAAGGCCATGTTGATTCCATTCGGCAAGGGCGAGCCGGGAGGCACATTCCGCGGCGCGCTGGCGGGGTTGACGCCGCCATGCCGTACGATGCAAAGCCGGGGCATGCCTGCGACGCCGCTATAGCCCGGGTCGTAGAGATTTCGCGCCGGAGCGTCGTTTTCCAAGGGCCACGTATCCACCCACACCGCATCGAAAAACATCGGCGTCAGCGTCCACTGCTGGATAGATGATTCCTTTGGAAACAAATACTGCGGGTCCACGCTGGCGCCCTCGAGGTTGGCGCCGGGCAGAAAGACGTACATCCACCCATTGATGGCGTAGCTCCCGACGTAGTTGGTGCCCTGGGGGTTCCAATACCAGGCGGAGTCCGCCGTCCCTGCGGGGTTGAGCGCCCCCGAGGGATTACCCTTGTCCGGCGCCGAAGGGCAAATCCGCACACTGGCGGCCTGTGCATAGTAGTTGATCAAGCACCCCATCCAGAGTGATTCCGGGTTAAGGTCTGGATCGGCATAGGCGAACATCTGGCCCGCGTCCTCCATGTACATCTTTCCCGCCATGTCCAATTGCCTGAGGTTGTTCAGGCAATTGACCTGTTGGGCTTTCAGCTTGGCGCGAGCCAGCGCCGGCAGCAGGAGCGCGGCGAGGATCGCGATGATGGCAATCACCACGAGCAGCTCAATCAACGTGAAGCTGTCGGCCTGACGGTCTTTTGCTCTCCTGTTTCCCAAGAACAGGGTTCGGTTCATTGCCGCCCAAAAACAATCCATTCTAATTTCAGATAGATTTTGGCCGCCGGGCTGCGCGCAACCCGGCGGCCTGATTCAACCTGCTCGAATTCTAAATGTAAAGAACATTGAATTCCGACGCCCTTTATTGCAATTGGAGCAGGTAGAACCGGATCGGGTCGACCGGGTATAGAGCGTTGGTCCAGTTGAAGTTGCCGCTGCCATCGAACTGATTGGTCGTCAGCCGCTGCCACTGGCTCAGCGGCTGGGCTACGTTCGTCGTACTCAGCACCAAGTAATAGGCATTGGGCGACCCGTTGGTGCCAGTGAGGATCACGTTTCCACCCCCAACGGCAATGCCGGTGATAGCGGGCGGCGTGGTCGAGATGACCTGCAGCCTGCCGCTGACGTTGAGTTGCGAGGTGTCCCAGAGGAGGCCGCTGCCCGGAGACGCCGGGCTGAGGGTGAACGAGCCGGAGTAGCTCGGGGCGTTGAACAGCTTGAAGCTCTTGCCGGCGGCCAGTGGCGTGGCGGAAATGTTGGTGAGCGTCAACGTCCCGCCGTAAGTCAGCGCGCCGCCGACCGACAAAACGTCGTTGGTGGTGTTGTTGAGTTTGAACAGCGCGTTGCCGCTCAACGTGGCATTGCTGAACACTGTCAAGATGCCGACATTGGTGGCGGTGCTGGTGGCTCCCGGCAAAACGGTGCTGCCGGCGCTCGCGGCCAATTTGCCGTTGACAGTTCCGACGCCTTCCAACGTCTGGCCGCTGGCCAGCGTCAAAGTGCCATCCGTGCGATTGGTGACAATCAGCATGGCGCCCGAAGCCAGGCTGATGGGCGTGCTGGAGGAAATCGAGCCGTTGCCAATCAACGCCATAATTATACCGGTGCGAAGGTCCGTGATGCCTTGATAGGTGTTGGTGCCGGCAAAATTCAATGGCGGTTGGCCGCTGTATTGATTCACGTAGAAACCGCCCGTGCCGCTGATGACGTTGCTGAAGGTGATCGGGCTGTTGCCGACTTGTATGTTCACAAGCCCATTGAGAGTAACTGGCCCACTGAAAGCGGTGCCGGTGCCGCTGCCACCGGTGCCGTTGAAATAGTAAAAGCTTGAGCCACCGTCCAGTATGAACGAGGTGCTGTCCCGATAATCCCCGGCGCCGCCAGAGATGCTGTTATAGTAGGTCGCCGTCGGCACCACGTGGATGACTTTCGCGTAACCGCTGTCGGTTCCCGTATAACTGTTTTCCGTGTGCACAATCTCCATTGTAACGTTGGAATGCACTGTAAGAGTGTTTGTAGGATTGCCGAGGCTTCCGCCCATTCCTGTGACGGCCCACGTGTAGCCGCTCGATGTGCTGTTGTAGATGTCTATATTGCCCAGGTTCGTATCAATCGTTAGGTCCGTCCACTGGAAATATTGGTTCTCAATGACGGTGAGGTTATAATTGCTCCCGCCGGTGCTCAAGGTGGCTCCGGGAACCCCCCAATCCAGACGGTTGTTGGCGCCGATGGTCGTATCGCCCGTCAACGTGACGTTCAACGCAAGCCCCAGTGTGCTGCTGTCATTGTAGAGGGCGTTGCCGATGCTTTGAATGGCGCCCAAGCCGTTCACGCCGGAGCCGGCAACAATAATCGGCTTTCCCTGGAAGCCGCCGTTGTTGAATGTTTCATTGCCGCCTGAGATCAAATTAATGTAGAGCGTTGCGCCATTGCTAATAATAAGGGAGCCATTGGTTGCCCCCGCGGCTGCGAGGCCGTTGACCTGCAGGCTACCGGCGCCAATCGTGATATTGCCCGTGAAGGTATTGGTGTTGCTGACAGTGAGCTTGCTGCTGCCCAGTTTGACGATGCTCGCAGCGCCGCCGATTTGGCCCGCGCCGCTGATGGTGTAATTGGTCGTGGAATTGTTTGTCATCACGTTCGGCACCACGATCGTGCCCGACGGTATGGTGATGCTCGTCGTCGGATGCGCCGCATTCGTGATGGTATCATCAAACAGCACGGTATCGGGAAGCAGGAATTGATCATTCGTCCTCGTCGTGAGGTTTGTCCAGTTGACGGAGGTGGCCACGTCCCACGTTCCGTTGTTGGCGTAATTGTTCCAGTCCAGCAAATCTCCCTGGCCGCTGACCACCAGATTAACCTGGGTGGCGTTCGTGGCCACGGTGAGGGTATAACGGGACGGCACAACGGTGGAAGCTGTCAGTGTGCCGTTCATGGTGAGTGTGCCGGTGTAAGTGAACAGCGTGTAGGTGCCTGCGGCCAGAAATCCCTTGAACGCGTTAATGGTGATATTGTTGCCGTTAAACGTCAGATTGCCGGTCACGACCACCAGGGAGTTGGTGCCGCCGCCAGGGGCGGTCTTCGTGTTCAAGTTCATGGTCACCGTGGCGCCGCTTTCCAGCGTCAACCCGCCGGCGGCGTTGAAGGTTCCCGCCACGTTCGGCGCGCCGGGCAGCAACAGGCCCGAGACATCCACCAAGCCGTTGGCCGTGCCAGTTCCGGAAATGGTGGTGCCGGGCTGACTGGTAATACCCGATCCGATAAGGCCGTTGAGCGTGTTTGTGCCGCTATACAACAACACGCCGCCGGTGAACGATGGGCTGTTGCCCGACAGGATGGCTGTGCCCGAGCCGTTGTTTAGGGAGCTGTTCTGGTAGAAAACACCGGATCCATTTAAAACATTGCTGAAATTCAGCGTTGTGCCGCCGGCCACGCAGACGGTGCAATAACCCGCTTCCATTGTCATCGCGCCGTTCATGACGTTGGCCGAGGAAGTGTTTTCGATGTTGGCGCCGTTCTGGAAATCCACGGCCTTGTTGACAACATTATTCGCGCCGTAAAACTGCAACGTCGCGCCGGGCGTGATCGCCAGCGTAGAAGCTGGATTGCCGAAGGTCGTCGTGCCAACGACGCCCAGGGTTCCGGAGGCGATGGTAATGTTCGCCACGTTGGTCACCAAGAGGTTCGCCCACTCGAAATAGGTCCCCGAGCCGCTCCCGGCGCCATTCAGAGTCAGGTTATGAGCACCGCCTAAGACGCACGTAGTGCCATTGCGCGAACCCAAATCCCACCGATTCGGATTATTGTTCTGAAACGCCGTGTCGGCAGCCAGAAGGATATTGGTCGCCACCGCCGGTCCGGGGTTGTCGTAAAGCGCTCCACCGCTGTCAATGAGGGCGCCATTCCCGCTGACGCCCGTGCCAGACACGACGACGGGCTTGGTCGCGGTATAGCCATTGATGTCAAGCGTTGAGCCGCTGAGGACCGTGATGGCATTCGTGCCCGCCCCGGCAGCCGTGATGCTGCCCAATTGCAGCGTGCTGTTATTCGTTACCACGACAGGACCGGTGAATGTGTTGACCCCGGCCAACTGGAGCGTGCCCCCGCCGGCCTGCACCACCGCACCTGCGCCGGAAATAGCGTCGCTATTGACGGGATTGTCCGTTCGGTCATAAGCCAAAATGGCATTGTCGGTCACATTGCCCGACGGCAGGTTGCCGTTAGCATCGCTGTTGCCCACTTGCAGGATGCCGCCGCTGAGGGTTACGCCGCCCGAGAAATTGTTGTTCCCGCTGTTGTCAATGACCAGCGTGCCCGGGCCTTGTTTCGTTAAAGGGGCCAGGCCGCTGATCGCGCCGCTGCCGCTCCAAGTGTAAGCCAGCGCGTTGTTGCTCACGGTCACGCCGGTCACGCCGTTTGGGTTGAATGTCGCTGTCAGGTTGACCGTGCCGTTGCTCGCGCCGTCCAAGAACTGCACGGCGTCGCCGTCAGCGTAAGTGGTAGGATTGCCGCCGGCCAGCCAGTTGGTGGAGGTGGTGTCCCAGTTATTATTCTGCGCAGCGCTCCAAATTTCGGCAAGCGGGCCGTTGGTCAAAACCAAATCCACGGAGGCATTGGCGGTGTTGTTGGAGAGATAACCGCCGAAGAGAGCAGGCAATGTGCCCAGGCTGAAATTATAACCCGCCCCGCCAATGCTGCCTTGATATTTGATGAGCGAAACCTGAACTGGATACACCGGTGACGCGGGCGCGGCAGGGATGTTGATGAGGTTGCCCGCCCCGCCGGTCGTCAGGCTGGTCGTGTTAATGTTGGTGGGGGCCGACGAGACTGTCAGATTGAGCGTCGAGTTGGCAATGGAAAGAGCGCTGATGGGCGAGGCCGTCGTCCCGCCCGTGCCCGAGAGCGTCAACGTGCCACCCGCCACATTGATGGCCCCCGTGCCGGTGCCGCAAGTAATTGTTCCGGCGCTGAGCGTGCCGCCATTGATGTTGATCGTTCCAGCAGTGCCGGATGTCAGCGTGCCGCTATAGGCGCCGATTGAAAGCGTGCCGCCCACAATGAGCGTGGCGCTCGCGCCGTAAGTGCTGTTGCTGTTAATGTTCACCGTCCCAACGGCCATTCCGCCGCCGCTGCTTTGCTGCCGGCCAACGTAGGCGCTGCTGGCGTTGATGGTGCCCATGTCAAAAGTCAGCACGCCGGTGGCCGTGCCGATGCCCGAACTCGACTCCGCCACATACAGGGTGCTCACCAGCGCATTTACCGAACCGCCGCTCAAATTGCAAAGGGCGTAACTGTTAAAAGCTTGGCTGGTGTTGCAGATATAAATATTGCCGATCCGCCCTCCGCTGGCCGAGCTGTTAAAAATTGCAGTGGGCGGATTGGCTCCCCCGAGGAAGGCGGGGTTGAAGGCCACAATCACGCCGTTGGTGGACACGCCCGTTTGGCCGATATTAAAATTGCCCGAACTGCCCAACGTAATGGAATTGGAAATTCCCAGATAAAGTATGATCGGCTGGGAATTGGAGGAGCTGGATTGATTGCACGTCTGAATGCCCTGCGACAGGACAATATTGTTGGTTTTCGCCAGATAAAGGACACCGTTGGCGCGCGCCGCGGCGCTTGAGGCCAAATAGATGTAGGTGTTGTAGGTGCTTGGGGTCATCACAAAGTTATCCAACCCGGACAGGTCGAGGGTCACATTGTGCGTGTCATACGGCGTCACTGAACCCTGCCCGACATACAGGCTGCCGCCGGTCATGTTCAAAGTGGCCCCGGGGCCCGTGATGGTGATGGTTTCCACCGCGTTGGCCGGAGCGGGGGTTCCCGTGGTTAGAATATCCGCGCCCACCTTCAAGTTGCCGTTGCCGGCAGCAATTTGCATGGTGACTCCCGGATTGATCAGCGTCGTGAAGTTGGCGTTGGTGGGAATGTAGTCCAACTGCCAGATGGGCATCTGGGCCGGGCCCGGGGCCGCAGTGCTGTCGAGAACGTTGTTGATAACGCCAGGGGCGCCGACCGCCCCAATGCTCCAGAAGTCCACCTCATTGTAATAGGTTTGTGGTGGGCTGATGCCGGTCCAATTGGCCGAATCGCTCCAATTGGTGGTGGCGGTCACGCCCGGATTGCCAATCCAGTGCTCTGTCCCTGCACGGGCTTGTTGTACGGCCCCCAAGCTGAGGGCCACGGTGAGGAGGAGCGAGAATCTCGCCCCGATACGGTTTTTGAGGAGGTCTTTCATATATTGAGTGCGGTTTTCCATCAGTTAACGTTCGCGTTTGGTTGGTTGCCGAGTGACACAACTTGTGCAATATGCACGCTCCTTTATATCCACCCGGCGATTTTTGGGGAATGGACAAAACGATGATTTGCATGGACTATTCGCTGATTCTCGGGCATAGATAGGGTCAAGATGGATCGGCGGAAGAGACCAGAAGGTTTTCCGGGCCAGCGGATCGTGGTGCTGCCGCGCAAGGTCGTGGCCCGGGCGCTGGAGCATGCGCTGCTGCGCGGTCTGCTGCCGACCGACGCCGGGTATTTCCCGAAAGCCGCCGGTCACTACATGGAGCGGCGCGTGGGGGTGAACCAGGCGATATTCATTTACTGCACGCACGGGCGGGGCTGGTGCGAATTAGGCGGGCAGCGCCACGAACTTGAGGCGGGCGATCTGCTGGTCGTGCCGCCCGAGACCCCGCACGTGTATGGTGCCGACGAAGAGCATCCTTGGACCATTCCCTGGGTCCATGCGACCGGCGCAAACGTGGGGTTTTTCCTGACGGAGTTGGGCGTGTCGCCGGAGCACCCGGTGATTTACCTGGGAGAAGACCCGCAGTTGCTGGAGCTGTTTGAGGAGGTGCTGGCCGTTCTGGAGCACGGTTATGCGCCGGCGCAGTTGTTGTATGCCTCGCAGGCGCTGGCGCATCTGCTGGGGGTGATGGTCTGGCACCGGCAGCAGAGATGGCGCGGGGACCCCAACCCCAGGCAGAGGATCAACCAGAGCATCGCCTACATGAAGCAGCACTTGGAGAAGCCGTTGCACGTCGCGACGCTGGCGGCGCTGGCCAACCTTTCGCTGTCGCATTACACGGCGCTGTTCAAGCAGCACACCGGCTATGCTCCGATCGGTTACCTCGTCCGTTTGCGGATGCACCGGGCCTGCCAGTTGCTGGATACGACGAACCTGCCGATCAAGGAAATCTCCGCGTCGCTGGGATATGACGACCCGTTCTATTTCTCGCGGGTTTTCAAGATGGTCAACGAGACCCCGCCCACCGAATACCGGCTGATGCACAAGGGGTAACCCGGAATTCTCATACCTCGCACAAACCGCCTACAGGGTGTAGCCGCCGACGGCAGTCGGCGCCAGCTTTCGGGACTGAGAATCAGCGCCGACGGCCGTCGAATGGCGCTTAGATAAGGCCTAGAACCCTCTTTCCCAGGCGTTTACGGCGAGGCGGATGGGGTAGAGTGGCAAAGAGCACTTGGCGTGAGAGGCGTTGCAT
>JBEKJO010000176.1:0-11875 GCA_050011195.1 Verrucomicrobiota bacterium | reverse complement strand
GGGGACATGTTGCGCAACCAATGTGGCGCTGGGTGTGCCGTTGGCGACCAACGACAACTGCGGGATTCTGAGCGTGACCAACGACGCGCCGGTGGTCTTCCTGAAAGGGACTACTCTGGTGACTTGGACGGTGACCGACACCAGCGGGAACACCAACACCTGCGTTCAGACCGTAACGGTCAATGACACCGAGCCGCCCACGATCATCTGCCCGCCCGACGTGGTGGTGAGCACCGACCCGGGGACATGTTGCGCAACCAATGTGGCGCTGGGTGTGCCGTTGGCGACCAACGACAACTGCGGGATTCTGAGCGTGACCAACGACGCGCCGGCAGTCTTCACGGCGGGCACGACTCTGGTGACCTGGACGGTGGTGGACACCAGCGGCAACATGGCAACCTGTGAGCAGACCGTGACGGTGCGCTGCTTGAGCTTGGTGTTTGGCCCGCCGGAGTGGCTGCCGGATATTGGCATCCGGCTGACCTTGCTCGGTAACGTCACGGGATCCATTACAATCCAGTGGACCGAAGAACTCACGAACGCGCTATCAAACTGGCCTACCTTAACAAGGTTCAATGACTTTGTCGGGGCTACGCAGTACATCGATTCTGAGGCGACAAATCTCGGCCGCCGTTTTTACCGAGCGGTGACTCCGTAACGCGGCACATGACTTCCGGCGGGGAAAGAATAGCTGCGCCTGTCCGGCCAGCGGCTTAGCACAACTGCGGATTGCCAACAACGAGGTTGAGAATCGTGTATTTTGCACCTCTTGGGCTGGCCATCGGCGTCGGCGCGCGCTCGACGGGCACGGCGGGCACGAGCGCCCCGGCTTCGGTCGCCCGCCTTCAGTCCGCCACGGCCAAGTCCATGTCGCGTGTGTAGTAGAGAATTCGACCGCAGTTGCTGCACGCGACCAATTCCTTCTCGGCCTGGCACGTCACGAGCAATTGCGGCGGCAGCTTCATGTGGCACCCGCCACAGACGCCGTGTTGGACGCCGACGACCACATTTTCTCCTTTGCTATGGACCAGGCGCTCGTAGCGGGCGCGAGCGCTTTCGTCCACGGCCGCGGCCAATCCCGCGCGGTTGGTTTCCAGTTCAGCCAATTCTTTCTTTAGATTCTCTTCCCGCGCGCCGAGTTGCGCGACTTGGTCGTCCGCGAGGGTGCGCGCGTCCTTGGCGGCCTGCGTGGCCCGGAGGACTTCCTTTTGCGCCGCTTCCGCCTGTTCCATCAGCTCGATTTCCCGGTTCTCGATCTGGAAGATCGCTTCCTTGCACGTGTCGATTTCGTGCGCGAGCGCGCGGTATTCCTCGTTCTTCCGTGTCTGGAATTGCTGATTGGCGTAGCGGGTAATCATCTGCTTTTTGCCCTCGACTTCCAACTCCAGGTCTTTGCGGGCGGATTCGATCTGCTTGACCCGCAGCTTGGCATTCTCAAGCTCGGCTTGGGCGGTGACGGCTTTAGCCTTGAGCGTCTGCCGCTCAGGCTCAATGCGGGCCAACTCCCCTTGCTCCCGTCGGATTCTCTGGTCCCGGTCCTGCAAAATCAGCAGCTTTTCAATCGTGTCAAGCATGTTCGCGATTCCAACAATAACGCAGGGTATCCGCCGTGTCCCCTCAAGTCAACGTACGGTATTCCCCCGGCTCCGGCACCCCATCACCTGTCACCAATCACCAGTCAGCAATCACCAATCACCAGTCACCAGTCCCCGCCTTATCCGGTTGCAGTTTCCCTGCCGCTGCGTTACTAAACCGTCATGCGATTTATCGGCAGCGTGATCGAGAAACTGCAGCGTCATCCGAAGCGGATTGTCTTCCCGGAAGGCACCGAGCCGCGCGTACTCCAGGCCGCCCGCCAGTTTTATTCGCTCCGGCTCGGCGTGCCGATTCTTCTCGGTGACCGGGCCCGGATCAATGAAGCCGCCGATGCCCTGAATGTCTCGCTCGAAGGCATGCGCATCATCAACCCGGCCGAAAGCGAGGATTTGGACAACTTCGCGCGCCGGTTCAAATTGTTGCGCCACTACCAGGGCAAGCGCATGAAGGGTTTCGAAGCGCGCGAGGCTGTGCTCCAGCCCAACTATTTCGGCGCCATGATGCTCGCCATGCACCAGGCCGACGGTTTTGTCGCCGGCGCGCGTCAGATCACCGCCAGCGTCTTGCGGCCGCTCTTCCAGACCATCAAGCCCGCCCCGCACACCAGCAGCGTTTCCAGTTGCCTGGTGATGGAGGTCGAAGACTCGCGCCTGGGCGAGAATGGTGTGCTGTTCATGGCGGATTGCGACGTCATCGAAGAACCCTCGGTCGAACAGCTTGCTGAAATCGCGGTTTCCACCGCCCAGCTTGCCCGGCATTTGCTCGGTGTCCGACCCCGCGTTGCCCTGCTCTCGTTCTCCACCAAAGGCAGCGTGACGCATCCCTCGGTGGGAAAAGTGCAAGCCGCTGCCGCCCTCGCCGAACAAAAGGCTCTGGAAACAAAGCTCGACGCGGAGTTCGACGGCGAACTCCAGGTGGACACCGCTTTGGTCCCCGAGATTGCCGCCCGCAAATTGCCGGACAGCAAGCTGGGCGGCAACGCCAACGTCTTGATCTTCCCGGACCTCAATTCCGGCAACATCGCCAGCAAACTCGCGCGTCTGGTTGCGCGCGCCAACGCCTACGGCCACATCTTGCTCGGGCTTGACCGTCCCGCCGCCGACGTCTCGCGCGGTTCCAATGCCCACGACATCCTCGGCGTCGCCGCCATTATTGGCGTCCAGTCCGTTGACTACCACAAGCTCTATCCGGGCGCCGGCGAAGAGCTGCCTGGCGAGGGGATGGCGGGGAGTTCTTAGTTCTTAGTGTTTAGTTTTCTCCTTGATAATACTCTCTTTCATAGTTTCCTGTACGATATGCTTTGATTGATACGCCGTCCCTGCCTCACCAGCCGGGGCAAGACCATTGTTAACTGAAAACTAAAAACTAAGAACTAAAAACTCTCATGCCCCTTTCCACCAACCCGGCCTTGCAAGGTATCCCGGTCTATCAACCCGGCCGCCCCATCGAGGAAGTCGCCCGCGAACTCGGGCTGCCCGCTGACGGCATTATCAAGCTGGCCTCGAACGAAAACCCGCTCGGCCCCTCCCGCCTCGCCTTGGCCGCCATGCGCCAGGCGCTCGCGCAGGTCAACCTCTACCCGGATGGCAATGCCTTCTATTTGAAGCAGAAGCTCGCCGCCAAACTCGGCGTCACGCCCGCCCACCTGATCCTCGGCAACGGCTCGAACGAAGTCATCGAGTTCATCGGCCACGCGCTCCTGGCGCCCGGCGCCGAGGTGGTCGTGTCGCAATACTGCTTTGCGGTCTATCCCATCGTCACCGCCCTGTTCGGCGGCAAGCTCGTCGTCGTGCCGGCCAAAGCCTATGGCCACGACCTGGACGCGATGCTGGCCGCCATCACGCCCAACACGCGGGTCGTGTTTGTCGCCAACCCGAACAACCCCACCGGCACCAGCGCCCGCCGGGAAGACCTGGCGCGGTTTGTAAGCGCCGTGCCCGAAAACGTCCTGCTCGCCCTCGACGAAGCCTATATCGAATTCCTGGACGAGCCGCTCGACCTGCTGCCCGAGATTCGCAGCGCCCGGAAGCCCAACCTGCTCCTCCTGCGGACCTTCTCCAAGATCTACGGCCTGGCCGGCTTGCGCCTTGGCTACGGGCTCGGCCACCCCGACTTGATCGCGGAGTTTGAGAAAGTCCGCCAGCCCTTCAACCTCAACGCCATTGCCCAGGCCGGCGCGTTGGCGGCGCTGGACGACACCGCCCACGCGGAGAAGACCCGCCGCATCAACTCGCGCGGGCTGCGATTTTATGCGCGCGCATTCCGCAAGCTGGGCCTCGCATTCATCCCTTCCTCGGCCAACTTCATTCTTGTCCGTGTCGGTGACGGCCAGCGGGTGTTCGACGACATGCAGAAACTGGGCGTCATCGTCCGGCCTATGGGCGGCTACCAGTTGCCCGAATGGGTCCGCATCTCCATCGGCACGCCCAAAGAGAACGCGCGCTGCCTGGAAACCCTCAAAACGGCCCTCGCCAAACCCGAACCAGCCAACGTATAATTCCTTTCCATGAACTTCTTGATCTTAATCCTGCTCGTAATCTTAATCGGTTCATTGCCCCAATGCCCGGTCAGAAAACCGAGGAGGCTAAGCCTAATCCTAATCTTAATCTTAATCTAACGTGAAACTGACCGACCTGCGGGGCATCCTGCAGTACATCCCCCAATTCCGCGAGCGGACGTTCATCATCAACGTTGATGGCGCCATCGTCACCGACGAGAACTTCGCCAACATCCTGGTGGATATCGCCGTGCTGCGCTCCCTGAGCATCCGCGTCGTGCTCGTCCACGGCGCCTCCGCGCAGATCAAGGCGCTGGCCGCAGCGCAAGGCCTCACGCCGTCCAACCTCGACGGCACCGGCGTCACCGATGAAGCCACGCTCCAGCTCGCCCTCACCGCCGCCAATCGCCTCACCCACGAGATTCTCGAGGGCCTCTGCGCCAACGACCTCCGCGCCGCCTGCACCAATGCGGTCATTGCCCACCCCCTCGGCATCCTCCACGGGGTGGACCACCTGTTCACCGGCAAGGTCGAGCGCGTGGACATCGAGATGCTCCAAGAGCTGCTCGACCACGGCATTGTCCCCGTCCTGCCGCCGCTCGGCTTTGACGGCGAGGGCAAGACCTACCGCGTCAATTCCGATGGTGTCGCCCTCGCCGTCGCTGAGGCGCTCAAGGCCACCAAGCTCATGTTCATCACCACCCAGGACGGCATCCGCGTGGGAAACCGTGTCATCCGCCAAATGCCCGTCTCGGACCTGGAATCGGTGCTCGCGCTGCAAAAGACCGATGTGCACCCCGACATGCTCTCCAAGGCCATCCACGCCGCCGCCGCCTGCAAAGCCGGTGTGCCGCGCGTCCACGTCATCAACGGCTCTGTCGAGGAGGGGCTGCTCGCCGAGGTCTTCACTAACGAAGGCGTCGGCACCCTCATTTACGGCAACGAATTCCAGCAAATTCGCCGCGCGCTCAAGAAAGATGTCCGCAGCATTGTCAACCTCACCAAAGGCTCCGTTGAAAGCGAGGAACTGGTCAAGCGGACCCGCACGACCATCGAGAAGCACCTGAGCGACTACTTCCTCTTCGAGATAGACCGGAACCCGGTCGCCTGCGTCGCCTTGCACGTTTATCCCGAGCAAGGGAAGGGCGAACTCGCCTACCTTTACGTCAGCCCGGCCCACGAAAACCAGGGCATTGGCCGCAAGCTCGTTCAGTTCGTCGAGAACAAGGCCCGCGAGATGGGCCTCCACGAACTCATCGCCCTTTCCACGCAAGCCTTCACCTATTTCCAGTCCAAGGGCGGCTTCGTCGAAGGCACCCCTGACGACTTGCCTCCCGCTCGCCGCGAGAAATACGACCAAAGTGGCCGCAACTCCAAGGTCCTCGTCAAAAAGCTCAAGTAGCGCCCGCCACAGCAACAACCGGCTAAGGGTTGTTCCTGACGTACGCGCGGAGCTCATCGTGGTTCCCGACGCACATCAGGAAAAAGTCTCCGCCTTCCGCCAGCGCCAAAATGCGGAGTTCGAGCCCCGCCCGAAATTCCACATAGCGGCCGAAAGCCCTCGGGCTTATCCCGCTGTGCTCGTGCGGCCGGCCCATCTTCTCTGCAAACCGCGCCACAGCCGCATCAACCCGCAAACGTTGCTGCGGCGCGAGCTTCTTATAGCGCCGTTCGAAGCCCGCCTGGTAGTAAATCATAGCCCCGGCTTCCAGGGTTTGAGCTTGCCAGCTTTCCGATCTCTGCGAATGGCGGCCAGGTCCCGCTGCGCCGCGCGCTCAACCTCCTCGGGAGTCAGCCCGTACTCCTCAAAAGGGCTGGGCAAGCCGTAAAAGTAATTCCAGGCCGCATCCTGCACCGCCGCCGAGAAATCCTTGTAGCGCCCGCTCTTGACCTGCGCCTTCACCATCTCGCTCACCGGCTCAGACAGAGTAATGTTATGACGATTCATGTGTGCAATTTATGCCACATCATGCACACAAACAAGCCCAAATCGCCAGTGCCCCAATCCACCATGTTTTGCCTTCCCCCCGGACGCGCCAGCCTCAGCGCCGCCGCATTCTGCATTCTGCATTCTGACTTCTGACTTCCCCCCATTAACACCCAACTTCAGTTGGGTGGACCGCGCCTCCCGCTCCGGTCCAACCGTTTCAACGGTTTCCCCCGGCCACTCCACGCGCAAATCGCGGCAAGCGCGGCCTCTAAAGGCGTGACCACCGCCAACTCATCTGAGCGAATCCTGGATCAACCGGTTCGAACCTCCTCGCAGATCGCGCCTGCGGGCTCCGGAGAGCCTTCGCGCTCGTTCCACCGCCGCTTTTAGCCCCTCCTCCACCAAAGCCCATGCGTTTTCGCGCGGGCTGAAGGAGGAAACCGGATCGTCCTTGCGCGGCAGCTTCTCCAGCTTGGCAAAGTCTTCCTCCCGCCACGAGCAGGCATACAGCAGGACCGGCACCACCACCGCTCTTTCCTCAGCTATCAAGCGCATCGCGAGCGGACGCTCCTGCTCGGTGATATACTTTGAGGCGAGGAAATCCCTGCTCACCATGAACAAGATGACTTGCGCGTTCGACAGCCGCTCCTTGATAGTCTCGTCCCAATCCTCTCCAGGCACCAGGTCGGTGTCCTGCCACGGCGCGACATAGCCCCGCCGGGCCAGCACTTTGAGACTGGGGATCAACTGCCTCACGCATTGCTCGTTCGCATGAGCATAGCAGATGAATAACGGCAGTGGATTCTCCTTAGGCGCGCTGGCTTCGGCGCTCTCCACTTCGCCCAGTGTTTGCTTCACGTCCACCATCACCGTGACGCCATCGGCTGCCCGTTCGGCTCGCGTCGTCTCGTTCTTGTGCGCCGCCTCGCGCAGCAGCTCCAATTCGGTCCACGCGCCCGGCTGGGTTTCGCTCTCGACGAAGGTCCGTACCGGCAGCTTGTCGTTGAGCGCCCGCATCTCCGAAACGATGAACTCCGTAAGCCACACCCGGTCCTCCGCTTTATCGCCCAGCGCAAACACATCCGTCACCCGCCCCTCGTGATCCCCGCGCACCAGCGCGCGCGCCTTGCCGCGCGCCAGCACCACGCCGCGCAGCCAGCGCGGCTGCCCCTCGCTCAACGTGTGCGACCGGACAATGAAGCGCGGCAACAGACCGGGCGGGCGCACGTCCTCGTAGCGGAACTGAATTCTCCGCGCGCCCCCGCCCATGAACTTCTTCAACTCACGCGGCTGGTTGGCATCCAGCAGTGCCGGCACCAGGTAAAGGCCCTCCTCGCTTTCCACCGGGAAGCACAGTTCGAACTTCTCCATCAGCGCCAACAGGAACTTGTGCATCCCCTCCGGGTAAGTCTTCGTATCCTTGAGCGCCTTCGGAAAGTCTTGGAGCCGCATTTCCCCGTTCGTCTCCTGCTTGTGCAACCATCGCAGGATGGTGTAGATGCCGTCCACCAGCCAGCGCGGCTTGAGCACGCTGGTGTCCCGCAAGCGCAAGTCATGGCGGTAATTCAGCGCGATGCCCAGGCAATCCAGGATGGTCGCCAGCGTCTCCTGCTTTTCCGGCGTCGTCACGCCGTCCTGCGCGCAGATTTGCTGGTACTCGGCAAAGGTGACAAAGCTTTCCTTCATGGCCTCCAGGTGCGTGCGCACCCGCGCCCAGGCCGGTTCGATCTTCTCCCGCACGCTCGGCATCGCGCCCGCCAGCTTGCCCAGCAGCTTGCGCAACGGTTCGATGCCAAAGCGTGGATCACAGTCCGTGCCCAGCACGGCTTTCACCTCCGGGTAGTTCTCCTGGAGGAAGTGCTCATCCACAGTAAAAGGATGCGCCCTGATTTGGTTGAGCGCAATCACCACAGGCGAGCCGGTCCCGTAAGTGCGGATTAACCGCAGCCAATACTCCGCCTCCTGCATCGGGCGTCCCTGCCGCCCGCTGAGCACGACCACGTAGATGCTGCGCTCCGAGAAGAAGAACTGGTGTGTCTGGTGCAGAAACTCCTGTCCGCCGAAGTCCCACACATGCGCGGTGATTCGCGACCGGCCGGCGATGAGTGGCAGCGGATGCCGCTCGATGCCCGGCGTCTCCGGCTCCCTGGCATTATGCCGGACGCGCCGCAGCGCCTTGCTGAGCGAGGTCTTCCCCACCCGGCCATGGCCCACCAACAGCAGCTTTACTTCGTTCAACGGCTTTGCACTTCCCATCCGCTGCCCGAAGTAGAAAGCCAGAATCCCCCGCGGATCGGCGGGCTGTTTCCCATGAGCCACATCGTCCAAAGTCGGTCCAAGAATGTTCCCCGGCAGCCCAAGCACGGGATTGCCGTGCAAGAAGAGCCTCTGGAGTACCTTCAACTGCCCGAGCGACTCCGGCAGCGCCGCCAGTTGGTTGTCGGAGAGGTTCAGCTCCTGCAACTGCGTGTATTGACCCAGCCACTCCGGGAGCGCCGTCAGTTGGTTGTCGGAGAGGTCTAGGTCCTGCAACTGAGTAAGCTGGCCCAGCGACTCCGGGAGCGCCGTCAGTTGGTTCATGGAGAGGTGCAGCCACCCCAACTGCCTAAGCTGGCCCAGCGACTCCGGCAGCACTGTCAGTTGGTTACTGAAGAGGATCAGCCACTCCAGCTGCGTGAGTTGGCCCAGCCACTCCGGCAACGCCGTAAGTTGGTTGCCGTGGAGGATCAGCCACCGCAACTGCGTAAGCTGGCCCAGCGACTCCGGCAATGCCGTCAGTCGGTTGTTGGAGAGGTCCAGCTTCTGCAACTGCGTAAGCCGACCCAGCCACTCCGGCACCGTTGTCAGTTGGTTGCCGTCGAGGTTCAGCTCCCACAACTGCGTGAACTGGCCCAGCCACTCCGGTAGCGCCGTCAATTGGTTGCCAAAGAGGTTCAGCTCCCGCAACTGCTTGAGCTGGCACAGCCACTCTGGCAGCGCCGTCAGTTGGTTGTAGGCGAGGACCAGCTTCTGCAACTGCGTGAGATGGCCCAGCGACTCCGGCAACTCGGTGAGTTTCTCCGAGTCCTTCGCATCGTATCTCGCGCTGAGATCGAGTTCCTTCGCCCCCGACCGCCGCGCTTCTTCAATCTTCTGCTCCGCGTTTCGATAAGCTTCGTCTCGTGCCATAGCCTTCGCCTTTCACGCTTTTCAAAACTCCACGCTCACATCCTCGCCGAACTTCACCTCGCCCACCACGACAGACCACCGCCGCAGTTCTTCGCCGCTATGCACCACCGCCTTATCCTTCGCGCTGTGGCTCAGGAAAACGTCGTATTGGAACTCGTCGGGCATGGTCATCTCCTTTTTACGCGGTATGGCAGGCTGGCTTCTTTGACGTGGTACCCGATTTCCCGGCGCGGTTTTGCGGGCGGGGCGGCGAGTTCGCGGATGGCGTCGAACAGCGTGCGGATGCTGGTGTCGTGGCCCTCGATCTTGCGCTCCAGCTCGGCCAGTTTGTGAGCGAGGACCTCGTTGGCGGCCAGCACCCGGCGCAAGCTGACGAAAGCGCGCATGATGGCAACGTTCACCTGCGCGGCGCGTTCGCTCCGCAACACACTGGACAACATGGCCACACCCTCCTCCGTGAAGGCGTATGGCGCAGAACGGCGGCGTCCGCCGTGTCCCGAACTTGAAATGCCAATTTGGCATTTCAAGATTTGCGCTTCCTCAGCCGTCAGTTGGAACATGAAGTCGAGCGGGAAACGGCTGGCGTTGCGTTTGACCGCGCGATTGAGCGCGCCAGTGGCGACGCCATAAAGCACCGCCAGGTCGGCGTCCAGCAGCACCTTCTCCCCTCGCACGAGATGGATCAGTCTCTCAATATGCTCAACGGGGACCAATTGCGTCACTTGCGGGTTGTTCATGTCGGGTTTGGTTTGAAATGCCAGATTGGAATATCAAAGCTGGAGCGCGTGAGCCTGCACTCATGATTCAGCGAGTCGCGAAAGGGCAAGTTGCCCCGCCGCCCACTGGCGAGTGCTCTCGCACAGCCGATGAATGTCGTTGCTCGCCTCGCGAGCCCATTCGTCCTTGATGCGCCAGACTTCCTCAAGCATCGGGTTCGATTCCATATTTCGGGTCTCCCATAGCACAACACTTGTGGCGAGAATACTCTCCCTGCTGCGCGAGGGAAGTCTTTTCGGGCCGAATGAACTGCCACGCGAAGCGCAGTGCGTCCAGCTTGCTGGCGCTGTCGTAAGGCGGGGGTGGTTGGAAAGCGGGAGCAAGCTCCGCGCAGTCCAAACGCTTCGCGCAGTTGGGTTGCGGCTTTGCCCCTTGGCGTCTTTGCGTTAAATTTGCCGCTCTTTCAGAGGCTAACTGCCGCGCCAGAGGGAGCGCCGGTGGGATTTCCGCCGGTTTTTGGCCAGGGCGCAGGCGCCGCCCGCCCGGCCAACCCTCCAAACCGGACGCAAGCAGCCCCGTTCCGGCATTGCCGACGCCCGGCCCGCCGCCGCCATGCACAAGGGACCGCATCCGGTGTAATACCACTTCCAGCCCAGCGCGGCAAAGCCGCAACCAAGAGAGTTAAAAGAGTTAAATGGGTTAAATAAGTTAAATGAGGCCAAGAAGTTGGCGCGGGCTGCGCAAATTCTCACAGATAGTAGTTCGAAGATGCGCTATTTCTCGCAAGGCAAACAGGCACGGTTGTTTGCGCCATATTTGTACAGTCCTCGTGGGCAACCGCAGGCACGCAAGTTGCGCCGGGCGTCCGAACGGAGAGGGCTAAGACCATCATCCGACTAGCAACAGTGTGGCAACGGTCTGACTAGCGCACTTTTCCATTTCCGCGATGCCCGCACGGGGGGGCGCAGGGGTCTGACGAGCGCCTGCGCCCCAAGTTGTGCCGGGTTCGACGCTACCGGAATCGGTTCTGAGGCCGACTCGCCGGTGCCGTGGACTGGGCATTCCACAAGGCTGGGGGGTGTGTAGCAAAAAAGGCCCTTCGAGTCAAGAACAAAAGCGCGGAGCTTTGGCTTGGGGAGCCATTCGCACCTGGGCCTGACCCGCCAAGGCTGTGGAAAGTGGTGAGGGCAAGGCGTCCTCTGGCTGAACTCGTAGGGCGGGTCTGTGCCGCGCCAAGCGAATATGCGGCAGCGGAAGCACTTGTATGAGGGTGGGCGCTGGACCTGGACAATGAGGGTGGCGCGAATCAGCACGTAGTGGATGCGGATGGTGTGCAGCTCCAGGTCTGGAAGCAAGGCTTTCATGCGGCAGGGGGCACGGTCATAGGCACCGGCGACACCTGTGCCGCGGAGAACGGGCTGTGCTGTGCGCCTGCGGCTGGCGGCGTCGTTGGGGCGGCGTGGGCCCTCGGGCAGAGGGGAATGTCAATGGGGATGCTCATAAAGGGAGGGAGGGATGGAGTATTGGAGTAATGGAGTAATGGAGTGATGGAGTGATGGGGTTTATTGAGAATTGGGCATGGGTCATCGAGCCCCGTCCCTTTCGAGGAGGGGCAATCGTCGCCAGGTTGCTGGCGAATGAATGCGTTATGCAAAGTCATAATCGTTGCCGATGGGTGATGCCCGCCTTAGATTTACAATACACTGCGTAGCCGAATGAAAGTTAAGCGGCGAGCGCCGGATAACGCAGTGGCCAAAATATGGCAGGAATTTCCGACCGTGCAACTCTTTTTTGGTCTTTTTTTCGGTAGCGTGTCTGGGGCGCACGGGAAACGGCTGAAGCGGGATACTTCATGCCTGCGGGGCCGGAGCGCCGGTTTCCAAACCGGCTTAACATAGGCTTACGCTGGAAAAGGATACGGGTGACGAGTGCGAGCGCCATAAGCCGGTTTGGAAACCGGCGCTCCG
>JBEKJO010000175.1:0-11883 GCA_050011195.1 Verrucomicrobiota bacterium | reverse complement strand
AGCTCCAGCGCGTTGGCCATGACTTCGACTTCGCCGGTCGGAATCTTCGGATTATTCGTGCCGGCGGGCCGCGCGCGGACTTTGCCCGTGATGCGGACCACGCACTCGCTCCGCAGCGAGGCGGCCTGCTCAAATAGGTCCTTGGGCAAGTCGGACGGGTCAAAGACCGTCTGGGTGCGCCCCTCGCGGTCGCGCACGTCAATGAAAATCAATCCGCCGAGGTCGCGCCGGGAGTGGACCCAGCCGTCCAGGGTTACGGTCTGGCCGATATGCGCCGGGCGCAGTTCATTGCAATGATGCGTTCGTTTCATGTTTTAGTAGAACACGGGAGGCAGGAGACAGAATTCAGCATCCGGCAACCCGAGTTCGAAAGTGAAGGCGGATGTTGCCGGGGAACGCGGAGATTTCAAAGACAATTTTGACCAGCGCCTGCCGGCTTAAGCGCCAAACTGGCTCTTGAGCGCCCAGAGGCCCAGAGCGGGGTTGCTGATGTAGAAAAGCTCCTCGCCGTCCGGCAAGCGGTTGCAGCCGTCCTTGAGCTGGTCGGGGTTGTAGCGCTTAAGCATGGCGTTGCGGAGAGAGGATGGCGAACAAACCTTGAGCCGGGAGCCTCACCGAGAGCGGTCAAGCTCTGCCAGTTCACTCAGCCGACGGCTCACCGAGGATTCTCTGGACCTCCGCCTTCAACCGGGGCACGTGGTTCTCTACAGTTTCCCAAACAATCACCTGGTTGATGCGGAAGTAATCGTGCACCAGGATGTTCCTCATGCCGGCGATTTGGCGCCAGGGAACCGCCGGGTATTTCTGTTTCAGGGCTGGATCAATGGCGCGCACGGCCTCGCCGATGATCATCAAATGATGCACCATCCAGACCTGCATGAGCGGACTGGCATCGAAGGCGGCCTTGCCCTTGGCCTGCTCGGCCTCGATCTGTGTGATGGCATCCAGAATGTCCTGCAGGCGGTCACGGAACTGCCTCATAGCGGAACCGCCTCCCGCAACACGCGCTCCCGCAAGCGGGGCTTGAGGCCGTCCTCAGTGACCAAGTCCACCGGGCAACCGAGCAGCTCCTGCAAATCTTCCAGCAGGCCTCCCAAGTCGAACAATGAACAGCCGGGTTGGGGCGTCACCAGGAGGTCCACGTCACTGACCTGGGTGTTATCTCCGCGCGCCACCGATCCGAACACGCGCACCTTCCCAGCGCGATATCGCTCGGCCAGACGGAGAATCTCCGTCCGCCGCTCAGCCAGATTACGCAACGTCATCATATCTGATGACAATAAGTTACAGGCTTTCCGCCGGCCGGGCAACCTTGGAGCCGGCTCAAGGTTAAAACCGGGCCATGCGCCAGCCGCCGCCGCCAAGCCGGCTTAAGCGCCAAACTGACTCTTGAGTGCCCAGAGGCCGAGGGCGGGATTGCTGATGTAAAAAAGCTCCTCGCCGTCGGGCAGGCGGTTGAGGCCGTCCTTGAGCTGGTCGGGGTTGTAGCGCTTGAGCATGGCCTTGAGGTCGCCCGCCTCGAAACCGACCGACTGGATGGCCTCCTGACTCATCTGCGGTCCGGGACAGTAAGTAATGCGGAAGCGGCCCTCGCTCGAACCGTGGATGAGATGCGCCGCGGCGCTGAGGTTGTTGCGAAGCTCGGCGTTGGCCTTGACCGCGGCCAAAGTCGCCGGCGTGCCCCGGTAGCCGTATTTGCGGATGAGCCGGTCAATCTCGGCGTCCTCGCCGAACTCCTTCAGGCCGGGAGCGAGGATAACGAGTTCGCCGCCATCGGCCATCGCCATGCGGGTGCGATAGACCGCCTTGTTGCCGAGCCACGTGCTCTTGAACTCGTGCGGATCGAGATAGACGAGCACCTTCCGCAAGGGCTGGTCGAGCAGGTCGAAGTTCGCCTTCTGCGAAAGCCGTGCGCCGAGTGTAAACGTCTCCATGTCGTCGCCGACGTAAAGCCCCCGCATGATCATGCGATCGCCGGTAGGGCGAGCGTCCCCGCGAGCCATAGATTCCTGAGCGGTTTCCGGAGATACCAGGGCTCGCGAGGACGCTCGCCCTCCCGCCTTCTCCATCACGGTGAGAACATAGGCGATGGGCAGGCCGCGCAGGAAAGTCTCCACGGCATGATTGAACAGGCGGCGGACAGGGTTCTCGATGCGGCCCATGATGCGCTCCATGCCGTAGGCCGCGCCGAGGAAGTGGGACTTGTTGATCATTTCCGCGCCGCCAGCGCCGACGACAACGTTCTTCGTGTAGTTGGCCATGCCGACCACTTCGTGCGGCACAATTTGGCCGACGGACAGGATGAGGTCATAACCGGCAAACAACTGCTGGTTGACCTCCACGCGCACGTCGTACTCCACGACGCCCTCGGACCATTCGCCCAACAGCGCGCCGGGCACGTCGCCAACATGCCGGACACCGTTGCGCCAATCATGCGCCTTGAACCGCGCCAGCGGGATGGTGTCGCCGAACATCATCCGCAACTGCGCTTCGGTCATGGCCGAGTGCGTCCCCAGGGCTGGCATGATGTCCACCTCGGCCTTGGGACTCAGCATCTTGTAGAGCAGGCGGGTTAGTTCCCCGGCATCCGAGTTGAGCCGGGTATGATCCGGCGGCAGCACCAACACCTTGCGCAGCGGTCGGCCCATGACTTTGAGGGCCTGCGCCAGCGCCTCACGCTTCTCAGCGGCGCTGATATTATCGGTCACCCCCCCGCGTGCAAAGTATGTCGCCATCGTTCGTCTTTCTGCTGTTAGAACTATGCCCCAGCCAGGGCCAACAATCCAGTCGTGGCTCAAACACCGCTGAAGGCGCTGAATCCGCCATCCACTGCAATAACCTGGCCCGTGACGAAGCCCGACCCTTCATCGCTCAGCAGCCACAGCAGCGTGCCGAGCAGGTCTTCAGGTCTGCCGAAGCGCCCTTGCGGGGTGTGGGAGGTGATTGTGTTGCCGCGCGGTGTCAATGAGCCGTCGGGCTGCGTCAACAGGCTGCGGTTCTGGTCCGTGAGAAAGAAGCCCGGGGCAATCGCGTTGACGCGCACGCCAACCTTCGAGAAATGCACCGCCAGCCATTGGGTGAAATTGCTCACGCCCGCCTTGGCGGCGCTATAGGCGGGGATCTTGGTCAGCGGCTTGAAGGCGTTCATCGAGGAGATGTTGATGATATGGCCGCGCCCCTTCTGCACCATGTCCCTGCTGAAAACCTGCGTCGGCAGGAACGTGCCCAGGAAGTTCAGGTTGAACACGAACTGGATGCCTTCGACCGTCAGGTCGTAGAACGTCACCACGCCCTCCTTTTTCGCCGTGAGGTCTTCGCGGGAGAGAAACTCCTTGGAGGTCGTGCCCTTGGGATGATTGCCGCCGGCGCCGTTGATCAAGATGTCCACCGGCCCGAACGCCGCTTTGATTTGCGCGTGCGCCTGCTCGATGGTCGCTTTCTCCAGCACATTGCAGGCGAATGCCTTGGCAACGCCGCCTGCCTTGGCAATTGCATCGGCAGCCTTCTGCGCCATTTCAGGCTTGAGGTCCAGGATAGCGACCTTGGCGCCGCACTGCGCCAGCGCGTCGGCCATCACACTGCACAAGATGCCGCCCCCGCCGGTCACGACGGCCACCTGGTCCTTCAGATTCACACGAAATGGTATGGTCATAGTATCTTGTGCGTTGGATTGGCTGTGGACGGCAAACTCAAGTCGCCCCGCCGAACCAGCAACGCGTCCCGAACAATAGAGGAAACTCCGGCGCCCGCCAGTATTTTCCCACGCCAGCAGTTTCCTGGCACGGGCATGAATTCCCCGCTGGCCAGCCAAGCCGTCTTCGCTTACTGTACGCCCAATGACGAATTCCTTGCCGAAACCGGACGTGATCATCACCCATGAGAGCGACCTCGACGGGCTGGTGTCCGGCGTTTTGCTCCAGCGGCTGGCGCGAAAGCTCTTCCATACCGACGTTCGCCTGGAAGCCTATGCCTACCAGAATTGGCGCCAGCGCGAGCTGCGCGAGAAGTCCGGCTGGATCGCCGACGTCGCCTTCGAGACGCGGATGGACCGGCCCAATTGGGCCATCATTGACCATCACGCCACCGAGACTCCCCCCAAGAACGCCTTGTTCATCCATGACCTCAACAAGTCCGCCGGCCTGCTCTGCTACGAGCTTTGTCAGCAACAGGGCCTCGGCTCCCCCGCCCTGGACCGCCTTGTCCATCTGAACAATGTCGCCGATCTCTTTCTGGAAGACGACCCTGACTTCATGCTCGCCAGCGATTACGCAAACCTGGTCAAGATTTACCAGTTCTGGAACCTCAACGCGCTCATCGGCGGGGAGATCGAAAAGCTGCTCGATCATCCGCTGCTTGAAGTCATGGAAGTCAAACGGCGGGTCGAGAACCCCCTCGGCCTGGCGTGGGGCAAAGAGAACGTTGCCGAAATCACCCCCCACGTCGGCTTTGTAGATACGGTGATCGGCAACAACAATCTGATCGTCCATCAACTTCTGGAGCAGCAGGCGACGAAATATCCTGTGCTGCTGACGCTCTTCCGCCGCGCCAACGGCGTGGTCATCGCCAGCCTGCGCAGCCGCAACGGCGAGGCCCTGAAAATCGCCGAGAAACTCCAGGGCGGCGGCCACGCTAATGCCTGCGGCGCAACCCTCCCCCGCTCGATTAAAACCATCCCCGATGCCGTCAACTACCTCCGCCAGACCCTCAATCCGAAGAAGGAAGAGCCCTTGAACAGCCTGGAGGACATCTTCGCCTCCATCGACATGTCGCGGAAATGACGCGCGCCCGCAGAGGTGGCGCGCCCCGTTTTCTCCCGGCTCACCCTCGCCGCCACCAGCCGCGACCGGCCCCCCCAGGCGGTCAATACTCCATGTAGTCGTCAAAGTCGCCCAACGGCCGGACAAAGGTGTCCTTGGCCGGCGCGACCACCAGCGCGTGCGCCGTCTTATCTACGCTATGGGACGGGGCCGCCACAGGCAGGCTGACCACGAACAGCACCGACCCGACTATGGTCAAAGCGAACGACACCGGGCGGACTACCACCGCATCAACCACGATTGACGTCGTGTCCTCGGTCCCGGACGCAAAACCGGAGTTGGCCGTGCTCAACCAGAACGTCAGCACGCACAGGGCAGTTGTTACTAGTTTGGTTTTCATGTTTCCCACACAATATCGTTCACCATAGGATCTTCTCCAAACGGCGCGGTCGAGAAAAAGCGGATTGTTGGTCCGGTTCACGTTCAGCAGTGTACCCTGCCGCGGACCGAGGTCAAGCCCGAGGTTTCTGGCTGTTTTTCGTCGTTGCCCTGCGAGGGAGGCTTCCCTACCATGCCGCGCGTTTATGGCGCAGCCTCAACCAGCACCTGTCACTCCCGCCGCCCGTGCCGATGGCCGTGCGCCGGACCAACTCCGGCCCGTGGGCTTCCACAACCACGTCGCGCCCTACGCCACCGGCTCGACCTTGATCGAATGGGGCAACACGCGTGTCATCTGCGGCGTGACGGTCGAGGAATCCGTGCCGCGCTGGATGAAGGAGCAAGGCCTCACCGGCGGCTGGATCACGGCCGAGTACTCGATGCTCCCCTACTCGACCTTGCAGCGCAAACCGCGCGACATCACCAAAGGCCGGCTCGACGGTCGCTCCCAGGAAATCCAGCGGCTGATCGGCCGGGCCATGCGCGCGGCCCTTGACCTGGAGAAGCTGGGCGCCCGCACGATTTGGGTGGACTGCGACGTGTTGCAGGCCGACGGCGGCACACGCACGGCGGCGATCACCGGCGCCTACGTCGCGCTGGCGCTGGCCACACGAAAGCTGTTGGCCGAAGGCAAGCTGCCGGCGGACCCGATCCGGCACGCGATTGCGGCCGTGAGCGTCGGCATTCTGGCGAAGCAGGCGTTGCTCGATCTTTGCTATACGGAGGACGCGGCGGCCGAAGTGGACCTGAACCTCGTGATGAATTCCGCGGGCGAGTTCATCGAACTGCAAGGCACCGGTGAAGAGGCGACTTTCAGCGAGACGCAATTGGCGGAGATGCTCGTTTTGGGCAAAGCCGGCGTGGGGGAGCTGCTCGCCATCCAGCGGGCAGCCCTGGCCGCCCCGCCAGTCCCGTGAAGTATTGGCACCTCATTTGGAGCAACCTGAAGCGCAAGAAACTCCGCACGTTCCTGACGCTGCTCTCGATTGTGGTCGCGTTCATCCTGTTCGGCTTCTTGTCGGCCATCAGGCAGGCCCTCACCGGCGGCGTGACCTTGGCCGGGCAGAACCGCCTGTGGGTGTTGCACAAGGTTTCCATCATTCAGTCCCTGCCGGAATCCTACCAGGCGCGGATCCAACGCATTCCCGGCGTGGCTGTGGCGACGCATGAATCATGGTTCGGCGGCGTTTACCAGGACCCGAAGAACTTCTTCGCGCAAATGCCCGTGGTGCCGGAGGAATTCCTGCACATGTTCCCCGAGATCATCCTCGCGCCGGAACAGAAACAGGCCTGGCTCCAAACGCGCACGGGGGCCATCGTGGGCCGCAAAACCGCCGAGCGGTTCCATTGGAAGATCGGGGACAAGGTGCCCATCCAGTCCTCCATCTGGGGCAAGACCGACGGCAGCCGGCTCTGGGAATTCGACATCGTCGGCATCTTCGACGGGCGGGACAAGAACACGGACACGACACCGCTCTTCTTCCAGTATGATTACTTCGAGGAGGCGCGCGCATGGAACAAAGGGCAAGTGGGCTGGTATCTCGTCCAGTTGAAAGACCCGGAGCAGGCGGCGGAAGTCGCGAAGCTGGTGGACCAGGAATTCGAGAACTCGGCGGCGGAGACCAAGACCCAACCGGAGGGCGCTTTTCTGCAGGCCTGGGCCAAGCAGATCGGCGATATCACGTTGATCACCTCCACCATTATGAGCGCCGTGTTCTTCACGATCCTGCTGGTCTCCGGCAACACCATGAGCCAGGCGGTGCGCGAACGGACGGGCGAGCTGGGCGCGCTCAAAGCGATGGGTTTCACCAGCGCGCAGGTGCTTTCGCTGGTGCTGGCGGAGTCGTGTGTGCTGGCGGTGCTGGGCGGCGGGCTGGGTCTGGGGTTGGCATGGCTGATGATTGCGCGGGGCGACCCCACCGGCGGCCTGCTGCCGTTGTTCTTCTTCCCGACCGTTGATGTGCTCATCGGCCTCGGGTTTAGCGTGGCGCTCGGGGTCCTCGCCGGCATTTTCCCCGCCCTGCAAGCCATGCGCCTGCGCGTCGCCGACGCGCTAAGGAGAATGTAACCATGTTCCGTTCTCCCTCGGCTTTCGGCTTTCGGCTTTCGGATTTCCCTTATGGCCGGCCCCATTAACTGGCTTTCGCAAGTCGCTTCCGTCAGCAAGTTCGGCTTGCTGAGCATCCCGCAACGGGGCGGTTCGGTGGCAGCGGCCGTCATCGGCATTGCCGGCGTGGTGGGGGTCCTCGTGGGCGTGCTCTCGATGGGCGTCGGGTTCCAAAGGGCCATGACCGCCTCCGGCTCGCCCGACGCTGCAATCGTCCTGCGCAGCGGGGCCGACACCGAAATGGTCAGCGGGTTCCTGCGCGAAAGCACGCGCGTCATCGCCGATGCCCCGGGCGTCGCCCGCACCGACGAAGGCCCCCTCGCGTCCGCCGAACTGTTCGTCATTATTTCCCTCCCCAAGCGTTCCACCGGCACCGACGCGAATGTGCCAATGCGTGGCGTCGAGCACGCGGCCCTCAAAGTGCGCGACAAGCTGAAAATGGTGGACGGGCGCATGTTCGAGTGGGGCAAGAATGAAGTCATCGTCGGCGTCGGCGCCGCCAACGAGTTTGCCGGCTTGGAGCTGGGCGGCCAACTGCGCGTCGGACAGCACCAGTGGCCGATCGTAGGGGTCTTTTCCGCCGGCGGCGGCACTGCCGAATCCGAAATCTGGACCGACGCCAGCGTCCTGCAGGCCGCCTATGAACGCGGCGACACTTTCCAGTCGGTCTATGTCAAACTGGCCTCGCCCGGCGCGTTTCAGGAGTTCAAAGACGCGCTCACCACCGACCCCCGCCTGAACGTGAAGGTGCTCCGCCAAGCTGAGTATTACGCCGAGCAATCCAGCGCCGTCACCCGGCTGATCACCACGCTCGGCTTTCTCATCGCGTTCCTGATGGCCATCGGCGCCGTGTTCGGCGCGCTCAATACAATGTACAGCTCCGTCTCGGCGCGAACGCGAGAAATCGCCACCCTGCGCGCCCTCGGGTTCGGCAGCGGCGCGGTGGTGGTATCCGTGATGATTGAATCCCTGGCGTTGGCCGTGGTCGGCGGCGCCCTCGGGGCGATTCTCGCCTATTTCACCTTCAACGGCCTCCGGACCGCCACGATGAACTGGCAGAGCTTCAGCCAGGTCACCTTTGCCTTCGCCGTGACGCCCGACCTGCTCGTGCGCGGGATTGTGTGGGCCATCCTCATCGGTCTGATTGGCGGTCTGTTCCCCGCCCTCCGCGGCGCCCGCCTGCCCATCGCCGCCGCCTTGCGCGAGCTTTGAGCGGGCCGAGCTATTGCCCTTCCTTGATTGAAGCCAGTCTGGCCGAGGCGGCTTTGGCATCACCCACGGGCACCTTGAACTGCCACTTCGCCCCGGGCGCCAGCGCCGGCCGATAATTCCTGGCGATCCCCACTTTCTGCCCCTCGGCATCGAAGAGGTCGAGTTCCACCGTTACGCCCGAGCGCTGCCGATTGGATTTGTTCACCACCGTGCCAACGGCGTAATTCTCCGACGCCCCTTGCCCTTTCTCCAACGAGATGGCCGAGACCTCGAAGCCCGCCGATGCTGCCGCCTCTATCGCACTGGCGGAGGCACCAGCCGCAGCCCCGTCCCTGTGACGCGCCGCCAGCTTCTTCTCGAAGTGCCTAAGCCCAACCAGCGGCCCAATCACGCACAGGGCGAGAATTGCCACCGCGCCGACCGTCCAGAGGATGACCTTTCGCGGCACCGAGCCTTCTTCAGGCGGGCAGGAGAGGAGCAACTCAGTCTGCTTGCGGCAGCGAGGGCATTGGGTCATAGTGCCCACCAGTTCCGCCGAGAACTCGATGGACCCGCCGCACTCGCGGCAAACGCCCTTCAAACGCTTGGTTCGGTTCATTGTGCTCTGCGAGATTAACTGGGTAGCCGCTCCTGATCTTAATCTTAATCCTAATCTCCTTCGTGCAGCCGGTAATCAGAATTGGCTTTGATTAACCCCACGAGCATGGAAACAATTCTGCGCAGCCGCTCTTTCCCGGGGGCCACCACCGTCAACTCCCACCGGCCTTGGGAGGCCAGAACATCCAGCGCCGCGGCACACTCCAGAGCGGAGCCGCGTGAAATGTCAAAGAATCGGCAGCGATCCGGCAGTGTGAACTTTCCGTTGCCCTCGGCCAGGTTCAGCACGATCGAGGTGCTGGCGCGATCCAATTGGTCGCGCACGGCGAGCGATTTAGGGAGCTGTTGCATCAGCGGTTCAAGCCAGGCGATGAAGGCCAGAGATTCTTGATAAACTTCCAGTTTCTCGTGATCGAAGCAGCGGTTCATTCGGATTAAGATTAAGAGCAAGATTAGGATTAGGAGCCAGAAACGCCACCCAAAAATGAATCCGCCCCCGCCCTGCGGCGCAGCCACTTTTGGCTTGGCGCGGGGTCTGAATACCGGGATGATGGCTGGCCAATGCATTTCCTTCGCCGCAAATTCGAGTGCTCGCCGGAATACGCGCGGGTCGCGCCGTTCGTGATCTTCGTGGCGCTGACCGCCTTGCAAGGCAAGCTCGGCGAAGACTCGCGCTATTGGCTTTACCTGCTCAAGACGCTGGCGGGCGCATGGTTGATCTGGGAGATGCGGCCATTCGTAGAGGAAATGCGCTGGCAGATCAGTTGGGAAGCCATCGCCGTGGGAATGGCCGTCTTTGCCTTATGGGTCGGTCTGGATGGCCTGTATCCGAGGCTCAACGAACCGGGTGCCGGCTGGAATCCGGGCCAGCGGTTCGGGGCAGGTTCGGCCCTGGCGTGGCTGTTCGTCGCGGTGCGGATTGGCGGTTCATCCATTGTCGTGCCGCCGCTGGAAGAAGTCTTCTACCGTTCGTTCCTCTATCGGGTGTTCGTGAAGACGGATTTCCGGGCGATGCCGCTCGGCCAATTCCACGCCCTTTCCTTTGTGGTCACCTCGGCGATCTTCGGTCTGATGCACCCGGATCGCTGGGTGGCGGGCATTTTGTGCGGCGTGGCCTTCCAATGGCTGGTGATTCGCAAAAACCGCCTCGGCGACGCGATGACGGCCCACGCCCTCACCAACTTCCTCCTCGGGCTTTGGGTGGTTTGGAAGGGCGCCTGGAGTTTCTGGTGAACCTGCCCTGATATACCTTCATCTCATAAACCCATCGCGGTAGGGCGAGCGTCCTCGCGAGCCGATTCTGTAAGTGAGCCTCGGGACTTGGCGCGAGCCTCGCTTGTTTTCTCCCTGAGCATTGCGAATTGGCCTCTGGTCATTGCTCCCCGGCCACCGTTTGGTATAATTGTGGGGTCCAGGTTGCCCATTCATCATACCCCCCGCCCAAGCGTGCTCAAAGGCACTATTCGTGATGCGTGTTGCGTGTTGCGTGACGGACAGAGAGGGGGCATAGGGCGGCGGTCTGCCGAGACGCCGCTACGCCCGCCCAAAATGCCGACAGGCCGGGGGGCCGGTGTGGTGGCGGCTTAGCCCATTCGAACCGCGTAAGCCGGCAACATGCCGGCGCTCCGGGGCGGGGCTAGTAACGAGGGCAACGATCCAAAGCTCAGCCACGGTCACCGGAAGTGGACTCACCAATGCAATGATGGCAACCGGATTTCATAAACTCACAGCAAACGCCAGGCGCAGCGGCTGTTGGCTGCAGCGCGGTGTTCGTTAGGCGGCTTACTTCCGTAATCTCTGAAAAAGCCCGTCAATGATGTCGTTCTTGAGTGCAATTGGGTCCATCGCGATGCCGACCAGCGTCTGGCAAGTCGGACATGCGTAGGTAATGCCGTCGTAGCTCTCCCCGAACGGGACATTAATCTGCGTGTGTCCCGCCGTCACGGTTGTCAGTACGGTGCCACACTTTGGGCAGTTGGCGTTGCTTGATATGTTCATAGTAAAAATGGTGCGTGCGCAGCCGCCTAACTATGGCTGCGTCGTAATACTATTCAAAAGTTTAGCTAGAGCATCAGGTTTTAGCTTTCTTTTTTCCATTTCAGCAATACAATCGGGACACGTCGGCGCGTTGTTATCAATACGGTCACAGGGAGCGCGCAAACCACAGAGGGTTTGGGTTGTTTTTGGCTTGCATTGAGGTGGTATTATACCAGCAGTCCATGAATAATGCGTTTGCATAGGTGTGACGATAAGAAGCGAATGGTGTTTCGGTCATTTTTGCTCGATCAGTGGAGTGTCCCCTTTGAAGTCTTTGCCGAAATACTGTAGGAGGGTGCGAATTGCAGAAACGGGGTCTCTGTCAAATTGTCGGTCATAAGGACCGACAGAGACGCATCCCTCCCACACGGTTTTGGTCTTACCAGCCTGAAGGTCTGCTCTAGAATATGCGACCACCCATAGCCTCTGGAACGCGAAGGTTTCTCCGCCTGAAGTTACGGTCGGGTGCTCCATCGAACAGACGATAACGAAATCTGCCTCCGCCGAAACGACGTTAAATGAGTTGGTCCGCAGTTGAGAAAGCAGGAGCGCCCCGAGTCGCCTATCTTCAATGCTCGCCTTCTCGTCTATAAATACACTGATTCGGCTCTGTGGTGTTAGAGTATAGCCGGGGTCTAAAGTGGCAGACACAAAGACCTTTGGCGCGGCGGCGTGAGGTTTCGGCGGAGTTGGGGTTGAAGTGGCGCAGCCGCAGAGCACCCCAATTAGTAATAC
>JBEKJO010000174.1:0-11998 GCA_050011195.1 Verrucomicrobiota bacterium | reverse complement strand
GCCATTCCCTTCGCCGCCGGCTCGGGTCTGTCCTTGGAGACTGCCTTGGAAGAGAACGCCCGCGCCGCCTCAGGCTCGTTGAATTGATGATCTGCATGCTGCTTCACTCAGTTCAAAGTTGAAACAACGCACGGCTTGGCGCAAGCAGGCAGAACTTGTCCGCAGGCTCCGGGCGAACTTCAATGGCGACCAGCGCCCTACCCGGCTCAAAGCACGCGAAGCTTCCTAGCGTTTATGGAATTCCCCCTGGGCCACCACGACTTTCAGGGATTGGGCGGTGGGATGGGACGCCAGCTCGATGGCGGCGGCGGTTTGCGCCAGCGGAAACTGGTGGGTGATGAGTTGGCGCACGTCCAGCTTCCGCGAGAAGACCAGCCGGGCCACTTCTTCTTGCAGCCGGAAATCCGCCGAATAGCTCCCGATCAGGTCTTTCTCATCCACACAGACCGTCGCGAGATCGACTGCCGTTAGATCGCCGCGCCGCGTATGGGAGAAGAGCAGCACTTGGCCGGCGCCGCGAACCAAGGCCTGAGCCTCCCGCACCACCGCGTCGGAAGGCACCGCGATGACGGCGGCGTCCAACCCGCGGTTGCCCGTGAGTTGATGGGTGAGAATTGAGAGTTGAGGGTCCACGGCTGGAGGCGTGGTGCGTGGTGCGTGTTGCAGGTTGGGTGTTGGGTGATGTCGGAGCCTGAATTCTGACGACGGACTACGGACTTCGGACGGTGGACCGCGGCGGCGCCGAACTCGCGCGCCAGCTCCAGCCGGGTCGGCAGCAGATCGGTGGCCACTACCTGCATTCCCTGCAAGGCCAGGAGGCGGGTGAACATCAACCCGATTGGTCCCTGCCCGGCCACCAGCACCGTGTCGCCGCGCAACAGCGCGAGGGTCATGGTGCATTAGATTGTGCCCGGGTGGAAAATCGGTCGTGTACTCGCGGATTGGTGCTGTCCGGGGTACGGGCGCGTCAGGCTTTTTATCGAGATGAGTTTTGAGTTGCATTATCAGCCCGAAGGCGGTTTAATGCGGGCGAGATGGCCAGAAGGAAATTGAGCAATGCAGAATTAAAGGCAACAACTCACCGGTTTGTTTCTGTTGTGGATGGGCTTGCAAGAGTAGTGCAGATGCTCGTAAAATGGGGAGGAATTGCCGCAATCGCATTCTTTGCATACAAAAGTATTGCTTGTTTGAGCGGCCAGACGACCGTGGCCCAACTGGCGCTTAATATCCTGGGAAACATTACATTCAGCAAATCGGTGGTCTATACGGTCGCTGGGGGCAGCGCTGTCTGGGCGTTGGGAGAACGCTCATTTCGCAAGAAAAACGTTGGTAGTGGTACAGTTTGAAATTCACCCTTTTGCTGGGGGCAACAACTTGGGCAAATATGATAAGGCTTTTCGATCTCTCGACTCAAGATATGCTGGCGCATGGTTTGGGAGCCACTCCACATCAATAAATTCTATGAAGATTTCCAGCATGTCGTTCCGGTATTGTCTTGCGTCCACGAGCATTCCATCTGGCAATTTGTGAGAATACATTTTGTAATAATTCGCTTTTAGTGGGTAATTCTTCTTTAACCAGGCGGGGAATGTTTTTCCAACGCTGACATCTGGACGAATCTCTTTTCCGTCTGGAGCATTGTCAGCAAGAATGTGGCCGACCTGCTCAAGCCTGCCAGCAAACCGAATGTATAATTCGCTGATAATGGAAAAATACCCCCTTTCCGTTCTGTCCCAGTTATCGTTAAAGCGCCTGACAAATTTGGGTGTTTTGATGCTGACCATCCCAAACGATCCAGTTTTACGAATCCGAGGAAGAACCTCGCTTGTAACCCACTTTCTAAAGCGCCTTGCTTCTTCCTTTCGGCTCTGAAAGACAAGATTGTAAAGTCCTGATTCGCTAATGATTTGGGGGTTTGTGCGTGACGCCACAACCGAACTGTCGGCACTACCGACAGTTCGTTTTTCATCATCATCAAGCCTTCCCAGCGCATCACGGGAGTTCTTGATGTCTAATGCCTCGCAGATGTCCAAGGCGTAAAACCATGCTTCTCCATCTATTGTGACCGTGCGGATTTTGTGGTGCTTCTCGTCCTCGAATACTTGCAGTGCCAGTTGCATAATTTGATTTCTCCCGTTTCGATTATTTAAGCAGCTTCACCATTTCTTCCAAACTCCAAACATGATCTGAAATACCAACTTCCATCGCCGGTGTCACGCGCAAAGTTTGGTGAATCCGGGCGAAGTTGTAATAGAAGTAGTGCAAAGCGATTGCTGCCCTGTGGTTAGCGACCTTCTTTGAAAAGCCGTTCGTCAACCGGGTAAATCTCCGCATCCCCGTCCGCATGGTGAGATTCTGCCGCTCAACGATGCTGGTTGAAACGTATTTCTTGTCCGGGTTCCCCTGAACGCGGATTTTGCGTTCCCCGATGCACTCAGGCGGGCTGTAGCGGACTTCGGTGGGGTGATCTTGGCCCGTCCGGCCCGGAATGCCGTAAAGCTTTATCAGTTGCGCGTAATCAATCTCAGACCCGAACGCATCTTCAACCGCCTGAACGTAGAACTTGAGGCCGTCCGTAGTCAGTTGCGTGCGGCTGGCGAGCCGGTCTTTCAAATCGTGGATAAACCAGTAAGCGTCTGACGGGGTGCGATTGCCAACATGCCAGCAGGGCACCAGCTTCGTAACCGGGTCAATCGCAACCCAGGTCCAAACGTCGCCCCATCCCGCCGCCTTCATTTCGGGCTTCGTGTTCTTTTCTTTGGAACCGCAGAAGCTCCAGATTTCATCACACTCAACGCGCTTGCACTTGAGGTTGCGCATGGCGCTGTCCTGATATTCGGCGCAGGCGTTGCCCAGGTCCACCAGAAGATTTTGAATCGTGGTGCGGTGAATCCCGGTCATGCGGACTGTAGAACGGAGCGAATTGCCCTCAACCAAACAGGCAACCACTCTGACTTTTTCTTCAGTACTCAATTTGTTCATGGTGATAATATGCTTGAGCGGTCAAGCAGTGTCAACAGGAAAAGTGAAATAAATTAAAGGGCCGCGCAGTTGTGTCCTGCGCGGCTTGATACCATTAGTTCTGTTTAATTCTTCCAGAACCTAAACCAGAACTGCCGACATTGGCGGTCTGGATGAATTGGCCAGGCTTTAACACCCGCCGGCGGTCGCTTCCGTTGCTTTGTGATTGGGTCTCGGACCCACGCACGAAAACAAATCGGCGCTCCGCATTTGTAACACGTTTTCAAGCGGTTTTAATGCGCTAAAAAACACGACTTTTCGGTTGACGCCGAGCGGGTCTTTGGTTACTTTCCTTGCGGAAATGAAGGGCGGTAACCCCGCTCGCACGTCCATCCAGCAGGTCGCACTGCTGAATCTGTGCCCGCAGGCGCTATCAACGTCTGCGGGCAAATCTTTTCTACTCGGCCTTCGGCACCGACACTTTAGGTTCAGGCGCTGGGGCCGGTTGAGGCTCCGATACCGGCTCGGCTGGCTTTGCGGTACCGTTGGAGGCCGCCGCATCTGCCTTTTGCCTTTTCCGATCTTTGGCATCAGGATACCAGCTTAACAGCCCCCATTTTCCGTTCGGCAGTTTGTGAAAAATGGAAGAGTTTTTCCCAATGGTGATCGTCACGGCCCGCTTCGCAACTCCCTCATCCGGGCTTAATGTTGAGAAGTCAAAACCGCCTGCTTCAAGCACCTCGATTATTTCTGAAGAACTGGCCGCGCCCAACCCTGAGGCTTTGCGCATTTCCAATAACTCACGCACGGCGGTCGTAGCAACCTTGCCGTAGAACGTATCGCTCTGGATTGCGCCGATGCCCGAGGCGGACGGCCCCGCTTCATCCAACTTGTAAATCGGCGGTGTCCCGCCGAATTGGCACAGTTGGTTGATGAATTTCTTGGAGTCAAGAACTGCCTGCTCCTGCTCGGCCAGCTTCCGCTTGGCCTGATCCATTATATTTGATAGATGTTCGTCCATAAAACAAATGTCGCACTGTCGCGGGTAATATGCACAAGCGCCCAAGTGGGCGCAAGTGAAATCGTATCAAGATGACAACCAGGGGTATAATCTAGGCAGGCAATCTACTTGTAAATATCTGATAATACGACACTAGCGAATGTGCGGCTGGACCAACAAAAAAACGCAATTTATTTTGCTTTTACGCCTTCCATCGGGCTTTCGCGGCCAGTTTTGCTATTTCCTTCCGCTGTTTCGCGGTTAGTGACTTTGCTCTGGCTTTTCCCCCCTTCAATCCTCCGAGCCTGCCGAGGGCGACGGCTGCGGGATTCTTCTTCGGTTTGTCGGGTTTGTTGGGTTTGTCCGGTTTGATCTGAATCACCGGCAACGGCTGTCCGGTGGACTGGGCCACGATGCTGGCCGCCAACTGGTTCAGGTCTTTTGGACTGCTTGAGCGTTTAGGCATGGCGCACTGTTGCGCCAAACCTGGGAAGATTCAAGCCCCGAGTTCAATTTGTGGGAGGCAAACTGTACCACTACCAAAACGTTGCAAGACTTGCGGAAAGGCTTAAAAAATACGAGACTGAAATTGACAAAAACAGATCATCAAGTAAACTTCCAGAAAGTGGAAATACACGTAAAGAGGACATATGAGTGAAAACCAAATGGTTTTACGAGCGTGTTTTGCACTCGCTGCATTATGGGCTTTTTGGCACTATGGATGGTGCCGCTTTGTGCTCGACGCCTATCGTCAGAGGCTTTTTGCGATCCGGGATGATCTTTTTGACCTCGCGGCAAACAGGGGTCAAGGCTTCGGATTCGATCATCCCGCATACGCCGATCTGCGCAATTCATTGAACAGCAGCATTCGGTTTGCTCACCGGGTTTCCTTTTATCATGCCTGGATCGGCATTCTTTTGGGCGCAACCACAGGCATCGCAAAGCAAGTGAGGGCTTACAAAAGCCGGGCCGCTCTGCGGATTGAGGGCCTCGCTGACCCTAAATTGAAAGAAGAATTGAGCGAATTTGTTAAGAGGGAGCGGTCGGCTTTGGGGTCTTACCTGGCACTCCGTTCTCCGCTTTTTCTTGCAATTTTAGGCATTGCCGGTCTTGTCGCATTTTTGACAATACTGATTAAAAGGGGCATTTTCGGGTCTGTCGTCGTCTTTCTAAGGGCCGTAAAAGAGCAAATCCGGGTGAGAGAACTGGAGCCCTCTGCCCGTGCCGTACAGTTTCAGACGGATACGCTAAATTCGGACGATTCTGACCTTTGCCCGGCTTAACGATGGGGAAGTGGCCAGCAGCGCCACGCCAACCCCCATGCTTAATCTTTCGGCTCTTCCCAATCGGCGGGATTGTCGAACAGCCCTGGTGTTTCTGGGTAATGTTCACCAGCCCTTTCAAGAATGCCCAGCACTGTGCGCCGGTTTAGGCCGGTGAGGCGTTCACAAGCCCGGATGCCCATTATACACGGGCTTTTTTCACAAGGAGGCTTCCGGATTGTCTCCGGCCCGCCCGCGCGCGCGCTATCGCCTCTTCTTTCACTTGATCAATCTCCGGTCATCGACATAATACCCGCGCTGACTGCGCCGGTGGCGCGGTCGGCTGAATCATTGTGTCTATTTCGTTAAAACCGCAGATGCTGACTTCATCCCGTATGAAAACGTTAACGGTCTCCCTCCTCGTCCTGGCTTGCGTGACGGCAGGCGTCCTCGGCGCGTCTCCTGAACGCCGGGTGCTGGTCTATACCAAGAACCAAATCGGCAAGGGCCTCTATGTTCACGACAACATCCCCGCCAGCGTCACTGCCATCAAGAAGCTCGGCGCGGAGAATAGCTTTGCGGTGGACGTCTCGGACGACCCCGCGATGTTCACCTTTCAGAATCTCAAGCGTTACAAGGCCCTGATCTTCGACAACACCAATAACGAAATCTTTGACAACGAGGAACAGAAGGCCGCGTTCCAGCGCTATATCCGCGCCGGCGGCGGGTTTGTTGGCATCCATTCCACGAGCGGTTCCATGCGCCAATGGCCCTGGTTCTGGGAAATGCTCGGCGGCAAATTCCTCCGCCACCCGAAACTGCAAACCTTTACCGTCAAGGTCAAAGACCCCAAAGACCCCTCCACCGCTCACCTGGCCGCCACCTTCGAGTGGACGGACGAATTCTACTTCCTCGACCACATGCCCGACGGCCTGCACGTCCTGCTCGCCGGCGACCTGACCACTCTCGACGATCCCGCCAAGGACAAGTCTCCCGGCAAGAAATTCGGCGATGAATCCCCACTGGCCTGGCGTCACCAATTCGATGGCGGGCGCGAGTGGTACACCGCCCTCGGCCACCAGGCCGAGCACTACTCCGATCCCAAGTTCACGAAGCACATCCTCGGCGGCATCCTCTGGGCTATGGGCGAGACCAAGTAAGCTCCGGCTATAGTGATTTGTAAGCGAGCAACCTGCTCACTTCTCTTCCACCGTCACCTGCATTTTGGTCTTCGACACGATCTTGTCCCCGAGTTTGACAACAACCGTGCAAATGGCAAAGTCTCTCTTGCCAGCCTCTGGCCAGGAAACATCTACGCTCACGTTCTCCTTCTTTGTGTAATCGTGGTCAGACGGCTGCAATCCACAATGCAGGCTGGCTGGAACACCCGGGGAAGACATTATCTTGGGCTGCTCGATCAACTGCTCGGTGACCGTGCCGTTCCGCTCTGCCAAGCGCAATACACGGACGACCACCTCGTATGTGCCCTTGTCCATTTGTCGTGTCATGGTCGCCTCAGTAGAGTAGGTGGCGGCGACTGCGGTGCTGGCAACCGCACAGGCGGTCACAACGAGAATTGCGATGAGTTTTGTCATAGTCTCATGTGGAACACTGGGAGAGGCATAAAGTTGCGGCCCAACGCGCAATACCCTTGCGCCCGAAAATCCTCAACCCCCGCAAGAGTACTTGTCTGGCAAGGAGGGCCTAAATAAACTGTGTCCGCTGACCGTCCAAATATTATGAACAAACATCTGCAAGTATCCCGGCGACAATTCCTCAAGACCTCCCTGGCCGGCGCCGCCGGCGCAGCGGTCCTGCCCACCATCGTCCCCGCCTCCGTCTTGGGCAAAGACGCGCCCGGCAACAAGATCCAAATTGGCCAGATCGGCTGCGGCCGCATCGGCCACACGATGGATATGCCGGGCTTCCTCAAGCAGGACCGCGCCCGCATCGTCGCCGTCTGCGACCTGGACTCCAAGCGCCTCCAGCACGCGAAGACCTTTGTTGAAGGCGCGTATGCGAAGAAAGCGAACAGCGACAAGGCCGTGGCCGTGAAGACCTACGGCGACTACCGCGAACTACTCAAAGACCCGCAGGTTGACGCCATCGCCGTCAGCACCCCCGACCACTGGCACGCCGAACCGGTCATCGCCGGCGCGCTCGCGGGCAAAGACATTTACGTTCAGAAACCGTTCGCCATGACCCTCGTTGAGGGCCGCGCCGTCAGCGACATCGTCCGTGCCCGGAAGTGCGCCTTCCAGATCGGCAGCCAGCAACGGTCCGAATCCCAGTTCCGCCTCGCCGTCGAGCTGGTCCGCAATGGGCGCATCGGCCAGTTGCGCACCGTCAAGGTCGGCCTGCCGGTGGACTCCTCGGGCGGCAACGAACAGGAGATGCCCGTCCCGCCCAACCTTAACTATGAGATGTGGCTGGGCGCCACGCCGAAGGTCCCCTACACCGACGACCGCGTCCACCCGCAGAATAGCATCAACGACCGCCCTGGCTGGTTGCGCATCGATTCTTACTGCCTCGGCATGATCACTGGCTGGGGGGCGCATCATGTGGACATCGCCCACTGGGGCATGAACACCGAATACACCGGCCCGATCGAGATCGAAGGCAAGGCGGAGTTCCCCAAGCAGGGATTGTGGAACGTCCACGGCCCCTACCACATTGAGGCCAAATACGCCAACGGCATCACCATGATCATTGACAACAAGTTCAACAACGGCATCCGCTTCGAGGGCGCCGACGGCTGGATTTTCGTCACCCGTCGCTCCGGCAAGGTCACCGCCAGCGACCCCGTCAGCGCCTTCGGCAAAGCCCTCGATGCGAGCGATCCCAAGATTCTGAACTCGAAGATTGGTCCCAATGAATACCACTCTCATCCGAGCAACGAGCACCACGGCGATTGGCTTGCCAGCATCCAAACCCGCCAGCCGGCGGCCACCAACCCGGAGCAGGCCCATCGTTCCACCAGCGCCTGCATCCTCGGCTGGATTTCCATGAAGCTGGGCCGCAACCTCCGCTGGGACCCCGTCAAGGAAGCCTTTGCCGGCGACGACCAGGCCAACGCCATGCTCTCCCGCCCCCAACGCGCCCCCTACGGCATCGACCGCCTGCTCAAGAAAGCATGACCCCCGCCGAAACCCCGAAGGCCGCAGCGCTGTATTTCGCATTCTGCATTCTGCATTCTGCATTCTGCATTCTCTCCGCCACCGCTGCCACCAACGAAGTCCGTCTCATCACCCTGGACCCCGGGCACTTTCACGCGGGCCTGGTCCAGAAGTTCATGTACCCGCAGGTCAGCCCGGTCGTGCATGTCTATGCGCCCGCGGGGGCGGACTTGCAGGAGCACCTCAAACGCATTGAGGGCTTCAACACCCGCCCTGACCAGCCCACTCACTGGGAGGAAAAGGTCTATACCGGCCCCGACTTCCTCGAACGGATGCTGCCGGAGAAAGCCGGCAACGTCGTCGTGTTGGCCGGCAACAACGCCCGCAAAACTGAATACATCAACCGCGCCGTCTCCGCCGGCTTCAACGTCCTCGCCGACAAGCCGATGGCCATTACCCCCGCCGACTTCGACCTGCTCCGCCAGGCCTTCACCCGCGCCGCTGCGAACAAAGTCCTGCTCTACGACATCATGACCGAGCGCTACGAGATCGCCAGCATCCTCCAGCGCGAACTGGCCCGCCTGCCCGAGCTTCTCGGCGCGCTCGAAAAGGGCACCCCCGAGCAGCCCGCCGTCGTCATGGAAAGCGTCCACCACTTCTTCAAGGAAGTGGCTGGCAAGCCCCTCCTCCGGCCCGCGTGGTTCTACGATGTCCGCCAGCAGGGCGAATCCATCCCCGACGTCGGCACCCACTTGATTGATGCTGTCCAGTGGGTTTGTTTCCCGGACCAGACCCTCGACTGGCGCAAAGACATCAAAGTGCGCGAGGCCCGCCGCTGGCCCACCACGCTCACTCCCGAGCAGTTCAAGCGCTCCACCGGCCTCGGCCATTACCCGGAGTTCTTCAAGAAAGACATCGGCCCGGACGGCGCCCTCGAAGTCTTTGCCAACGGCGAAGTTGCTTACACGCTGCGCGGCGTCCATGTCAAGGTCAGCGCCCTGTGGAGATTCGAGGCCCCACCGGGTGCGGGCGACACCCACTACGCGCTGGTCCGCGGCACCCGCTGCCAACTTCTCATCAAGCAAGGCGCCGAGCAGAACTACCAACCCGCTCTCTACGTGGAAAACACGTCCGGCGTGGCCGCCCCGCAGTTCGCGCAAACCCTCCGTGCCGCCGTCGCGAAGCTCCACACCACCTGGCCTGGCCTGGACCTGAAACCAGCCGGCGCCGCCTGGGAAATCATCATCCCCGACAAATACCGCGTCGGCCACGAGCAGCACTTCGCGCAAGTCACCGAGAAATTCCTGCGTTTCCTGGTGGAGGGGAACATGCCCGGCTGGGAAGTGCCCAACATGATTGCCAAGTATTACACGACGACGGAAGCCTACCGCCTGAGCCACCGCCCGCATTAACCCGACTTGGCGGATTCGGCCCTTGGTTCAACTATTTTGGGGGCGCAAGTCATTGACTTTCAAGCGCGGGGATTCTCCCCAATGGTCAAAGCTGGCGGTAGGGAAGACCTGCCCTGTTCCCCAGCGCGCGCCGATGTGCATAATCGGCAGTCGTTATGTTCCTACGCTACACGACGCGAAAGAAAAACGGTCAGCAGCCTCGCGATTACAGCCTGGTGGAAAACCGGCGGGGGGCCAGCGGCCGGGTGGTGCAACGCCACGCTCTGTCCCTGGGCGAGATCAACGACCGTCAGCCAGCGGCCGGGCGCAAGACCCTCGAGATTCTTGAGGAGGGCCAAGCCCGCCCGCGGACGGTGGCGCTGTTCCCGGAGGATCGGATCGGTCCGGTGGACGACGCCGAGATTGTGCGGATTCGCCTGAGCCAACGGTCGCTGCATCGGCCGCGGCAGTGGGGCGCCTGCTGGCGGGCGGGGCCGTTGCGGGGGCAACTGGGCTTAGACCGTTTCTGGGCGGAGCGCCTGCCGCCCAGCCGCAAGGGCACGCGCGGGGATTGGGTGCTGCGCCTTGGGGTGACGGATCGGTTGCTGAATCCGGGCAGCGAAGGGCGGTGGTATCGGCACTGGTTTGAGCACAGCGCGATGGCCGGCCTGCTGGGCGTGGACTTGGAGCTGGCCGAGATTCACCAGCGCTACGAAGGCCACGAGCGCTTGCTGAAGCACAAAAAGGATTGGTTCACGCACCTGACCCAGCGCTGGAAAGACTGGTTCAACGCCCGCTTCGAGGTGCTGTGGTATGATTTGACCAGCACGTACTTTGAAAGTGATCCGCCCTTTGCCCAAGGGGACCAGCGCCGTTAGGGTTAGGCAACGGGCGAGGGCGCGGCTTGCTGCTGCACAGCCGCCTGGCCCTGCAAGTCGAGGGGTGGGATTTGGCAGAACGCCCTCGGGCAGTCGCCCTGGGCTTGTTGGGCCAGCAGTGCTGGAGCCGGTCCGAGAGGTCAATGCGCCGCCGGGGACCGAGCCACTGCACTGGCGGTTGCTGACATCGCTGCCCTGCGATACCTGGAGGCAAGTCCGGCGAGTTATAGGCATTTACACCCTGCGTTGGTGCGTGGAGGAGTATCACAAAGCCCTCAAGAGCGGGGCCGGGGCCGAGGACAGCCAAATGGAGCGGGCCTATCGGATCGAGTCGCTGGTGGGGGTGCTGGGCGTGGTGGCGGTGCGACTGTTCAACACCCAGTGGCTGGCTCGGGCTCGTCCAGACGAGCCGGTGGACGCCAAAGTCTTTGGCTCCGAGTTGCTGGCGCTTTTGGCGGTGCAGTTTGGCCAGCCCAAGGGCGGCTGGACCCATCGCACCGCGTTGGTGTCGGTGGCGCGGGTGGGTGGGTTTCTGGCGCGGCGTGGCGATGGAATGCCTGGCTGGCAGACCCACTGGCGCGGCTGGAACCGATTGATGTGGATGTGTCATGGATTAGAAACCCTCAAACCCAAAGGAAAAAGATGTGGGTAATGCCAAGATCCAAAAACCGATGTTCAACTGCTCCTGCAGCGCCTGAAGCTGGAGTTACCGGCCCAACCGCCGCCCAAAATCACCGGTTCAAAACCGACTGGCGAAGCGGGTTCTGTAGTGAAGAGCTGGAAGCCGCAGTTGAAGTCTGAGGAGATGCTTGCTTTGGAGTCTCGACCTTTGAAATGTTCGGGAGAAGGCGACTTGGGGTATCATACCATTTCACTGTCACAATCGGTATGTTCCCCTCCCCCCGGCCTGCGACCACCCTCTCCCCTTCCCAAGGGGAGAGGGGCTGGGGAGAGGGGTCCGTCTTTGCCTGGGGGTTCAGGGGCGGGGGCTGCCGCTCCACTGCTCCCGCCCTGCTGCCAAGGCGCCAGTGGACCGGGAGAGACTCGGGACGTAGCCGGCATTAGCGATGTTTATTCCAGGGCGTTGAAAAGCCGCCTTTCGGAAGGGGAAACGGCGCGGTGGTAATCCCTCAGTGACGGCGGGAGGAGCGCGGACATTCCTGTCCGCTGCAGCTTCCGACGGCCAACGGAGCGCAGATTTGCCGCGAATCTCCCGCGGCGCACGTTGCTGCGGACAGGAATGGGCGAGTCTTCGAGTGAAAGACCAAGCCTGCAAAGCGGGCGATAGGCGAGAAGCCGAATCGCCGGGCAGCCGGGCAAACCCCGGTCGTCGCGCCGATGGTTGGAGACGGAATGGACGGAAGCCCCCCTGCCGTAATCAGGGAGACCC
>JBEKJO010000173.1:0-12039 GCA_050011195.1 Verrucomicrobiota bacterium | reverse complement strand
CTGGGGGTTGCCCTGCACCGCTACGTCGTGCGCGGTCAGCACCAGGCCGGGGTGGCGTTTGGAGTGCTGGCCGTCGGGCTGGGCGGGCTGGGACTGATCCGGCCGGCCGCCCTGCGCTGGCTCTTTGTCGGTGCGACGGTGCTGAGCTTTCCCATCGGATGGGTGGTTTCTCAGATTATGCTGGCGGTGATGTTCTACGGCCTCATCACCCCGCTGGCGTTGTGGTTTCGCCTTCAAGGCCGCGACTGGTTGGCCCGCAAGCCCGCGCCAAACCGGGCGAGCTTCTGGACGCCCAAACACACGCCCGCGGATATCCGCGCCTACTTCCGCCAATACTAGCGCCTGCGATTGATGAGCGAGCGGAAGGAAAATGAGTTCGAGCGCGCTGCGGCCGAGCAGGGCCGAGGCGGCATTTTCCGCGACCTATGGGGCTTCATGAAGCAGAACAAGAAGTGGTGGCTCCTGCCGCTGCTGCTGACGCTGCTGGTTTTTGGCCTGTTGGTTTTCCTCTCCAGCAGCTCCGGCCTGACGCCGTTCATCTACACGCTGTTCTGAATAAGACGCGTTGAGCACGGGCCGTACGGAGGCGAGTTCGATGTTGGTGTCCACGCCGGCGCCCCAGCGGGTGCGGCCGTTGCCGTGCTTGAGCCGGATGCGCGCGAGTGATGCCCGACGTTAGGGAAGGATACGGATGACGAGTACGGGCGCCATAAGCCGGTTTGGAAACCGGCGCTCAGGACCCGCAGGTAAATGTCCGGGCTATGGCCTGACGACCGGCTCCGGCGGAGGCGGCGGGGAAGGGGCCAGCTTCCCCGGCTCGCGGTTCAGCACCCAAATGTGCCGACGAACGGCCTCAACGAGCGTTTCCGGATTGGTCTGGTCAAGACGGCGCAGCACGCATTCCCAACGGAAGGCGAAGCTGCCGCCGGGGTCGTATTTGCAGTGTTTGAAAAGCGTGTCGAACGCGCGGCGGCGCTTGCGGTAATCGCCTTGGATGTGAAGAAATTGCTCTTGGAACGCGTTCAGGTAGGCAGTGGCAAATTGCTGCGGATTGGGCATGACCTTGTCGCGCGTGTTGACCGGCCGGGCATAATGGGCGGCGAAGGTTTCCAGAGGAAGCTTGTACTCGCCAAACGCGCCGCTATGGTCGCCCACCAGGATTTCAAAAGGGAGTCCATCCTCGCCTTCCCGCACCACTTCGTCGCCATCATCGAAAGCCGGACGGGTGCCAGATTCGAGCGCGCGGCCCACGATCATACTGGACGCGGCGGCTCGGCCCAGGAGTTCCGCCAGTTTGGGGCCGTAACCGTGCCGGGCATACTTTTCCAGCGGCAGCTTGTCGGTGGCCATGCCGGGCAGATACTCGCGCTCGAAGTAGATGGTCCGGATCATCTCGCCCCGGAACCGGGCGTTGGCGCCGTTATAGATCTCGCTCAGGCGGCGCATCGCGACACGGCGGGTCAGATTCATCCCCAACTGGCGGCAGCCCAGGCGCCGATCCAGCCAGTAGTCGGTGTAATCGTCGCTCTCCTTAACCGATTGCAGCAGGTCCTTGCCTTCATCCAGGTGCTCCCAGATTCCCCACTTCTGGAGGCGCATGAAGCGCTTGATGGTAGTGCGCTCGCTCCGCGAATGGAATTCTGCAAGATAAACGCCTCGCCGGCCCTGCTTCTGCGGCCGGTCGAGCGACAACGATTCCGGCACACAGCCCACGTTCACGAATTCGAGGTCGCCGTACTCGCGGATGAGGTTGAAAATGATGCCTTTGGCCCTCGGGTCGCACAGCCGTTGCAGCTCCGCATCCTCGGGGTGATTCGCCGCTTCATCGAAGATCGAGTCGAACAGAAACTCGCCCTCCTCGAACCGCCCGCCGGGCAGCCACTCGACCTGCATAAAGAACTCCGGGCTGAGGCCGCTCAAAATCTGTTCGGTCTGCGCTTCGTTGCCTTCGAGAAAGAGCGTGGCGAGAATCCGTTCGCACCAGGCCTTGTTATGGCAATCATCCGTGCGGAAGGCCTCATGCACCGCCGAACGAAAGTGGGCTCGCAGTTCCTCGAACTTCGCCCGTAGTGGCTCGGGCGGCAGTTGCTCATAGGCCACGCCGGCAAATTGCCGCGCGCCAAAGCGCCGCAGGTCGGCGGCAAAAAAGTCCACCTCGGGCCGCCCCAGCCGGTTGCGCAGGATCGCATGGTCGGCGATCTCCTGCAGATGGCGGGCGAGGCTGGTGTTGTCCAGGTGGCCGAGGGTTTCAAATTCCTGACAGGTCAGCCACCGTGTGCCGGTCAGCCGGTTGTAAAAGTAAATGGGCAGCCCGTGGATGCCCACCTTCGAGCCGAACACCAGACGTTCCTTGGCTTCGCGGGTTCTGGGAATGGAGCTGAGCCGCCAACACTCTCCGCGGTGTTTGATGGCCTCGCGCACCCGGCGATCGGCCACCGAGAGGAACTTCACCTGCCGTTTGGAAACCAGCCCTTGCAGCAGTTCATCCGCGGCGCAGGCCAGGTCCATGCGTTCGGGGTCGGGCCGGATCAGAATATGGTCGGCTTCGAAGATGAGGTCCACCGACTCGGCTGAAAGCTTCTCTTCTTGCTCCAGGGGGAGCGGAGGCTGAGCGTTCCGGGCGCGTTGCGCGTTGACGCGGTCAATAAACCCCAACCGCTGCAGCGCGTGCACGCCCGGCAATTGAGTCCACAGCGCGCCGTATGGCGGGAACAAGGTGCCGATTCGAGTTATCTGCCGGCCCTGCTCATCCCGCGCGAAGGGGTGTGGTCCAATCAGTTCCAGTTGCATAGCGCAATAGCGTTCAGGTATGGGACAATTAGGCTTGATCGGTTGGGAAAAGGCCAGCCGAATAGTTGATGGGGGTGGGGCCGATGGGCTGGACCTCATTCAGGAATTGCTTTTTGCGCCCCGGCATTGAACATTCCCAAGTGAGCTGGTTGAGCAGGCGTTGACATTTACAGGCGCCTTCCTGCGAGACAGAGCACTGCGGAGGCAGTTGCGCGGCGTCATAAATAATCAAGGGGAACACTGCTGCTCCATATACGGCGAATTGCAAAAATTGCTGTAGGCGGGAAAGGCGGTGTTGGTGATCAGCGAGTAGGTCTCATCAAAGTAGGCAAGCAGCTTGAGCTTGGGAAACTGGTTGTTATTCACGGCGGCATTCATCTGGTTGAATGCAGCCGTCTGATCGGCCGCTGTCGGAATCCAATTCGTGTTGAGGCCAATGCCCCATTCAGCCAGACCCCAGGGCTTGTCAGCCCAATCGCATGCCGCGGTGGAATGGGCTAAAAACCAGTTGTAAATGCCCATAAGCTTGTTGGTATATGCCTGGGACGAATCCTGGTAAGGATCCCACATGACCCAGTCCACATAGTTGTTGCCGGGCCAGAGCCCGCCATAGAGGCTGTCGAGCCATGATCCCTCAACGTCCCAGAACCAGATGACGTTGGTCGCGCCTTCCGCCTGGAAAGTATTCCAAACATTTTGCCACATTTCCACAAATTGGTTGGTCGTGCCAGCACCAGCCTCGTTGCCGCCGCCGCCGGTCACGTAACGTTCTTGCTCGCCCAAAATGGTCAACATGACCTTTGCCGGCTTGATGCTCGCAACGGACCTCGCGAAGTTGGTCATGCCAAGATCCACCGACGCCCTCCCGCCCCTGGCCACGCCGACGGCCCAGGACCAGTTGGTGGCCGGGATGAAATTGATCAACAGTTTTTGTCCGGTGGCGATGAGAGACAGTTCTGTTGACGTTAGATTCGTCTGGGTTCCATTATAGAAATGAAGAAAATCGAGTTGCCGGCCAGTCCGGCCTTCGACCGTGGTGGAATTATAATAGGTGTTTCCCAGCCAGGCGCCACACGTGGGAATCCACAGGGCGTTTGCCACCGGCAAAGCCTGCAGCGCATAGAATTGCTGTTTCACGCTCCGATTCATGGGGTTGGTCAGATTGAAGCGGCCATTGCCATCAAACGAATTGGTGGCGACCGTCGTCCAGTTGGTCAGCGGCAGCGTGAGGTTCGTCGAGGCCAGAAAAGTGTAAATGCCGTTGCCAGCGCCGCCCAAGCCGGCCAGAATAAGGTTGGGGTTTCGTAGCGTTGAGTTAGTGAATTGGAGAGTGGCAATCCCGGCCTGATAGTCCGCCACGACCTGCCTGGCACTCAACGCGTAGTTGTAAATGGCCACTTCGTCAATCTTGCCTTGGAATTGGTAGTCATAAATGTATGTGGTCTGTCCCGACGTCCGTGCGCCGATGCTCACCAAAGCGGCACCGGGCAAGGCAGTGTTGGTCGTCGCCGCAGTGTTAAGTCCTGTTCCAGCCGTAATGGCGGCATTGATATTGTCCACACCGTTAATATAAAGATGCACCAGTCCGTTGCTCTCGTCGCATACTCCTACCAGATGATACCACTGGCCCACCGTCGGAACCACCGAGGAGATGGCGCTGGAAACAGTGCCGCCAGCGTTGCGCACAAAGAATCTGATGCCACCGTACACATCCAGATCAAACTGCTCGCCGTGACCAGGGCCTTTGGCCACGATTCCCGCGCCGCTGATTTGGGTTGCGTTGGTGCTGTTGACCCAGGCTTCCACGGAAAACTCGGCGTTGGCGCCCGAGGGCGTGGCAAAGTTGATGTTCGCTATCCCATTGTTGGTCAGGTTGATTTCACCCGCATGACTGTTGGACAAGGCGAAAACGCCAAACAGGGCCGCTGTGTCCAGATCCACCAACGGATTGTAGCCCGACATCCCTAAAATGACGTTAGTGTAAGTGGCGTTGTGGCCGCCGACATAGTCATGCGCGGTGAGGCCATCATTACCCGCTCCGTTATCGGGACCTTCATCCAGCCGCCAATAGGCCACCGGATTATTACTCAACACCGTCAGCGAATAGAGGCTGGCTGATGCGGCAATCGGAGCGGCGGAAAAGATTAATGAGCCGAGGAGGCGCAAAATCAGGACTCTTCGGACACGGTTCATAAACTGGACAATTAGGAATTATAAAGCCTGCGCGAATGAATGCAAGTGGCACACGCGCATATCACTTCGCATTCTGCCACTTTTCGTCCGTGCAATCTACGAGCGCTGCGGTTAAAAAGAGCGCGATGAAAGTGATTGGCATTATTCCCGCCCGATACGCCTCGACACGGTTTCCCGGGAAGCCGCTGGCGCTGATTGCGGGCAAGCCGCTCATCCGGCACGTGGTCGAGCGCTGCCAGCAGGCCAAATCGCTGGCGGAAGTGATCGTGGCCACGGACGACACCCGGATTTGGGAGGTCGCGCAAGGCTTCTGCCGGGCCGAAATGACCGCGCCCGATCATCCGAGCGGCTCGGACCGGATCGCCGAAGTGGCCGCGCGCTGGGCCTGCGATGCGGTCGTGAACGTCCAGGGGGACGAGCCGCTGATTGACCCGGCCGTTATTGACGCTGTTGCCGGCGCGCTGGCGCAGACGGAAATGTCCACGGCGGCAACGCCGATCACGAACCCGGACGAGTATGGCAACCCGAACGTCGTAAAAGTCGTTGTCAGTGCCACCGGTCGCGCTCTATACTTTTCCCGGCGCACGATACCGTATTTGCGCGAAGCCGCCAGTGGTTCGGTGAGCGAGCAGTTGGCGGCGTTTCCTTTTTTGAAGCACCTGGGCATTTACGGTTATCGGCGGGGCGCGTTGTTGCGTTTGGTCAAATGCCCGGTGTCGCCGCTCGAACGGGCGGAGAAACTCGAACAGTTGCGGGCCTTGGAAAACGGCATTTCCATCACCGTCGTGGAAGTGGAATACGACAGCGTAGGGGTGGATGTGCCGGCGGATGTGGGGCGGGTGGAACGGCTGCTGGGTGCAAGTCGATAGTAAGATGTGAGTTGATAGTTGATAGCGGAAGCCAACGTATTCGGTGCTCCTACTATCAACCATCAACTCAAATCACTATCAACTATTCCATGAAATACATATTCGTAACGGGCGGTGTGGTGAGTTCGTTGGGCAAGGGCCTGACGGCGGCCTCGCTGGGCACGCTGCTCGAAAACCGCGGCTTGAAGGTCGCCTTGCAGAAGTTTGACCCGTATCTCAACGTTGATCCAGGCACGATGAACCCGTACCAGCATGGCGAAGTTTATGTCCTTGACGACGGCGCGGAGACCGACCTCGACCTCGGCCATTACGAGCGGTTCACGAACGTGCAGTTGACGCGGCTGAACAACCTGACGAGCGGACAGGTGTATCAGACGGTGCTCAATAACGAGCGCGAGGGGAAATACCTCGGCAAGACCGTGCAGGTCATCCCGCACGTGACCGACGAAATCAAGAACCGTATTCACGTGCTGGCGGAACAGAGCGGGGCGGACGTAATCATCACGGAGATTGGCGGCACGACGGGCGACATCGAGGGCCTGCCGTTTCTGGAAGCCATCCGGGAATTCGCGCTCGAAGTCGGATACACCAACGCCATCTTCGTCCACGTCACCTATGTTCCGTTCATCAAGGCCGCCGGCGAGCTGAAGACCAAGCCGACGCAACAATCGGTCGCTAAACTGCGCGAGATCGGCATCGCGCCCCATATCGTGGTCTGCCGCTGCGAGAAGCCGCTGGACAAGGAAGTGCGGCAGAAGATTTCCCTGTTCTGCAACGTGCCGTTTGAGGCGGTGGTGGAGGAGAGAGACGTTGACCACACGATCTATGAGGTGCCGCTGATGCTCCAGCGCGAGCGTGTGGACGACCTGGTGTGCAGTCTGCTGCGTCTGGATGCGCCACCGGCCAAAATGGCGCATTGGCAGGAGATCATTCGCAAGCTCATCGCCCCGCAGCACCGCGTGCGAATCGGTGTCGTGGGCAAATACATCGAATTGCAGGACGCCTACAAGTCGGTCTATGAGGCGATCAGCCATGGCGGCATCGCGAACGACTGCGGGGTGGAAATTCAGAAAGTTGATGCGGAGGACATCGAGCGGGACGGTGCGGAGAAACACCTCAAGGGTCTGGGCGGCATCCTGGTGCCCGGCGGTTTCGGCGGACGGGGCATCGAGGGCAAAGTTCAGGCGGCGCGCTACGCCCGCGAGAACCAGGTGCCGTATCTTGGCCTGTGTCTCGGCATGCAAATCGCCACGATTGAATTCGCGCGCAACGTTTTGAAATTGACCAGGGCGCATTCGACGGAGTTCGATCCGAACACCCCCCACCCGGTCATCGCCATGCTGGACGGCCAGACAAAAGTGACGAAGAAAGGCGGCACGATGCGGCTGGGGGCGCAGCCGTGCCAGTTGGTCTTGGGGACGAAGACGGCGCAGCTCTATGGGGCGTTCGTGGCCAAGGAGCGCCACCGCCATCGCTACGAGTTCAACAACGCCTACCGCGACCGATTCCAGAAGGCAGGTTTTGCTTTCAGCGGGCATACGCCCGACGGGAAGCTGGTGGAAATCATCGAGCTGCCGAAGCATCCGTTCTTCATCGGGAGCCAGTTCCATCCGGAGTTCCGCAGCAAACCGCACCAGCCGCACCCGTTGTTCAAAGGGTTCATCGCCGCCGCCCTCCAGCACACCCACCAGAAGGCGCCGGAGCCACGGCCATGAGCGTGCTCCGAACCATCTCTCAGAAAGCGAGCGAAGCTGGTTTGCCCCTCCTTCTCATTGGGGGCTACGCCGTGATGGCGCATGGATTCGTCAGGGCTACGGATGATCTTGACCTGCTGGTGCAAGGGAGCCGGCGAGACCAATGGCGCCGGCTCTTGGAAGGGCTGGGCATGAGCGTGTATCGAGAGACGCCGGCCTTTATGCAGTTCAATCCGCCCCCTGGCGCCGGGCTTCCGGTGGACCTCATGTTCGTGGCCGATGAAGTGTTTGAACGGATGCGTGCTGACGCGGAACAGGCAAGTGTGGAAGAGGTATCGTTTGGCATTGTGTCGTTGCTGCACCTTATCGCCCTGAAATGTCATGCCATTCAGCACGGCAAGCCGCTCCGCCGCCTTAAGGACACGGAGGATTTAATCCAGTTGATCACGCTCAACGGACTGAACTTGAACGAACCGGAACTCCGGGCGACTATTCTGAAGCATGGCAACCAAGAACTTTATGAAAAACTCCAACACGCCTGTGCCCCCGAGTGATGGGCAGTTGCACGACGCTCCAGGGTTGGAATTCCCAGACTGGAGCGGAATGGCCTCGCACGATGTGCACATGACCTTCGAACAGGCTGTCCAGTGGAACGAAGAAATGCTGGCGATGTTCCCCCCAAAGCCAAACCGGGCCGCATTGGATGCGGATGCCAAGTGCAACGTCGAGTTCAGGCTCTCCTAACATGATTTGGGGGCTCATCCCGACGTGTGACATTTCCAGGCGGCCCAAGTGAGCCGTTCGGCATTACAGCCCATCGCTCTCATCTCTAAACGAATGACCTACCCCGAAGCCATCCAGTTCCTTTACAGCCTCCGCTGGTTCGGCGCGAAGTTCGGGCTGGAGAACACCTTCAAGCTGGCCGCGCTGGCGGGCAATCCCCAGAACCAACTGCGTTTCATTCATGCAGCGGGCACCAATGGCAAAGGCTCCACGTGTGCGATGCTGGAGAGCATCTATCGCGCGGCGGGCTTGCGCGTGGGCTTGTTCACCTCGCCGCACCTGGTCGCCTTTGGCGAGCGCATCCAGGTCAACCGCGAACTCATCCCGGATAGCGAGGTGGCGCGCTTGGCAGTGGAGATGCGGTCGTTGCTGGAACAGGGATGGGAGAGGCGCTGCGCCGGAGCGCAAAAGTCGGACTCAGCACGCGAAATTGAGACGGGCGGACCAGCAGATGCTCACCCCACCGCAAGCGAGCATCCGACTTTCTTTGAAGTCGTGACGGTAATAGCCCTGCGCTATTTCGCGGCCCGGAAATGTGATTTGGTAATTTGGGAAACCGGTTTAGGCGGCCGGCTCGACGCCACCAACATCGTCACCCCGCTGGCCAGCGCCATCACCAACATCCAATACGATCACCAAAAGTGGCTGGGGGAAACGCTGGCCAGTATTGCTGCGGAGAAAGCTGGCATAATCAAACCCGGCATTCCCGTCCTGACGGCTACGGACACAGCGGAAGCGCTCCAGGTAATCGCCGAGACGGCCCGCCGGCAGAACGCACCACTGACGATTCTGTCGCCCGCCGAGACACACCGTCCGCCGCTAAGCACCATCCAACTGCCCTTGCCTGGCCAACATCAAAGAATGAATGCCGCGGTGGCTATTGCCGCCGTGCGCACGCTCGCCTCGCAGATTCCAGTGAGCGACGACATGATCCGGGCCGGTCTGTCCCGCGTCCACTGGGCCGGGCGGCTGCAATTGGTCACGCGGCCAACGGGCCAGAAGATTTTGCTCGATGGGGCGCACAACGTTGGCGGCGCCGCAATCCTGGCGACCGCGCTGAAGGAATACTCGCCTCCAGCGAAACTCACGCTGGTGCTCGGCATCCTGCGCGACAAAGACTGGCCCGGCATGTGCGAAATCCTGGCGCCGCTGGCCGGGAGCATCCTGCTCGTGCCGGTGCCCAGCGAGCGCAGCGCCACGCCGCAGGAACTCGCGGAGGCCTGCCGGCGCGCCAATCCACGGGCACAGGTCTGCGTGTATGCCTCGCTGGCGGCGGCGTTGGCAGACGCGGCCAATATCCCATTTATCACCATCGCCGGCTCCTTGTATTTGATTGGCGAGGCGATGGAACTACTGCATCTCTCGCCTGGGAAAACCAACAGCGAGCGCGGCCTCAACGAATGGGGCGGCACTTCCGGCGCTGCCCAACTCACCGCCATTGCGCACCGATGATGCGCCAAAGGATGGCCGCCGGAAGAACCGCAAGCGCGCAGACAGGCGCGTTTGGGAAGGTTGTGTGTGCTTCTGCGCGGGCGGCACGGTTTGTACCGGTCGAATCAAGCTTGCCAGATGGTGTTCATTAGCGCATAATATGCGTGTAAAGGTTTTGAAGAGACTGGAAAAAGAATGAAGTGCCGTTGAGACCCCGGCCGGGACAGGGGAAACTGTTTGTCCGGCAGCGGAGTCTTCAACGTGAATCGACAGGATCAAACTATGAAAATGGTCGTATATTCGGGTTACACATCGCTGCTCTTGGCACTCGCGCTCGCGCCGTTTCAAGGTCAGGCAGCGGATAAAAAAGTGCCGACGATCAGCGTGGCAAAGACCGAAGCCAGCGGCGTGGCCAGTTGGCAACCGGCCATGGGGGAAGGTTTGGCCCAGATGATCATCACGGAGATGGCCAACCTGCCCAATTTCAAGGTGCTCGAATCCGTCGCGCTCGATGATCTGCGCGCCGAGCGCGCTTTGGGCGAAAGCGGCGAGGTGGCGCAGAGCGAAAGCGTGAAGAAAGGACAATGGAAGGGGGCGGACTACACCTTCAAGAGCACGGTCACACGCTTTGGGTCCAAAGAACAAAACATTGGCGGCGGCGGAGTTCCCGTGCCGACTCCGTTTGGTATTGGGGGTGGTCATTTCGGAGTCCACAAGACGGAAAACGAGGTGCAGATTGACTGGCGGATCATCGACAACGCCTCGCGGGAAATTGTGCAAGGCGCCACCGGGCGGGCCGTTGGGGTCGAAAAAGGCACCGGGTTCAACTTTGGCACCTGGGGCGGAGGCGGCTTCAGCAACAACCGGGAGTTTATGGACAGCGCGTTGGGCAAGGCGACCATGAAGGCACTGGCTCAGATCATTGATAAGGTTAAGACGCTCGACATCGGCCCCGGGTCGCGCACGCTTAACAACGAAAGCCAGGCGGCGCAAAGCGCTGCGGCCCTGCGGAACGTCAAGGGGGTCGTGAAACTCGTGGACGGGACTGAAATCTGGGTATCCTTGGGAGCCAATAGCGGTTTTGCCAAGGGCGACAAGATCAAAATCTACCAACCGATCGAGAAGAAAAACAAGAAAGGCGAGGTGGTCGCCACGACCTATGAGCCTGTGGCGGAAATCATCCTCACCAAGGTGCAGAAAGACAAGAGCATGGGCACCTACACCGGCTCCTCCAAGATTGCCGAAGATTTTGTGGCCGCTGACGCTGCGGTTGACATCGAGAATGCCCAATAGCAGAGTTCGGCAAACAGGGAAGCAGAGGCATGATCCGCGGCCAATCGGCGCGGCAGTTCGTATCCTGGCCCCGGCCCATCCGCTGCGCTGGCGCAGCGGGTCGGCTCAACGTCTGTGGACTGAGTTTTGTTGACCTTGGCCGGCTCCCAATTACAATCCACAACTTATGCAGCCTGGAACAACTCATGGCGGGTCAGGCTCGATTGCTGATGAACATCATGGTTAACATTTTCAAGTCGTCGCTGGGTAAGAAGTACATCATGGCCGTGACGGGCTTCGTCCTGTTCCTGTTTGTGATGGGACATCTGGCCGGCAACCTGCAGATATTTCTCGGCCCGGAAGCCATCAATCGCTACGGCCACTTCCTGCAATCCAACCCCGAGTTGATCTGGCCGGCGCGACTAAGCCTGCTGCTGATGGTGGGGCTGCACATCTGGTCGGCGACGAAGCTCTCGCTGGAGAACAAGGCGGCGCGGCCGGTGGGCTATGCGGTCTATCAGCCCGTCGGCTCCAGTTGCGCGTCGCGGACGATGTTGCTGGGCGGGAGCATCGTCTTTGTGTTCGTACTCTATCACCTGCTGCACTACACCGCGGAAGTGCAGTACCTCAATCTTACCGGGCAGAATTTCGCCGCCTTTATGGAAAAGCTCCCCGGCCAGGTTCCGCCCGAGCGGCATGACATTTTCAAGATGATGGTGGTGGGCTTCAGCAATGGGTGGGTCTCTGGCTTTTATGTGCTGGGCCTGGCGCTGCTGTGCCTGCACCTCAGCCACGGCGCGAGCAGCATGTTTCAATCGCTGGGCTGGAAGAACGAGGCTTATCGGCCATTTCTGGACAATGCGGCGCGGGTGGTCGCGGTGGTGATCTTTCTCGGCTACACCTCCATCCCGGTCGCGATTCTCTGCGGCTATGGAAAGGAGGCACTGAAGTGAACCTGGACGCCAACATACCCAGCGGCCCGCTGGCCGCGAAGTGGGACAAGCACA
>JBEKJO010000172.1:0-12322 GCA_050011195.1 Verrucomicrobiota bacterium | reverse complement strand
TTCAATTCCTCATAGGACATTGGGTCATTGCGAAAGTAAGACGCACATCCGAAACAGGCTAACCATGCAACGCAACAACACGTCTCGGTCAAGAGACGTCTCCAGGGCCTCGGCTCGTGAGTCGCATTCATAGCGAGTAAGCTAAAACAGTGTACCCTGCCGCGCCCTGAGGCGCAAACGTTCAAGTTGACGCAAGCTGGACGATGGCATGGCAGATACCCTCCGGTTTAACTGAGCAGTTGAAACCCCGGAGCGCGCGCTGGCCACGGCGGTCGGCTTTCGGCGTCATCGCCTTCACTTCATGCCCGCCTTGGCGGCGGCTTTGTGTGACCGCCCTGTTCATCCTTGCGCTTGAGATGAGCAAAAGTTCGCCAGAGAATGGCCCCGGCATGAGAATAGCACGAATCATCCCCATTACTGGCGTGGTTCTGCTCGCGGCCTTCGTTGCGCTTACGGTGGCCTCTCGGAAACACCCCGCAGCACCGCGTGGCGGGACCGCCAGTGCTGTCGAGTACCGAAACGAACAATATGGATTCGGAATGACTTTTCCGTCCGACTGGAGCGGATACTCGGTGATTGCGTTCACATGGCATGGGCAGACACACGACGAGCAGGGTGAGACGACAGGGACGTACACGGGGCCGGAGATTATCCTACGGCACCCGCAGTGGACAGCAGGCGCACCGTGGCAGGACATTCCGGTGCTGGTGTTTACGCACGACGAATGGGCACTTGTGGAGCAGCAGAAATTCGGTGTGAGCGCGGCTCCCACCTCTCCGAGCAAACTCGGAGAGAACGCAAAGTTCATTTTTGCCTTGCCGCCGCGCTGGATTGGTTTCGTCGATACGCTGGGGCAGGATGAGGCGGGAAAAGTGCCCGAAACCTTCAGGGCATTTTAGGTTTATTGGAGGTCTAGCGATGACCACCTGCCAGCATCTGCATCCGGTCGATGTTGTTGGCTCAGCGCCGGGATGGTGTCGTGGCCCAGCACTACAACTGCCGCACGCAGACCCGCAGCTGGGGCGGCGTGGGAGCCGGGAGAGGCAGCCCTCGCGGCGAACCGGTTATGAGGAACCGATGGGCGGTGGGTGTTTGCGACGGAAAGGATAATCTTGACGGAACTGGAGTGCGGGGGTTCAAATCATAAAAACTTCACCATTATCCGATTCAAAACTATGCCTGTCCCAGTCCAATTACCTACCGCCGCCCAAAACGAAAGCTTCGGCGGCGTCACCTACCATATCGAAGGCGAATTGGTGCCTGCGCTCCATCTGGAGTTGAGCACTACCGGTGTCTATTTCGAGCACCACATTCTGCTTTGGAAAGACCCAGCGGTGCAGATTGAACTGCACCCGATGAAAGGCGCACTCAAGCGGATGCTGGCGGGGATGCCGTTTCTGCTCACCGGTGCCAAAGGTCCGGGCCGAATCGCCTTCAGCCGCGACGGGACGGGACATGTATTCGCCCTGCACCTCAAACCCGGCATGGGGGTAGACGTGCGGGAACATCAATGGCTCGCCGCAACGGACAACGTGGACTACGCCTTCACACGGGTCAAAGGCGCTGCCAATATCCTGCTGGGCGGGACGGGCTTCTTCATCGACACCTTTTCGTGCCCGGCGCGGGAAGGCATTCTTTGGCTGCATGGTTACGGCAACGTGTTTGAGGTCATCCTCGGTCCCGGCGAAGCTATCGACATCGAACCGGGCGGGTGGGTGTACAAGGACCGTTCCGTGCAAATGCAAACGATGTTTCAAAAACTTTCCACGGGAATTTTCGCCAGCGCGGGCCAGGTTTGCTGGAATCGGTTCACTGGACCGGGAAAAATTGCCCTGCAAACCATGTATGTCCACATGGCAGGCGGCGAGTGAACTGCGGAAGCGAGAAACTCTAGCGCCTCTGCTGGCCCAGCGCCGCGCCCACGGCGTGCATCTGCGACGTCAACGATAGCGACGCGACGAGCGGATCACGCACACGTGAACGGACGGTTCGGTGAGGCGAGGCGCAGCGCAAATGTGTGTGTGCCGGCGAACGGTGAACGCGCCCGCGCCACCTTGCCAACCTGAGACGCGGCAGTCACACGCGTTACCATTGCGCACCGAACCTCCTCGGCGTGATACTGCAATCTACGCATGAAACAGTTTCTTTCGACCCTGCCCCGCAATCTCCTCGACTGCTTCTGGGGCCGGATGATCATTTTGCACATCGTTGCTATCATCCTCACATTCATCCTCGTCACGTCCGGGTTCGACTGGCTCTAATTTCGCTTCCACTCGCAATCCGATCCTTCGTTCCTGGCTGTTTCCCGCCGCCCCGATTGGCGGACTCGTGCCCATTGCTTTGCCGCTCATCTTGCTTGCCATCGGCAGCATCGGGAGAAGCCGCCACTACTTGCGACAGAGACAGATCGTGACCAGGCGTGCCCGGTTTTTGTGAGGCTATTTGTGAGCGTAGGCCCGTTTCACCCCTGATTTCATTGGATTTGTGGCGGGTTCGAGCCCTGCCTGTGGAGCCACAGTGTATTTTTTACACTATGAACACGGGAAAGGCTTTGACGAGAGCTTCGTGTCCCTGGCGATTGCAGGGGGTGCCTGCGCCGAAGAAGAGCGCCAGTGGGACGTCCACAAAAGGTTCCGCCCGATCATTTCACCTTCCTTTAAATCAAAAGTTTTACGCGCTGACGCGGTTTTCGCCACCCAAGGGCCGGCAGGTGTATGTTTTCACAAAAGGAATGGGGTGCTTACTTGTCTTGGCGTTCGTCCCTGCTAGTCCTCTGACTTGGCGAACCGGCCCTATACTTTTGTGGTTGTCGCGCTGATGATTTTGCTGGTCAGCCCGGTGGTCATTTTGCGCACGCCCACGGACATCTTTCCCGACATCAACATTCCGGTGGTGAGCATCGTGTGGGGCTACACCGGCATGTCGGCCTCGGAAATGGCGTTGCGCATTGTGACAGTCAGCGAGCGCGGGCTGACTACCACCGTCAACGACATCGAGCACATCGAATCCCAGTCGCTCAACGGGATGGGCGTGATCAAGGTGTTTTTTCACCCAAACGTAAAAACTGACATGGCCATCGCGCAAATCACCGCGATTTGCCAGGCGGCCGTGCGCACCCTGCCGCCCGGCATCACGCCGCCGCTCATCATCACTTACAACGCGTCCAGCGTTCCCATTTTGCAACTGAGCTTGAGCAGCAAGACGCTGTCGGAATCGCAGGTCAGCGACCTGGGGATGAATTTTCTTCGCGTCGGCCTGGCCACGGTGCAGGGGGCCTCCATGCCCAATCCCTACGGCGGCAAACCCCGCCAGATCATGGTGGATATCGACATCTCAGCCTTAAACGGGAAGGGCCTTTCCCCCTACGATGTGGTCAACGCCATCGGCGCGGAAAACCTGATCCTGCCTGCCGGGACGGAGAAGATCGGAAGCACCGAGTACGCCGTGGAGTTGAACGGAAGTCCGGCCACCATACAAGAACTGAACGACATCCCGCTCAAGCAAATCAATGGCCACATGATCTATATCCGGGATGTGGCGCATGTGCGCGACGGGTTCGCGGTCCAACAAAATATTGTGCGCAGTGACGGCATCCGCGCCTCACTGTTGACGATCATCAAATCGGGCGCCGCGTCCACGCTGGATATTGTGGCGCGTCTCAAGAAAGCCGTGCCACAGGTGGCAAAGACCCTGCCGCCGGAGCTGGAAATCCGCACTCTGCTGGATCAATCCCTGTTTGTGCGGGCCGCCGTTCAATCGGTGATCAAGGAGGCGGTCGTAGCCGCCTGCCTGACGGCCATCATGATCCTGATTTTCCTCGGCAACTGGCGCACCACCTTTGTCATCGTCATTTCAATCCCGCTGGCCATCCTCTGTTCCATCATTACGCTCAGCGCCCTGGGAGAGACCATGAACATTATGACCTTGGGAGGTCTGGCTTTGGCGGTTGGCATCCTGGTGGATGACGCGACGGTGGAAATCGAGAATATCGAACGGAATCTCCGGCAAGGAAAGGAACTGCGCACGGCGATCCTGGATGGCGCCGCGCAAATTGCCGTGCCCGCCTTCGTCTCAACGCTGGCCATTTGCATCGTATTCGTGCCCATGTTCTTTCTGACCGGCACGGCCCGGTATCTTTTTGTGCCCTTGGCCGAGGCGGTAGTTTTCGCCATGCTGGCCTCTTACCTGCTTTCGCGCACCGTGGTGCCGACGTTGGTCATGTATTTTCTTCGCCATCACGTGCATGAAACCGGCACGGAGGCGAAAGGCTGATTTGGCCGGTTCCACGCCCGGTTTGAAGCCGGATTTGAGCGGCTGCGGAGCGGCTATCGCGGCTGGCTTGATGCCTGCCTCCACCATCGGCGGCTTTTCGCCATTTGCTTCCTCGCTTTCTGCGCGGCGTCGTGCCTTTTGACGCCATTTCTGGGGGAAGATTTCTTTCCCAAAGTGGATGCGGGTCAGATGCGGCTCCATGTCCGGGCCAAAACGGGCACCCGCGTGGAGGAAACGGCCGCTTTGTGCGATCACGTTGAAGAGGTGATCCGGCGGACCATTCCGGCAAAGGAGTTGGAAAGCATTGTAGATAACGTCGGCCTGCCCACCAGCGGCATCAACGTTTCCTACAACAATGGCGGAACCATCGGACCGTTCGATGCGGAGATTCTGATATCGCTCAATCGAGAAAATCATCATGCCACCGAAAGCTACATTCGAAAACTCCGCCACGATCTGAATCTGGCATTCCCCGGCGTGTCCTTCTTCTTTCAACCTGCTGACATCGTCAGCCAGGTCTTGAACTTCGGGTTGCCGTCCCCCATTGACATCCAGATCGTCGGCCGGGACCAGGTCGCGAATTACCACATTACCAACGAAATTGCCGACCAGCTTCGCCACATTCCGGGCGCGGTGGACGTGCATGTCCAGCAGATGTTCGATCTGCCTAGCCTGCAGGTGAAGACGGACCGCACGAAAGTCCAGGAGGTAGGATTCACCCAGCGGGATGTGGCGTCCAGCCTGTTGATCGCGCTCAGCGGGAGTTTCCAGACCGCGCCCTCGTTTTATCTGAACCCCGACAATGGCGTGAGCTATCAAGTGGCGGCGCAAGTGCCCCAGTACCATCTCGATTCCTTGCAGACTCTGGCCGGAATCCCGGTGACCGGCCCCAGCGGGGCGGGGCCGCAGTTGCTGGGCAATCTGGCCTCGATTTCGCGGAGCACCGAACAAGCCGTGGTGAGCCATTACAATGTCCAACCGGTGATTGATGTTTATGGCGATGTCCAGGGCCGCGACTTGGGCGGCGTGGCCAAAAGCTTTGCAGGGATCGTGCATGCCGCCGAAAAGAAACTCCCACGCGGCAGCTCCATCATTGTACGGGGGCAGGTTGAGACAATGAGATCCTCCTTCCTCGGGCTGGGGTTTGGCCTGCTCTTTGCCATTGCGCTGGTCTATTTGCTGATTGTCATGAACTTCCAATCGTGGAGCGATCCGTTCATCATCATCACCGCCTTGCCGGGCGCGTTGTGCGGGATCGTCTGGATGCTATTCCTGACGCGCACGACCCTCAACGTGCCTTCCCTCATGGGCGCCGTCATGAGCATCGGAGTGGCCACTTCCAATAGCATTCTGGTGGTTACCTTCGCCAAGGAACGGCTGGCGGAGACCCAGAATCCCTTCACCGCCGCGTTGGATGCGGGTTACATCCGGTTACGCCCGGTGGTGATGACCGCGCTGGCGATGATTATCGGCATGGTCCCTATGGCGCTGGGCCTGGGCGAAGGCGGCGAGCAGAATGCTCCCCTGGGCCGTGCAGTGATCGGCGGGCTGTTGTTTGCGACGGTCGCGACGCTCTTTTTTGTCCCGGTGGTCTTTTGCATGATCCGAACCCGGGGCGATGCCGAAACAACCGGCCCTGCCGCTACTGAAACAGCGAAGACGACTTAGACTTATGAAGCAAACGGAAACAGAATCCAGCACCGCTCCCCCCGCTTCCGCCACGCCACATGGGGCCGAATTGGGGGCGCTCACCATCCAATCTGTGCCCCCATCCCGGACGATCCCGTTATTCCTATTGGGGGGCATTGGAATGGCGTTGGTTATTATGGCCGGGATTACTGTTTTATCCCGCTCCCGCGCGCGCGGGGAGTTGGAGATCGACACGCTCGCGAACCTGGTTCCCACGGTGAGTATCATCCATCCTAAGCGAACGGCGGCGCAGGTCAAGCTTGACTTGCCGGGCAACATCACGGCGTTTGAGGAGGCCCCCATTTATGCGCGGGTCAACGGCTACCTTAAGCATTGGTTCACGGACATCGGCACGCGCGTTGCCGAGGGACAAGAATTGGCGACCATCGAGACGCCCGAGCTGGACCAGGAGCTGAACCAGGCGAGCGCGGCGCTGGCCCAGGCCAACGCCAACCTGGAAATCGCCCGCATTTCCGCCGAACGCTGGCAGAACTTGCGCAAAAGCGACTCGGTTTCACAACAGGACACCGATGTAAAGGTGGCAACGTGGCACGCTCGGGAAGCGGATGTGCAGGCGCAGGAGGCCAACGTCCAACGCCTCAAGGAATTGGCTAACTTCAAAAAGCTGGTCGCGCCCTTTCCAGGCATCATCACCGTTCGGACCGTGGATGCGGGCACGCTCATCACGGCGGGATCGTCCCGGGAGATTTTCCGTCTGGCGCGGACTGATCCGCTGCGGGTTTACATTAGTTTGCCGCAAGCTTACAGCCAGATGGTCAGAACGAACGACGAGGCGGTGCTGACATTTTCCGAACTGCCCGGCCAAACCTTCACCGGAAGAGTGGACCGCACGGCGGGCGCAATTGATCCGGTCTCCCGCACTCTCCTCACCGAAATACTGGTGTCCAACCACGACGGTAAGCTGTTTCCTGGCGCGCATGCGATGGTGCGGGTGAACCTGGCAACCGGGGCAAATCCGGTGATAGTGCCGGTCAACACACTGCTGTTCCGCAACGAACAAGGGGTGCAAGTCGGCCTGATTGATTCCAACGGAATCGTCCGTCTGGCCAACGTGACCGTGGGGAGGGATTACGGCACCACCGTGGAGATTGTCCAGGGCCTTTCCGAAACCGACGACGTCATCATCAACCCATCCGATTCTCTCGAACCAGGCATCAAGGTTCGGGTCGCCAAAGCGGGAACGGACGCCGCCAAACCAGCCCATGAATGATCTTTGTGCCGGACGCCTGGGGTGCGGCATCGGGAGCGCCTTTCTGTGCGCACTGGTCCTCCGATCCAAGTCTCGTCCATCTCGACCGGAAAAGGGGCGCCGATGCGATCGCGGTGGGGACGCACCATGGCAGCCCGTAGCTTGTGGAGAATCTGGAACGCGGTCTCGTAGCGTCCGAGCCCAAGTTGCCGCTGAAACTGCACAGCCGACATGCCCGGGGTCATCGATGTCACAAGGTACGCAGCCCAGAACCACACCGAAAGCGGCGAATGGGAGCGATGCATGACCGTCCCAGCGGTTACCGAAGCCTCACGATGGCACGTGCTGCAACGAAGAACGCGCGGACGCGTCGAGATGCGAAGCGGTGTCTCCTTCATGCCACAGATCGAACAAACAAACCCTGCCGGCCACCGCACACGAACCATGTAATCGACGCACGCGCGCTCATCAGGGAAGAGGCGCTGGAAGTCGGGCAGCGATGTGGGAAACGGCAGATCGCCCGCCAAACCCGCCCGTGCTGAGTTGTTAGTCACGCCGACAAATTACGCCCAACGACTAAGTGTGACAACCGGATAAGCACAGTTCGATGCCCTCCCAGTTCGGGCAGAATGACGGCAAACCCACTTCCTCCGGCTTTTCATGAATCGCCAGCATCGCGGCCAGGTTCGAGGTGTCGAGAAAGTGGTTCACCAATTCGGCCCTCTCCGCTGAGTTCTTAAAGCCCTGCGCGTTGAAGAACCGCTGGATGAGCGCCCGTCGGATCGATGGGGAATGGGCTGGGGTAAAGGTTTCCTTCGCCGGGTCGTGCAGGGTGCCGAACAGTTCGTACATGAGCCGGTTAGTGATTGGGTCGACGATCAGAGGCGTTCGGCTTAGCAGATGATCGGGAGGGTAGAACCCCAGGCTACCCTTGTAAGCCTCGATGGCGGAAACCAAAACCTGGCGTTGCTGGCTCAGTTCTTGACAGAGTCTAGGGAGCGCCACGCGCAAGTCTTCTGCCGCTTTGGCGCACACACGAAGGTTGTAAACAGCCCACACCGAGACGGCAACTGCGGCAGGAATCAAGAGCGCGAGGAACGCCCCGGTTGCGGTCAAATCGCGCTTAAAGAAGAGCTTGTTCGCAGGCATCTCAGACCTAATTTTTACGAAGTTGGTAGATGTTTGTCGTTCATGTTGGTGGGGAAAGTGTGGATGGATTTGGAGTGGGGGTCAAGGTTATCTGCTGCTCCACTGCGCGCCTTCAAAGCTCTCCATCATCTGCTGTTGAAACCATCGGAATGAAGGCCGGCGCTTGGAATAGAACAGATGGCTTGAGCGGCTTCGATGATAATCCGACGAGCCAAAGCGAAGAATCAGCACACGGAAACCAGGGGCATCTTCAAGCATTTCCGCCCAGTCCTTTTCCAGCTTTCTGTCAGCCGTGGTAAACCAAATCTCAATCGGAGTGGCGACCTGGAGCAAGTAATCGATGTGCCAATTGGGTTCTGCTGTTGATTCCAGGTGATGACCAATGCGAGCACAGAGACCGCCAGAGTCAAAAGCACTGCCCACGTAAGCATAAAAACCTGGGATGATGTCGAATTTGCCAAGACTACCGATTTCCAGGGTTTTCATCTGCGACACCCGGGCAATCAGGATGTATGTGCCTTTGTCTTCGGGCAGTTCCATCTCAGGCAGGTTGCCCTTTGTGACGGGCGGCTTCATCCTTTCTCTGACTGCCTCTATATTGAAAACGTATGCCAGCCAGTCCAAGAACCAGCCAGAAAACCAGCGCGACATAACCCAGAATCCCAACCGAACCGGGCTGCAAGTGATTAAACCACAGCGCAGAAACATCTTGAGCACCGGTCAGAAGGTGCAAAATCCCCACGGTAATCAGGTAAGACCCGCTGAAGGCCGTGGACACGATAATCATGAGTTTTTGCATCACCAGCGCGATTACTCCAAAAACCATGGCCAAGACGAGGAGAAGAATTGGTTGGGGTTGGTTCCCGACCGCACTGAAGAGGGCAGTAGCCACAATCGCTCCAGCACTCGCGCCCAGCAAGAAGATGCCGAGAAAAAACAGCCAAATACAGAGAACAGCACCGATCACTGCCCCGATGACGGCACACAGGAGCGCGATTCCGCTGTTGCCCGGGGCCAGGGACAATCCAACTGCCCACCCTCCAGCCGCGCCAGCAATAAACCCGACGACACCCAAGCTGACCTTGAGAAGGCAATATCCCCAAAAACAGATGAGAATCCCCACTGCGACAGCCAGGGGAGCACTCATTTGACCAGTCCATGCATTGACATTCATGGCGTAACCATTTCAGCAGCCGTTGAGGCTTGAGGCCATTTACCGCGTCAGGCCCCCGGCGCAAACATCTCCTTCATACTTGGGCGATTGAGGACCAGGATCATAAACACCCCAAGCACGGTTCCAAATGGCACAGAAAGGCATTCCACACAGGCCACCACAAAGCAGAACGTGTAGTGCTTCCGGCGGCTTATAAACCTGCCAGCCATTAGGGCCAAAACGGCAAATGTCCAACCCAAGAGAATGAGAAAGCTGCCCAATATCACGAACAACCAGCCAAGGAATGCCGGCGGTTGATCGTTGCCATGTCCGAATACATGTGGAGCGATGATGAAGAGCAGCCCGATGGCCACGTGAATGATGGGAATGCAAGCAAACAGAGCCGTTATTGCACCCTTAATGTAATACAAAATGGACAGGAGCTTGAGGTGTTCATTGTCGAGGATCTGCTGCAGATTTGGCAAAGTTGTTTCCATGGCGAGGAGATTAGCAACATCATCTCAAATGGTCTAGCTAAAATGTATTGCACCTTGACCTTAACGACAGAAGAGGAGATTGAAATTGGGCTGGGGTTGGAATACAGACACGATTTGGCTTCTGAGAACGGAAAGGCAAAGAGAGGGTGGAAGGGGTTGGGGCTGGTTTCGAGGGATCATGAGGAGAATCCGGGAAATGAGTCCTTAAACTCCGCAGCTCCAATCTGACAAGCCGGAATTCGTACGCTTTGGTACGTGGGAGGCGTTTTGATGCCTGGACCACCTCAACGGTACCGCCCGAAGATCAGAACTTGTCCTGGGGCATTGGGGGATCACAAATGGGCCATAATACGGTAAGACTCCCAAGTTCAGGTGGGCGGCGTTTTGGGTATTGACGGAGTGGCGCGGAAGGGCATAATCTTCGCGTATGAAAGAGTTTGCAGGCGGGATCGGCGTCGTTCAATATACGAACGGATGGTCAGTTGAATAATTGTTCGGTGGCTATGAAGCCCACGAGATTGACTGAAGCTCTTGTTGTCGGGCTAGCTTTGATAAGCTAGTCGATGCGCATCCTTGCGTCCACCCGTCGAAGATAGAGAAGCATGGCAAGGACAACAGAAGCAGCAAGAGGCTCAGAGGGAATCCGCATTAAAAAACGACCCGGTCGGAATGTCGCTTTCTTGGGCTATCATGTTTGCTCAACTTGGGGCCGCATTATCAGGTGTAAAATGACGTTAGGTGGCAGAGCGTATGATTTCATTTGTCCACATTTTTCACGCAGCTCTTGGTGTGGTTAACGATGCGTTCATTCGGAGGAAACTGAAGACCGCAGCGGAGACTGAGCGGCAGCGCGTTCTTAGTTCGAAGGAGCAAGCTTTGATGGTTTTTATCGTGCTCTGCGTGGTACTTTGTTTGGTGTGGTTTTATATTATCATTTCGAGATGAGATTAAGAATGTTTCCACCTAACAAGTCCCCAGAACTACCCGCCGTTGGCGCGGTCACCCCGCCATAATGCGCCGTTACATGGTCAGAATCGCCGTTGTGTGCCTCGTGGTGTTGACCGTCCTCCTCGTGTGGGCAAACTGGCCGGGGCACGCAATTGCACCTGGGGTGCTTGCGGATCGAGTCGTGGTGTTGAAATCCAAACGGCAGTTGGAACTCTACGCAAACGGGAAGCTTCTGAAGAGCTATGTGGTGTCGTTGGGGCGTCACCCAGTAGGCCCCAAGGAGCGAGAGGGAGATAAGCGCACCCCTGAGGGGCTGTATGCCATCGAATCGCACAATCCACGCAGTTCATTTCACCTGGCCCTCAAGGTGTCCTACCCTTCGGCGGCTGATCGCATGACGGCAGAGAAGCGCGGTGTGGTTCCCGGTAGCGACATCATGATCCACGGCATTAGCAACGGCCTGGGGTTCATTGGTCGGCTACAACGTTGGCTGGATTGGACTGCTGGTTGTATGGCTGTGACGAATCCAGAAATCGACGAGCTTTACCGTGTTGTGCCAGATGGCACGCCTATGGAGATCCGTCCATGAATTGCTTGAACAAGACGCTGGACCGAACCAAGTCGCTCAAATGAAACGCACCCTGTATCTCTCCATCGCTACACTTATCGCGGGCAGGCTCTTCGCTCAGGATATCAATTTGCCAGCCCCTCAAAAATCTGGCGGTATGCCTCTGATGGAAGCTTTGGCCAAACGATCCACCAGCAGAGCTTTTGATTCCAAGGATTTATCAGACCAGCAGCTCTCCAGTCTGCTTTGGGCTGCATTTGGCATCAATCGACCGGACGGCAAGCGAACGGCTCCATCCGCCAACAATAAACAGGCGACCGATGTTTATGTGCTGCTGAAACAGGGGGCCTATGTTTATGACGCCAAATCTAACACGCTCGCACTGGTCCTGGCAGAAGACATCCGGAAGCTTGGCGGAACTCAGGCCTTTGCAACAAACGCGCCGGTGATTCTGATCTTTGTTGCAGACTTTTCAAAGATGGGCAATGCAAGTGATGAGGCCAAGAAGAACACGGCCAATATCAATGTTGGTTATATATCCCAAAGCGTTTACCTGTTCTGCGTCTCCGAAGGATTGGTCACCGGGGCAAGAGGTTCTGTGGATCGAAAGGCACTGGGGCCGAAGTTGAAGCTGCGGCCGGATCAGATGATTGTTTTGGCACAATCGGTGGGATATGCGAAGCCCTGAAGATCGCTGCGATCGTTCGAACTAGAGTCCTTGGATCTGAAAACTGTTGGTAAGCAGATCAAGTTTCAAGCGGCCATGTTTTCAGCGAGGTAAGCGTCCGGAGTTACTTGGAATCTGGTGAAGTTAATCGCCAGCGTGGAGGATTCTG
>JBEKJO010000171.1:0-12344 GCA_050011195.1 Verrucomicrobiota bacterium | reverse complement strand
GCCAGACGGGCAGCAGCCTGGTGTTGAGCAACGTGAGCGTTTCGGCTGCCGGGATTTACAGCGTGGTAATGAGCGGGGTATGCGGCAACGCGGTGACCAACAGCGCGACCCTGACGGTCAACGCCAGCACGGTCGCAATGCCCCTGACGAGTCTCACGAATAACCTTGGCACGAGCGTTACCTTTGCGACGGCAGCCTCCGGCACCAGTTCGCTGACGTATGTATGGAAGAAGAACGGAACCAACGTCACAGGCGCAACGACCGCCAGCTTAACACTGACAAACCTGACCTACGCTGACGACGCGACTTATAGCGTGGAAGTCAGCGGCACCTGCAATACCGCCGTCCAAGCCGCGACGCTCACGATCAATCACCCTCCGACCGTGAGCATCCTCAGCCCGACCAACGGCGCGGTTTTCATTTCGCCTGCGGACTTTACCGTGCTGGCCGACGCCGAGGACGTGGACGGCACGGTCACGAACGTGGAGTTCTTCCTGTGGGCGACCAACCTGCTGGGCCAGGTCACAAATGCGCCGTATTTCGTGGTCCTCACCAATGTGCCAACGGGGACTTACACCTTCACCGCTGTGGCGACAGACAACCTCGGCGCTTCGGGCACATCGGCCCCGGTAAGCATCTCGGTCATCACCCAACCGCCCCTGAGCGTCGTTAGCTCGATCGGCTTTAATCCGCGCACTGGCTATTACGAGCAAACCGTGCGGGTGACGAATCCGACGTACTCGACCTACAATGCCGTGCGCGTGTGTGTGTGCGGCTTGACGACCTCCCAGCACCTCAGCAATGCCTCCGGTTTCACCAACGGCGTGCCTTACGCAGAAAGCTCGGCAGCTATTCCGCCCGGCACCTATGTGGATCTGCTGCTCGAGTATTATGTCACCGACAGCTCCGTGCCCAACCCGTTATTGGTCCCGCAGTTGGTGGCGGCACCCAGCGTTAGTTGGGGGGCGCTGCTCGGCACATTGCAGCACATCAACCGCGGGCTGATGCTGGTCAACCGGACCTTTATGGTGGAATTTACCAGCAACTCCAACCGTCTCTATGCCGTCGAGTACAGCAGCAACCTGCAGAACTGGAACACCGCGCAGCCGCTTATCACGGGCAACGGCACCTGGGTGCAATGGCTTGACAATGGCCAGCCGACGACGGTGTCTTCACCCGCAGCAACAACGATGCGATTTTACCGCGTTATTCTGCTCCCGTAACCAATCTTGCTAAAGCTATATGAAAAAGCCTGTTTCTAACCTCATCGGAACTATAACCGCCATATTCACCATCGCGACGGCGTCAGCCCAAACCAATGCTGACAGCGTCACACAGTTGCTGGCGACGAGCAACGTGACCGATCTCAACCGTATTGGCCTCAGCTACCGGATGGGAATCAATCTCAACGTCCGGTTCCACAACCTGGGCGCATTTCCAGCACGCTCTAATCCCGGCCCAGCCATCGGCGGCGCTGTCGATCGCACCTACGACGACGGTTACAACCTGATCGATATTACGGGCAACAATCATGGCCCCGGGTTTGAAAACACCACGTGGAACTGGGGCGTCAATAACCTGCAGACCCAGGTCCTGCCCTCGACGGAGAATCCGCAGACGGTCCTAATGCACAGCGTCTCCTCGTCCGGGGCGACAACTTCGAGTCTCAGCGATGACTTGCAGTCGGGCTTCGAGTTGACTTATGACCGCGAATTGCTGCGCAAAGAGCGCTGGCGTCTCGACTTCGAGGCGGCTTTCGGTTACACTGCACTGGATATTAGCGACAACGGCCCGCTCCCCATCGGCATCCTGCAAATCACCGACAGCTATTCCGTACCGCCCAGCGGTTCCGGGCAGCCGTTCCCGACCTCGGGAACCTACTCCGGCAGCTCGAGCGGCCCTGGTGCGGTGATTGGCAGTGTCCCCTCGCGCGCCGTGAACGTGGTGCAGGGAGAGAGCATTGGCTCCCGGCATTTTGACGCAGACGTTTTCAGTTTTCGCTTAGGACCCTCTCTTGAATTCCCGCTCAGCAAGAAAGTGACGGCCGGTTTGAGCGGCGGCTTCGCCCTGGATTATGTGGACAGCGATTTCAGTTTCAACGAGACCGTCTCTATTCCAGGGGTGGGGTCCGTGAGTAATGCGGGTTCCGGTTCGCACAGCGGCTGGCTCCCGGGCGGCTACGTGGCCGGGAACCTCTCCGTGGCCCTCTCCGAAAAGTGGGCGCTGGTGGCCGGCGCGCAGTTTGAGGATGTCGGCCAGTACACCCAGAACCTAAATGGAAAACTGGCAACGCTGGACCTGAGCAAGTCAATCTTCGTGACCATTGGGCTGTCCTACTCGTTCTGATATGAAAACCGCACTGATGAAATCCGCACCGCTGGCATCAACTACGCTCTCGGCCAAGTTTCCGGCAACTCTGCTGAATCCCTCGCCAGGCGGATCGGCTCAGCCGCCTCGAGCCACAGCGAAAAAGAACTATCCCCATAACGCGGGGAACGCACCCCAAATGAGAGGCCGCATCAAAATATTATTGGTGGATGATCATCCCATCGTGCGCAGGGGCATCAGCTCTTGTCTGGCGCGGCATGAGCATCTGGTCATTGTCGGGGAAGCGGCCGATGGCCTGGAGGCCTTGACCAAAGCCAAAGAACTCTTGCCCGACCTCGTGCTTATGGACATCGACATGCCGAAGATGAGCGGCTTGGCGGTGACGGAAGTGTTGTGCAGAGAACTGCCTCAGATCAAAGTCCTCATCCTGTCCATGCACCGGCGTGCAGAATATCTGCTCCGCATCCTCCAATCCGGCGCCCGGGGTTACGTGCTGAAAGAGGCCTCATCCGAAGAGCTGGTGAAGGCCATTGAAACGGTCAATGCCGGTGAAGCGTTCTTCAGCCCTGATATCGCTCGCCTTGCCCTCAACCAGTTCGTCCAGGGAAACGGGAATGGACCGGACCTGGAGGAGCTGACCAACCGTGAGCGGGAAGTTCTAATCCTGATTGCGGAAGGTCTGAGCAACAAGGAAATTGCCAACAACCTGGGGGTCGGCGTCCGCACCGTCGAAACCCATCGTGAGCGGATCATGCGCAAGCTGGCTATCCATAGTGTGGCGGGCTTGACTCGATTCGCCATCGCCAAAGGGTTGATCACACTTCGGGACGAACTGCCCCCTTGAGCGCTGGAGAGCGACATCCGAAATCAGAACGCCGAAAAAGCGCGCCGGGGGCAGGCGGCGAGTTGAGATAATTCGGGCGCGGCTCAAGCCGCGCCAGCCGGTCACACTCCAGCAGTCCCGGGTCTGAAGCCCAAGGTCCGATGCGAACTCTCGGTGCCCTTGGGTTGCATCCAAGCCCGGGCGACGGCCTTATCGGTGCGAATGGGGATTTGGTGCTTGAGCCGGCCGCCCGGCCGCGTGCCACTGAGGCCCTTGCCCGGATTGCGGGCCCGCACCTTTCACTCGGCATCAACCACATTGAAAACGCGCGGGGCTGCCTCCCCCGGAGCAAGTCGGGCCGCTACTTCTTATCTTTCTTCTTATCGTCCTTCTTGTCCGCCGCTTTCTCTTCCTGTTTGGGCGTTTCCGGGGGCGCGCCAGCGTTGAGCTGGGCCAAGACGGCGTCGGTCATGTCGTTCTCCTTGTTGGAATACAGCATGATCGGGGTATTGTTGGCGCTTTCGGCCGCAGTGTCGAGCACCAGCGCGTGCCCTGCGGATTTCGCCATGCCATTAACGGTCGTGCGAATTTCCTCCACGATGCTGTCGCGCATGCGCTTGCGCTGTTCGTCCAAGGTGGTGCGCGCCTGGCGTTCATACTGCGCAATCGCATCTTCCGAGTCTTTGATTTGCTTCAGCTTGTCTTCGGCCGACTTTTTGCGCTTATCCCTTTCCTCGAGCGAGAGGGTTTGGTTGTTGGCCTCGGTGAGCAAGGTTTGATACTCGTCCTTGGCCTTTTTCCAGTCATCGAGCATGATCTTGTGGTCCTTTTCGATGTCGGCTGCCCGATCCTTGAGGGCCGCGTCGGCCTGCTTGGTCTTCCAGTAATTGTCGAAGACCTTGCGCAGGTCAACCGTGGCAATGCGACCCTGGGCCCAGGCTGAACCGCCCAGCAGGGAAACCAGAAGCAAGCCCGGAACCAATTTGCATAATAGACTCTTCATAAAGCGTAGAGACAATCAGATTTCCCCGGTGCCGCCAACTCAAAAGTGCCTTCCTGGTAATTCGGCGTGGCAGGGCCTCAAGGGTGGTACAGGCGGAAGAAGGCGGCGGCGGCATTGGCCGGAAGGGTGACGGTGTAGCAGCCATTCGTCAGCCCCGGCGTCTGGGGCACAGGCGTCCACGTTGCTCCGGCGGAGAGGTTGGTTGCAGTTTCGAGCTGGTACTCGGGCGGAAACGTCGGCCATTTGAGTTGAAGACTTCTCCCCTCGAGTGCGGCGATAAGGCTTAGTGTTGGCTGAATCTTCGCCACAAAGGCATCGGCGGAAGCGCCGGGAAAGGCCGGCTGAAGCGCCCCGACAACGACCGGGAAGTCGGTCGAAGAGGTCTGGCCCACGACAAAGGCGTTGCCGTACTTGTCCACGGCGATGCCGTAGCCGAAATCATCGGCAGAGCCGCCCAGATAAGCGGAGTAGAGCAAGGCAGAAGCGTCGGCGCTGATGACCGCCACGAATGCGTCGTTGCCGCCGTTATTGGTCGCGCTCAGGTCGCCTGCGGTATCGGCGGTCGGGAAGTTCGTGGAAGTGGTGACACCGGTCACATAAGCGTTGTCGGCACCATCCACGGCGACGGCCCAGCCCTGATTAGTGCCGTCCCCGCTCAGAATGGTTGAGGTGAAAATGGAACCCGTGGCGGTATCCAGCGTGGTCAGGAAGGCGTCGCTGCCGTTGGTGACGGGGAATTCGATAGTGCCGGCGTAGAGCAGGGATGAATTGGTCGGGCTTACGGCCAAGGCATAGGTCGGGAGAGCGGACAAGCCGTTGTTGATAACGCTCCAACTCATGCCGCCGTCGGCGCTCTTGAACGTTCCCTGGTCGGTCCCGGCATAAAGGGTGGACGTGGCGTGATCGAGGGCGAGGGCATTTATCTGAAGACCGTTAGTGTAGGGCAGGCTCAAGGAGAGGAGGGTCCAGTTGTTCCCGCTGTTGGTGCTCTTAAACAGCCCGTCGGTTGTGCCGACGTAGAGATTCGAGTGCGTCTGGGGATCAATGGCGAGGGCCAGGCAAAAGGGATCGATCAGGCCGTTGTTGAGGGGTGTCCAGAGGCCGCCCTGGTCGGTGCTAAGGTAAACCCCGTCGGTGGTGGCCGCGTAAAGGTTCGCTGGGGCCTGGGGGTCAATGGCCAGCGCCCGCACGTCGAAGCCGTCCAACCCGGCGGCGACCCAGTTGGTGGCGGCGTCGGTGCTGGAGAAAACGCCTAGCGAGGTGCCGGCGTAGAGAGTTGATGGCGTCACTGGATGCACGGCGATCGCCTGCACATAGGGGACCACAGATGAACTGGCCAGTCCCGTGCTGGTCAAGGTCCAGTTTGTGCCGGCATCGGTGCTCTGGAAGACACCTTGAGATGTGCCGGCGTAGAGTGTTGAAGGGTTGGTAGGGTTTAGCGCCAGGGCAAAAATGTGGCCGATGGCGATCGGGGGCGCTAGGCCCTCGGCAGTGGGCAGAGCAGAATTGGTGGAGACGATTGTGTCCCAAGTCGCCCCGCCGTCGCTGCTTCGGGCGACGCCGTGCCCGGTGCCGGCATAGATTTGGTTAGTTGAGACCGGATTGACGGCCAAAGAATAAACCTGGGGATGAAGCAGCCCGGCGCTGGTCCAGCTCCAGTTCTGGCCGGCGTTGGCGCTGGTGAAGACGCCGCCGGGGCTAAGGCTCCCCGGGGTAATTGGGAAGCTGCCGTCGTAAGACCAGCTTGAGCTTTCGGTGCCGACGACATAAGCGGTCGTTTTGTTGGCGTTCAGGACGATCCGGTAACCGGCGTCATCGCCAGCGCCCCCAAGGTAAGTGGAGAGAACCAGGCTCAGGCCATTCGAGGCGATCACCGTCACGAACGCGTCGTACCCGCCCCCCGGCCAGGGCTGAATCGCGTTAGTGGTGGGGAAGTTGGTGGAGTCGGTCACGCCGGTAATCCAGGCTTGGCTCAGCGCATCGACCGCGATGCCGTAGCCCTGGTCCGCAGAGGTGCCGCCGAGGTAGGTCGAATAGACGAAGTTAGTGCCGGCGGGGTCGAGCTTGGCCACAAACGCGTTCCAGCCGCCGGCCAGCGTGGTTTGCAGCGCGTTGGTCGTCGGGAAATTGGTGGAGTCGGTGAGTCCGGTGATGTAGGCGCACCTGTTGGTGTCCACCGCGATGGCGATGCCCTCGTCGTCACCATCGCCACCCACGTAAGTTGAATAAACCAGCGCGGACCCGTTGGCGTTCAGTTTAGACACAAAGGCGTCGAAGGGGAGCAATCCGAAAGTCGGGCTGGGTATGCCCGTGAGAACCGACCGGATCGCGTTCGTGACGGGGAAATCGGGGGAGTCAGTTACGCCGGTTACATAAGCGCAGCCGTTGGTGTCAACGGCGATGGCCGTCGCGGCGTCATAGCCGCTGCCGCCCAGGTAGGTCATGTAAATCAAGTTCGAGCAGGTGTTGTCGAACTTGGCGACAAAGGCATCGCCCCCATAACCCGTGAAGTCGCCGGCATAATTGGGCTGGAAGGCGTTCGTCGTCGCCAGCCCGGCGGAGAGCGTTTCGCCCGCCACATAGACATTCCCCATCCCATCGAGCGCGACATCCCAGGCGGTGGTATTGCCGCTGCCGCCGAAGTAACTGGCGTAGCTGAGAACCGGATCGATCACGAGGGGCCATTGGGGATCGTAGCGCCCGACCTCAAAGGCAACCGTCTGCGGGTCTTTCAGCCGATAGCCGCCCGTGACCTCCTTGCGCGCGCCGCCGATGACCTGATGAAGGATGGGCTTGTGCTGCCGGAGTTGAGCGCCGCCAACGCTGAGCACCAAATCACCCTGCGCATCAAGCTCAATCCGGTCCGCGCCGCTCACGCGCAAGGAAATCGCGTCGGGATCGGCGCCAGGGGCGACGGTGAGATCGTACTCCAGTTTTCGTTCGTTGCCATAATAGACCAAATCAACACCCGGATAAAGCTCCGCGACGCAAACCCGGTCAAAGGCTGGAATCTCGGTTCGCCAGCCCGCCGGGTCATTACCAAGGATGTAGTTTATTTTGCCGGACGAGGGGTCCAAGCCGGTCATGGCGGCTTGGGGATTGCCCCCGACGAATCGGATGGAGAGGGTCCTGATTTCGGCCTGGCGGTTGCGGCGGCGCGCAGCGGCGCGATCACGCAGGCCGGCCAGCGGTTGGGCCGCAGCTTGGAGGACGACTACTTCGGCGGGACCGAGCAGAATAGTTCCGCTCCGGCTGTGGGTAACGAATTGGGCTGGGGGAGACGCCTGGCCGCAGTTGGCCTCGAAGAAAAACGGCAGACTGGCCTGCGACGCATGGGCGGGGGTTGCTGCTCCTGCGCTGGACAAGCCCGACCCGGCGGCGAGCGTTAGGACCAATAAACCCAGCACGCTCCGGCAGCGCCTGGCGTGGTTTGGGGCGCAGTACCCATGCGGTTTGGATTCCCTGCTCTGAGGAAAACTCATTGGGCGCAATGTTTGGGTTGGCGCGTCGTTTTTCATGTTAAAACTGCCGGGTCCAACCTACGCCAAATTGGAACTGGCCACCACTGCCGCTGTATTGGTCATGGTGGATAGGGATGCCGTAGTCGAGGCGCAGCGGGCCGATGGGGAGGTTGAGGCGCAGGCCAAGGCCCCAGTTGTCGCTGAACTGGTCCGGGTTGAAGTTGTAGGGACTGCTGCCCACACTGCCGATGTCGTAGAAAAAGGCGAACCGCACACCAATGCCGCCCTCCTGCTCGAAGATCGGAATGCTGTATTCCGCCGAGCCGAACCAATAAGTGTCGCCGCCGATGGGCTCGTTGTAGCCAGGCTCGCGCGGGCTGACGTAGCGGTATTTGAAGCCGCGCAGCGAGTACAAGCCGCCCAGATAGTAATGCTCGAAAAAGGGCACATCCTCCCCCGCTTGCAGGCTTTGGGCCACCCCCGTCCGCGCCGCCAACTCCAGCACGTGACCTTTGGCCAGACCCTTGAAGTACCAGCCGGTCTTGAGTTCCAGTTTGTAGAACTGCCAGTCGAGCGTGACGATTTCCGCGTCTAATTCGGTGCGCTGGCCTTTATCGGGCAGGCGGACGCTGTTCCGGGTGTCGTAGGCCAGCGACGCGCCGAAGCGGCTCAGCAGGGAGTTACCGGTCTCATTCTGGATGACCGGCGGAACATTCCCCGGGTTGTACACTGGACCACTCCCGGGGTTTTCAACCAAGGTCGAGCCCCCGGGGGCGCGTCCCGGCCCCGCCCCCGAATTCGGCAGCGTCGGCACCGACTGGATATACGGCGGAATGGGTGTAGTGGTAGATGGCAGAATGGCTGAACTGGTCAAATCTATGCCCACGTCCTCGAGCGTGTAGCTGACGCCTCCCCGGAGAAAGTCGCTGCCCAAAGCGCGTTCGAGACCGACCTTCCCCCCGGCACGAATTTCGTCATAGAGGTAGTTGGGGCTGAGGAACTCATAATCGTGATAATACAAATCGACGCTTAATTGCAGTTTGCGATCCAGGAACCAGGGCTCGATGAAAGTAAGCTCGTAATCCTGGCGCTCCGAGCCGATGGTCACCCGCAACCGGAATTTCTGGCCGCCGCCGCGGAACCAGGGGGGCTGGAAGGGATCGGACAAGTTGAAGTTGGACTCGTTGTATTCCGCGATGCCGACCAGTGAGTCCACGGTACTAAAGCCCGCGCCCAGAGAAACATGGCCGGTGGTCTTTTCGTCCACGTCCACGACGAGGTTCTTGCGGTTGGGCACATCCGTGGCCTCCGGCCGGGTGTCCACGCGTTCGAAGTACCCCAAGCCTTCGAGGCGCTGCTTGCTGAGCTTGACGCGCACCATGTCGAACAGTTCGCCCGGGGACACCGCGAGTTCGCGCCGGATAACCTTATCCTTGGTTTTGGTATTGCCGCGGACTTCAATCTTCTCGATATAGGACTTTTGGCCTTCCTCGATCTGGAACTCGAGGTCCATCGTGCCCGTCTCGGTGTTCGGGATCTTAACCACATTCAAATTGTGCGAAGCAGCATGGACATCGATATAACCTTTGGCGCCGTAGAAATCCTCGACTGCCTCGATGTCTTGGGCCAGCCCAACCTCCTTACTATCTTTGGTCAGCCCTCCGGGCTTGAAAGTGTCGCCCACGTCCATGGGCAATCCATTCGGGCCGATTTTGGCCTTGCTGCGGCTGCGTTCGTGCTGGGCCCGCAGCCCGGCGGCGATGTCCTGCGTGGTGAACAATTTGTTGCCGGTGAACTTGACGGAGCCGACCTTGTACTGGGTGCCCTCGTAAAGAGTGAAGCGAATGATCATGGTCCGGGGCGTCGGATTGAGGAACTGGACATCTTTGATCTCGAAATCAATGTAGCCTTTGTCTCGATAAAACTCGGCGAGCTTCTCTTTATCCTCGTCGAACTGCTCCTCCTTGAAGACCCCGCTGCCGGTGATCCAGGAAAACATCCAATGCTTGCGCGTTTTGATGGCCTTGCGGAGTTTCCTGACCGAAACTGCTTTGGCGCCGACGAAGTCCACCTCGATGATTTTGACCTTGGAACTCTCGGTGATCTGGAACGTGGCGGTGCCGCGGCCGGCGTTCTCGTCGATGTTCAAAACGTATTTGGCACGCGTGTGCGGGTAGCCGGACTTCTGATACAGCTTCTCGATCTCCTGTGTATCGGTGAAGAGCTTTCGTTCGTCCAGCGGCTCGCCGGTTTTGGACGAAATCTTCTTGAGCAGTTTTGTGTCTTTGTACTTCGTGTTGCCCTGAAACTTGATCTCCGTCAGGCGCGGCTTGCCCTGGACCTTGTAAGTGAGGATCACCCCGTCCGCCGTATCGTCGGCAACCACCTGGATATTGTAGAAGAAGCCGGTGGCATAAAGATTGCGCACATCGTCATCGACCGCTGCCCGCAGATAGGGATCGCCCACCTTGACGCGGAGGTTGGAGCGAATGAGGTCGTCACTGACCGCAGGCGGCCCGATATGCTTGAGGTCGATCCTCGACACTTTAAGGGGAGCAAACTGCGCCCAGCCGGCCGGCAAGCAGGCGAACAGCAGGACAAACCCGCAAAGGCGAAGCAGGAAACTCATAGTCGCTCCGTCAGTTTGGGACGTCTTCGTCGCTCACTTTGGCTGCGCTTTCAAATCGCGTATAGGACTTCAAGAATGTTAAATTCACATCACCGGTTGGGCCGTTGCGCTGCTTGGCGATCAGCAGATTAATCGGGACCGCATCTTCTTCCACCGCGGGGCCGCTTTCCTCGTCATCACCCGCTGACTTCGGCTTGTAGAGCAGACCGACCACGTCGGCATCCTGTTCAATCGCGCCGGACTCCCTCAGGTCTGACAAGCGAGGCGGACGGCCCTTCTCACGCTCAATTTCGCGGTTCAACTGGCTCAAGACAATGACCGGAACGTTCAATTCCTTGGCTAGGGACTTGATGCCGCTGGAGATGTCCGCGATCTCCTGCTGCCGGTTCTCGGCGCGGAATGAAGTAGAATTGAGGAGTTGCAGGTAGTCAACCACGAAAAGCTTGATGCCATGTTGCAGGTACATCCGGCGAGCCTTGGCGCGCAGTTGGAGGATGGAGAGGGCGGAAGAATCGTCAATGAACAGGGGCGCGTTGGCCAGCTTGCCCGCCGAGCCGGTGAGCTTCGGAAAATCGCGCTCGGCCAGGAATCCCTCGCGCACGTTGCGCAGATTCACTCGCGAGCGGGAGCACAACATGCGCAGGACGAGCGAATCAGCGGTCATTTCCAGGCTGAACACGCCCACCGGCAGGCGCTGCTCAATGGCGACATATTCGGCGATGTTCATGGCTAGCGACGTCTTGCCCATGCTTGGCCGCGCCGCAATGACGACCATCTCGCCGCCGTGTAACCCGGTGGTCATTTTGTCAAAATCCTGGAACCCGGTGCCGACGCCGGTGAGCGCGCCCTGGCGCTGGTGAAAGTCTTCGACGGTGTTAATTGCCTTCTTCACCAAGTCCTTGATGGTAACAGTGAAGCTCTGCACGCGCGACTCGCTAATGCGCAGGATGTCGCGCTCCACCTCGTCCAGCAGCTTATCGACTTCGCCCTCGTAATCATAAACGCGGCTGACGACCTCGGTGCAGGTCCGGACCATTCTTCGCAGGAGGTACTTCTCCTGCATGATGTCGATGTAATAACTCAGGTTGGCGGAGGACGGCACCGTGTCCTGGAGCGCGGCCAGGTAGGCGATGCCGCCTGCTTCTTCCAGCACTTGCTTGTCCTTGAGCCGTTGCTGGAGGGTGATCACGTCGATCCCCTCGCGCTTGTCGAACATCTCCGCCAGTACGTTGAAGATGGTCTGGTGGCGCAGATCGTAGAAAACGTCCGCCCCGCCTTTAAATCTCTCGATGCACTCTCCCAAGCATTCGTTGGGAGAGAGCATCACGCAGCCCAGGGCGCCCTGCTCCGCCTCGGGGGAATGGGGCGGCAACCGGTCCACTCTCCCGGGATCGGGGGCGGGGGGTCTTCGACGGCGAGTCCCGTGCAAATCGGGCCCTGCATTTGCAGACTCGGAAGCGGGGTTGATCATAGTAACAGCAAAACGGCTAACTGCAGTGAATTTACGCTTTCATGCCTGTGCGGTCGTTCAGTAGGCCTCGTACTCAACTGCGATTGGTGAAGCCGGCGGGCTTCCAAGGACGCGGGGGGCATGTCGAGCGCACTGGCGCTGGCGGCTCCGGCTGTCGCAGCTTGGGAGGACCTTCCACCCAAGAGTGGATTTCGGGCGGAACCCAGATGCCAACCAAGAGGGTCTTGGCATAGTCCGGCAACTCCCGTCGGTTTACTTTGAAAGCCGCTTCCTCTGCGTTCGGGAAGCCGCCGCAGATTAATGTGTCCTCCAGCCAGAGGTCCCACCGGCCTGCGTCTCCAGCGCTCCGCCTGATTGACACGGCAGGCCCACCGGGGACCGGGTGATGGTAATAATCAGATTTCATAGCTTCGCCAGCATGGCCCTATTAAATGCAACTTCTCCCTTCGCGGCAATCTCTACTTTTCCACAAAGTGTTCACCGAAGGGCCTATTTCGAGCCAGTGCTTCCCGCAATCCGAGGGCCGAGATGCTGATCAGGAAGGGCGAACCCCTTGTACTCTGCAATTAGCCTCATAAACTGGGCCAATTGCTCATCCGTCACCCAAGACTTCTCTTTCAGGTGGTACA
>JBEKJO010000170.1:0-12347 GCA_050011195.1 Verrucomicrobiota bacterium | reverse complement strand
TCCGACTGATAACAATTTTGCATGAGTTGTTTTCAATTAGTATGCCTCCTGAACGTTGTGGGGTCTCGGGCGCGGGAAAGTGCGCCCCATGCAAATTGAAGACGGATTTCGTGCTCGTCCCTCTTCGCCGGTCGCCCAGCAAAAGGTTTGCAGGATTCGGGCAGTGTGAACTTCTTCTGACCCAGGCGCATAATAGTCTATACTTTCCCTGTTCCCAAACAGTATCAGCGCTGTTCCCTTTGAAACGCTTCCCATTTCTTGGCAAAAGGTTAGCTTTTCTTGCCCAACTTCTGACACCATCACCCGGCCTTCCAATCGCTGCGCGCAGTTCGGTTGCGGCTTTGCCGCGCTGCGCCCTTGCGTTAATCTCTCCGGCCTTCCGACTTTAGACTTTAGGCTTTGGACTTTAGACTGCTTTCCCACGCCCGGAGGACATCTTCAATCAGCGTATCCAATTCCGGTTTGAGATTCTGCTGTTCGGGGTGCTCGCGCAGCCAATTCACGGATTGACGAACACCCAGGCGGAAGGGCAGGCGGCAGCGGAACTCGGGGACGAAGCGCTTGATCTTCGCGTTGTCGAACACGCCCGGATGCGCCTTGTCGCCTTTGAGCGTGCCGGTCATCTCCGGCGCCACTTGGCAGATAAACTCGGTCGGCACTTTCACGATCTGCGGCGACTTCACCCCCAGCGCCGCCGCTATCTCCGCGTAGATTTTGTTCCAGGTGAGCACCTCGTCGCTGGTGATGTGGAACGCCTCGCCGATGGCCTCGGTCTTCCCCAACAGCCCCGCCAGACCCACGGCGAAATCGGCAGCCGCCGTCAGCGTCCACAGGCTCTCGCCGTCGTCATGCACGAATACCGGCTTGCCCTGCTCCAGCCGCGCCGCGAACGTGTAGCTCCCGCTGGAGATCGCGTTCGGGACCCACCCCTTCGAGTAGGTGTGCGAGGGGCGCACGATCGTCACCGGGAAGCCGGTTTCCTGATGGCGCTGCCGCAGCCATTGTTCGCACGCCAGCTTCTTCTGCGCGTAATCCCACCACGCGTTGCCGACGGGCGCGTCCTCGGTCAATGGCAACCGCTGGGCCGGCTTCGCATAGACGACGGTCGAGCTGATAAATACGTATTGGCGCGCGACGCCGTTGAACAATTCGTAGTCCGTCTGCACGTCGGGCAGGTCGTAGCCGAGGAAATTGATCACCACGTCGGGCTGCGTTCCCTTCAGCCCGGCGCGCATGGCCGCCGCGTCCTTGCGGTCCGCCTGGATGGCCCGGTAACCGGGCGGCACGGCGTTCCGGCCCCGGCTCACCACGAGGATTTCGTGGCCGCGCTCATGCAACAGCGCGGCGCATTCCGCCGAGATGTTGCCCGTGCCGCCGATGAAAAGGATTCTCATGCCAGTGTTGTGACCATTAAATCTCGATACAAACGGCCTCCTCTCCCTCACTCTCTCCTCCCGAGGAGGAGAGGGAATCCAGAAAGCAGCCTGGTACCGAAACTTTGTTGCCGCGATATTAGTTTCTACTTCCGGGACACTACGTTCATCCCAATCTGGGCGCAACTGCCGGCGCGGTTGGTGATGAGCTGTTTCTCCCGCAGGCGATTGCCGAACACCAACGCCGCCTCGACCTCCGGTTCCAGCGTGATCTGCGCCTTGCCCGCGTCCATGAAATCACACCCCATCACCGTCAGCCCGCCGCTGCGGGCATGGATGGCCGGGGCCGTCTGGTCGCGTTGCCCCCAGCCGTTGAAATGGCACCCGCTGAAAGTGGTGTGGCCGGCGCCTTCGAGCATGGCGTGACAGTCTGTCGTCGGCACGCCCCAGAACCCGCACGCGGTGAACTTCACCGGCCCGCTGTTCGTCCTGGCCACCTCGATGCCCGCCATGAACTGGCAGTTCACGAACGAAACCCCCGCATGCGGCTGCACGCTCTCCACCCGCACCGCCGTCGGCCCGATGTCCGAGCCGCATTGGGTCAGCAGGCAATTCCCCGGCCCCGCCTGGTTCTGCACGAAGTGGTAGCCGATGCGGTAGCCGATGCAGAAGCAGCCGGTCATAAACTCCCAATCCGTCTTGCCCAGAATGAACGCCACCGCTTCCGCCTGCATGAAATCGTGCAGAGGCCCGTCCCAGCCGCCCCAGAACGACCAGAAATGCACGTTCTCAATCCGCCCCACGTCGTAGCATTGGTCAATGAACAGCCCCCGATAAAGCGGCTGGCCGTAAAGGCCCTTGATGTAGTGCCGGCCCGCCGGGAGGGTGCCGAAGTCCACCGCCTGGTAGGGATTCACCAACAGCATGTCCACCAGCGAGATATTGTCCCCCTGCCCGCGAACCGTCCAGGGATAGGCCACCGGCGGGTTCTTCATCTTCTGTTCGGGATAGAAGACAGTCAGGCCGCGCAAAGTGCAACTGGTCTGGAGCGTGATAAACGGCTGGCCTTTGGCGTCTCCGGCCCCGGCCACGGCCAATAACACACTGCCGCTCTGCTGGCCCCGGGCGGACGGCGCGCGGAACACCCCTTCGAGCATGACGCCCGCCGGCACCTCCAGGTTGCCCTTGATCAAATAGCGCCCCCGGGGCACGAACACCGCGCCGTTGCCGGTCTCCGCCGCCGCCTTCATGGCCGCGGCGAACGCCGCCGTGTTATCCTTCTGGCCGTCGCCCGTCGCGCCGAAATCCTGCACGTTCAAGGCCATCGGCGCGGGGCCGGGCCGCGGTGGTTCCGATTGCGCCGCCGCCGCCGGCAGCGCCCCCGCGACCGTTCCGGTGGCCGCCGTCAACCCCAGCCGCGAAAGCATCCGGCGGCGCGAAATCTTCTCTGATTGCATCCGATTCCAGACGGGCGCCGAGCGCCTGGTATTCACCGGCCTTCCGCTTCGCCATCATCGTCAGAATGGCGCCGGACCAAGGATGCCAGCCTTGAAGGACCAGGGGTACCAGACCGATTAGGGAGGCAATTGAACCTGCGATGCACAGAATCTCAAGTCCTGTCTCGTGCTCCACCAAGATTAAGGTGACTCTTTCAAGCGCCACCTTTCTCATGGGGGTTATGAGAGCAGACTGGCGCATTTCCATCAAGGATTCATTTGGCCGAGGTTTGAGGGGCGCAGGACAAATTCCTTCCGCACTGGGAGGCACCTGCGCCTTCCAGAAGCCGGCCTGCCAGCCTTACTCTTCCAAGTGGGCCGAAACGTCGCGTGCTCCGTGAAGGACGCGAATGACCGCCAGCGGTTCCCTGGCGGGATCATAGACGATGAGGTAAGTCTGTCGAACCGTGAAGAAACGCACAGGCTTGTCTGTCAGATCGCGTCGCCAATGGCCTGTATCGGGCTTATCGGCGACTCGTTGGCAAGCGGCCAGCAACTCGGTTTGAAGCCGGTCTGCCGCCTCCTGATTGTCTCGCGCAATGAAGGACCAGATATCGAAGAGGTCGTCCTCCGCTGCCGGTGTCAGGCGGAAAGGCCTCATCAGGGCCGTCCACGCTGCCAGGCTCGCTTGCGGGAACTAAGATTCTCCGTAACTTCTTCGGGGGTCCGAAGTTGGCCGTCTTTGGCTTGTTCCCACCCCGCGTTGATCTTCGCCCGCGCATCCGTTTTCCAGTTTTCCTGTTGCTGGAGGAGGCGCAACCCTTCGCACACGACCTCGTCCGTCGAGTGAAATTCGCCTGCGGCCACTTTATGGCGAACGAATTCTTCGAGCGGCGTTGGCAGGCTCACGTTCATAGCGCTACGGTCTAATGGAAGGCGCCGATTGTCAAACCGCACCTGGAAGCGGCGAACTGCAGGGCCGCGCGGATGTCCTCCTTTTCGAGATACGGGAACTCTTCGAGAAGGGTCTGCTCAGACATCCCGGCCCCGAGCATTTCGAGCACGTCCTTGACCCGGATTCTCATGCCGCGGATGCAAGGGCGACCCCCGCATTGGTTCGGGCTGGCCGTGATTCGATCCAGGTAGCTCGGATTCATGATGAAAAACTGGCTCGCGCCATCGCTGGAGTCAATGCGAAACGGCAGCCCTGCAAAGCGTCACCAATCACCAATCACCAATTACCAGTCACCAGTCACCAGTCAGAATGGCGGGGGGCGGAATTCAGTGGTAGCGTATTGGCGAATAAAGGCATAACTTTGCCGTCTAAATAATGTTGGACCATGAAAAGGCTGATAAAGTATGAAACTATTGCTAACTAAAATATCCATCCTTGGTTGCGGCGCGGCTATGGCGGCGCTGCTGGCCGGCTGCGCCTCGAGCGGCGTGAAGAATCCGTCCGGCGTGGCGGTGACGCATATCAACGCGGACGAGCAGGGGTTTGTGGCAGGGACCGGCGTGGAGTCGCAAGACATGGTGATGGTGGCCGACAAAATGTCGCGGAGCATCCTGAGCATCCCGCAGATCGCCAACGCGGCGACGCCGCCGACGATCGTGCTGGAGCCGGTGGATAACCAAACGCGGTTTCCCATCAACAAGGACATCTTTCTGACGCGCATCCGGGCGCAGTTGAACTCGAAGGCGCGCGGCAAGGTGGTGTTCCTCGCGCGGAGCGAAATGGCAGCGCTGGAGCAGGAGCGCAATCGGAAGCGCCAGGGCGCCGTCACCGCCAGTTCCGACCCCAACGTGCAGGAGTTCAAAGGCGCGGATTATTTCCTGACCGGCTCGCTGCAAGGGCTGTCCACGCGCACCGCGGCGGGGACGAGCGATTACATCCTCTATGATTTCCATCTGATTGACGCCCGGACAAGCGCCATCGTGTGGGAAGATTCGGCGGAGATGAAGAAGCAGGGTCTGGAGGACGCGGCGTATCGCTAAGCGACCGCGCGGGGCGACGCGATGAAATCACTCTGGCAGCCGGCGCTGCTGGCCGTTTTGCTGACGTTGGCCGGCTGCGCCACGACGCCGAAGCGCGAGGTCGTGCTGACGGGCAACGTCATGGTGGATGCCCCGAATGCGATTGCGCACGGGCCGCCGCGTGACCGGGTGCTGTGGGAGTATCGGCTGGCGGCGGCGGCAATGCGGCAGGGGCAGTTCGCCTTGGCCAAACAAAACCTGGACGACGCGCTGCTGACCCTGGGCGGGATTTACGGCAACGACCCGAACGCCAAGAAGGCCCGGAGCTATTTCCACGCTGAGGCGAAGAAGACGTTCATCGGCGAACCCTATGAGCGGTCGATGGCCTATATTTATCGAGGCATACTTTACTGGATGGACGGCGAGCCGGACAACGCCCGAGCCTGCTTCCGCAGCGCCGAGTTCGAGGATAGCGACACGGAGAAGCACGAATACGCGGGCGATTGGGTGCTGCCCGAATACCTCGACGGCCTGGCGACGACCAAACTCCACGGCGACGGCTCGGACGCCTTCAAACGCGCGCAGGCCGTCGCCAGGGGGGTCAACCTGCCGCCGTACCATCCCGAGGCGAACGGGCTGTTCTTCGTCGAGTTCGGCCCCGGGCCGACCAAATTCGCGACTGGCCGGTACGGCGAGGAGTTGCGCTTTCATACGGCGCCTTCCCCGGTGGCATCGGCCGAGCTTAACGTGGATGCGTTGCGGATCCCCATCGCACCGACGGACGATGTGAATTTCCAGGCGACGACGCGCGGGGGGCGGGTGATGGACCATATCCTCGGCAACAAAGCCGTGTTCAAGTCCACCACGGATACGGTCGGCAACGTCGCGCTGGTGGGCGGACTGGCGACCGCGGCCGCCAGCCGGGACCGCACGACGGAGGAAGTGGGCCTCGGCATCGCGCTGGTCGGCCTGGTGAGCAAAACGATCTCGGCGGCGACGGTGCCGGCCGCGGACACGCGGTCCTGGGACAACCTGCCGTGTTACCTGAGCTTCGCGAGCGTGCCGCTCCCGCCCGGAACGCACGTGGCCACCATCCAATTTCTCGATCCCGCAGGCCAGGTTCTCCCGAACCTGACCAAGACCATCACGATCAACATCACCACGACCGACCGCGACAAGGTCGTGTTCGTCAGCGACACTTCATTAACACCGCAAACATTATGAACAAATCAATCGTATCACTCCTCGCCGCCGGCGGGACGTTCCTGCTGGTGGTTGGCTGCAGCACGCAGGACCAAGGCCCTTACCTGCCACAAACGTCCAAAACCCCGGCCTATGAGGGGGTGGAGCCGGTCGTCCTGCTCGACCCCGGTGTGCAACACTCGGTTACTTGCAGCGGCATCCAAGAGCAGACCTTGGCGGATGGCCGGCTGGAGGTAGTGGCCCATCTGCGCAACCGCGAGAACCGCCGCATCGAGGTCCAGGCCAACTGCGTCTTCAAGGACCAGAATAGCTTCTCGACCGGCGACGAAACGCCCTTCGTGATGGTGATCCTGACGGAGAACGGCACCGAAGACGTGAAGTTTGTCTCGATGAACAACCTCGCCAGGAAATACACCATCCGCGTGCGGCAAGCCCGATAAGCGGGCCGCCCGCATCCAGCGTGGCCGGGCGCGTGAGAGCGCCGGTGACAGTTGAGGCAGGGTCCCATCCCCGCACGCGTTAGCCGTCTGGCCGCGAGGGCCGCTGAGGATTCTGTCTCTCCGGTGGAGAGCCAGACGGGGCAAAGAGTTCTGGGGCATTGCCTGGCATCGTTTTCTGCGGCATGGTTGGTGCATGGGCAAACGACGTGAGGCGCGCGAGCGCGCCGTGCAGTTTTTATTTCAGCACGATCTGAACCCGCCGGAGGACCTGTCGGCGGCGCTGGAGCATTTTTGGGAGTCGCAGCGGGCGGCGGCCATCGCCGAAGAGAAGGGGACGGCCACCTGGGGCCAGCCGGTGAAGCTGCCGCCGCCCACACCGGAAGAGGCGGCCATACGCGAGTTTGCCGACCCGCTCATTCGCGGCACGCTGGAGTTCCGGGACGAAGCGGACGGGGTCATCAAGAAGCACGCGAAGAATTGGGAGCTGCATCGCATCGCGGCGGTGGACCGCAATGTCCTGCGGCTGGCGATTTACGAAATGCTGCATCGCGACGACATTCCACCGGTGGTGAGCATCAACGAGGCGGTGGATATCGCCAAGAAGTTCTCCACGCAGGACAGCGGCAAGTTTGTGAACGGCATTCTCGACAAGGTGAAAGGGGAACTGATGCGCCCGGCGCGGATCGTCAAATGAGGCCGGAGCCGCAGGACAGGAAGTCGCATGGCGTTTGTTGATCTCCATCTGCACAGCCGTTTCTCCGATGGCACGTATGAGCCGGAGGAGTTGGCGGCGCAAGCCCGGCGGTGTGAGCTGGCGGCGATCGCGCTGACGGACCACGACTCGGTGGAGGGCTGCCCGGGGACGGCGCAGGCGTGCGCGGCGGTGGGGATTGAGTTCATCGCCGGCACCGAGCTGACCGCGGAGCACGACGGGAACGAGCTGCACATTTTGGGCTACTGCCTGGAGACACAGAATTCGAGGCTGCTGACGCAGATCGCCCGGTTCCAAGCCGTGCGGCAAAACCGGATTCGCGAGATGGTGGCGCGGCTCAATCAACTCAAGATGCCGCTGTCGGCTGACGCGGTGTTTGCGCTGGCCAACTGCCGGGCGCCCGGCCGGCTGCACGTCGCGCGCGCGCTGGTGGCGGCGGGTCTTTGCGCGAGCCTGGACGAGGCGTTCGAGCGGTTTCTGAAGAAGAACCGGCCGGCGTGGGTGCCGAAGTTCAAGATGAGCGGGAAGGAAGCGCTCGAGCTGGTTCACCAGGCGGGCGGGGTGGCCGTGCTGGCGCACCCGGGGTTGAATCGCGTGGACGAAGTCATTCCGCGCCTGGTTGAAGCTGGCATGGACGGCATCGAGTGTTTTCACACGAAGCATTCCACGGCGACGACGGAGCATTATCTGGAGGTGGCCGACCGTTTTCATTTGCTGGTGACCGGCGGATCGGATTGCCACGGTCTGAGCAAAGGCAAACCGCTGATCGGCACGGTGAAAGTGCCCTATCAGCACCTCGAAAAGCTTAAAGCGCGAGCGGCGGAGATCAGAACTGCCGCCTGGCCGCCCGCGAGTTCATGAAGCTCCCGGCAACCAATGTCGGGAGGGACTGACTTCCATCACGCCTCACGCATCACCAATCAAAGCCGATGGGATTATTCGCCAAATTCAAGGCCGGCCTGCAAAAGACGCACAGCAGGCTGGCGCACGAGATCCAACGCATCGTCACCCGGTCGCCCAAACTGGACGACGCGGCGCTCGAGGAGTTGGAGGCCGCGCTGATTACCGCTGACCTGGGCCTCGCCATGACCAGCCAGATCGTCAGCGCGGTCAAGCAAGCTTACGAAACACAGGGCAGCGCGGGGATGGATGTGTTCGCGGTCGCGCGGCGCGAGGTGGAACAGAGCCTGGCGTCGAACCGGGCGGAACTGCGCAGAGCGCCAGAGGGGCTGACGGTGGTGTCGATTGTGGGCGTGAACGGGACGGGCAAGACTACGACGGCGGCCAAGCTGGCGCGCCTGGTGCAGTCGCGCGGGGAGACCACCTTGCTGGCGGCGTGCGACACGTTCCGCGCGGCGGCCATCGAGCAGATCAAGCATTGGGGCCAGCGGTTGAAGGTGGAGGTCATTGCGGGGGCTTATGGGGCCGATGCGGCGTCGGTGGCCCACGACGCGGTGGCGGCGGCGCAGACGCGCAAGGCGCATTACCTGTTCGTGGACACGGCGGGCCGGCTGCACACCAAGCACAATCTGATGCAGGAATTGCAAAAGCTGCATCGGGTGATGGGCAAGCAACTGCCGGGGGCGCCGCACGAAGTGTTGCTGGTGCTCGATGCGACGACCGGCATGAATGCGTTGAACCAGGCGCGGGAGTTCAACAAGGCGGTGCCGCTGTCGGGGTTCATTGTCACCAAGCTCGACGGCACGAGCAAGGGGGGAATGGTCGTGGCGATTCAGAAGGAGCTGGGGCTGCCGATCAAGTATGTCGGGCTGGGCGAGCAGGCGGATGATCTGCAGCCATTCGACGCGAAGCAGTTCGCCGGGGCGTTGTTCGGGGAGTGAGAGCGATTAACCACAAAGGGACGCAGATGGACACAGATGGGGGGATGCGAAATAGACACCAGAACTTGTGGGGATCCTGGTGACAACGAACGCAGCGCGAATGCGCTTGGAACGCCAGTACCTGCGTCTGGCTCTGCGGTTGGCCCGGCGGGGCTATGGCACGACTTCGCCCAATCCGATGGTAGGGGCGGTGTTGGTGAAAGGGGGCAGAATCATTGGGCGGGGCTGGCATCACCGCGCGGGAGAACCCCACGCGGAAATTAAGGCGCTTCGCGATGCGCAGGCGCGGGGGCACAAGGTCGAAGGCGCGACGCTTTACGTGACGCTGGAGCCGTGCTGCACGCACGGCCGCACGCCACCCTGCACGGAGGCCATCCGGGCGGCCGGAATCAAACGAGTCGTGGCCGGCGCGATTGATCCGAATCCGCAACACAGCGGCAGGGCGTTCAAGATTCTGCAACGGGCGGGAATTGCGGCTGTTCAGGGTGTGCTCGCCGCAGAATGTGCGCGGCTCAATGAAGCGTTCAATCATTGGATCGTCCGGCGAACGCCGTTGGTCACGGTCAAGGCGGGAATGACGCTCGATGGCAAAATCGCCACGGCTTCAGGTGAGTCGAGATGGATTACGGGCGAAAAGGCGCGGGCCTACGGGATGAAATTGCGGCAAGGAACGGATGCGATCCTGGTGGGGATTAACACGGTGCTGGCAGATGATCCGAGTTTAACGGTGAGAAGGCAGAAGGCAGGAGGGCACGAGGCACAGGTTGGGGTGGCGGGTCAGCGGTTGCGCCGGATTGTGCTGGATGCACGAGCGCGCACGCCTTCGGCTGCCAAGGTCGTGAACGATGAGCAGACGGCGTTGACGACCATTGTGGTAAGCAAGCTGGCCCCGAAAAGGCGCGTGGCGGCATTGGCGAAGCGGGTGAGCGTGCTGGCGGCGCCGAGTGCCGATGGGAAAATCGATTTGCGCTGGCTGTTGAGAAAGCTTGGCTCGGAGAATGTCACCAGCCTGCTGGTCGAAGGGGGTGGAGAAGTGAACGCTTCGTTCCTGCTGCAAGGGCTGGCACAACGAGTGGCGTTCTTTTATGCGCCGAAGATCTTAGGCGGGCGCGACTCACGCCGGGCAGTTGCCGGCCAGGGAGCGAGGACGCTGGCGGAGAGCCTGAATCTGATCGATCTGAAGTGGCGGCGGCTGGGGCCTGACTGGCTGTTGAGCGCTCGAGTTGGGGCGCGTTGATTGGGATTTCAGATTGTGAAGGTCGGAGTTAGTATGCGGTCATGTTTACCGGAATTGTTGAAGAAGCCGGCACCGTCGAGCGGATCAAACCGGCGGCGAAGTCCATTGAGTTGACGGTGCGGGCCGGCCTGTGCGGGCGGGGGCTGAAAGTGGGGGCGAGCCTGGCGGTCAACGGCTGCTGCCTGACGGTGGTCAAGCTGGCCTCACGCGGCAAATCCACGCTGGCACAATTCGATCTGCTGAAGGAGACCTGGCAGCGGACGAACCTGCAGTTCGCCACACCCGGCTCGCTGGTCAACCTGGAGCGACCGCTGCGGACCGACGGCAACCTGGGCGGGCACTTTGTCACGGGGCACATTGACGGCATCGGCCGGATCACGCGCTGGGAAAGAATGGGACAGGACCACGTGCTGGACATCGCCACGCCGCCGGAGGTGATGCGCTACGTGGTGTTCAAAGGCTCAATGGCGGTCGATGGCATCAGCCTCACGGTAGCGGGCGTGCAGAAGAAGGGCTTTCGCATCTGGATCATCCCGCATACCTATGAGGTGACGGCCCTGCGCGAGCGCAAAGTGGGGGATGCCGTCAACCTGGAAGCCGATCTGCTCGGCAAATACGTCGAGAAGTTTGTCGCCGCCCGGGCGCACCGTTGAGGCGTCGGATTATCCTCGCTGCCAGCCAGGAGTCAGCCGGGGCAAGGATCACCCCAACCACAGCAGATACCACTTCTTCTTCTTCACCGGCGCCACCTTCAGCGACTGCGGTTTGTCCTCCTTTTCAGCCAGCGAAGCGGGCTCGAGCTCGTGGACGCGGGCAGCGGGCACAAAATGCTCCTCGCCCTTGGCGTCCTTGAAATGGTAAACGCCATCCTTGAGCTTCGGTTTTGTGGCCGTGGTAATCTGCGCACCATTGTTGAGCTTCATGACATATTGATGCGCGCAGCCGGTCAGCGCGATCAGGCCGATGAGCAGGGGCAAAGCCGCGTTTTTCATAGCCATACAAATAGATTTCGAAGTTGCCAAAGAGATCCTCTCGAACGCCGCCTGATCCACGATCAATCTTCCGGCTTTTCCTCCGATCGAACCAGAAACTCCATGTTCCCTCTTCGAGCCGCTTCCCGCAAATGCGCTTGCATCGAACTGGAGCTGCCCAGATAAAGCGGATCAAAGAGAGCTAACAGAACCGCGGGACGGTTGCCCCGCTGTTTAAGCCACAGGTCAATCCAGCTTTTGACTTCGTTGGGCAGAGTTTCGGCATGGTGGACAGAAACGATAACCAGGTCGGCGGAAGCGGCTTCCCTGGCGGCAATGGACCTCAACTGGTTGGTTCGAAGCTCCGTCAATAGCCACAGCTCTTTGGTGATCTTGCAATCCCGGCTGAGGCACTTGGAGAGCGTCTGGCAAAACTCGTCCGTGCGGGCACCCGTAGCAGAATCTTCGTGCACCGCTGAAACAGCGAAGCGTTTTGATTTCTGCCAAAGCGGCCACACCCGCAATCTTGATAGTGTTGTGTCCATTAACGGGAACTGTGCTTACGCGCCGAATCGTCTGCTTGAAATGACACGCGGGTCAAGTGGAATCTGTTGGCCCCGCATAAAGGGCACTTCGCCGGATGTCTCTGTGGCCGAGGACGGGCTGCACCCCGGCGACCTGACGCGCGGCCCAAGGGATCAAAACGCGCCGGTACAAAAAGAAAAGGCGCACAGCTCCTTCGAGCCATGCGCCTTATCGAAAGAAAACAAGCTACCGCGGTTCAGCTCCGGCGGAGTCCACTCCCGTCCCACGAACCCCGGCGACAGCAGAGACCTCGACCTTGGCGGCAGCGCTCATTGGAGAATCAATTAGTGGAGGGACCTTTCACCAGGCGCGCCTCATTGGTCGCCAGGTAATTGGCCATGGCCTCGATGCCGCTGATCTGCGCGCTGACTCGTTTCAGTCCAAACTGCCTGGTTATCCTGTAGCGGATGAGCTCCTTGCCCAGCGCTACGATCTCAATATCCGCCGCCTGCGTCTTCCAAATCTGGCCCTTGGCTAATGGCCGCCGACCGTGAGCTTTCAGTTTCATCCCTTCGTTGGACGGTGAAATGTCCCATTTTGTTCATTCTGGCATTAGCCGCGGCTTTCGCATTTTC
>JBEKJO010000169.1:0-12764 GCA_050011195.1 Verrucomicrobiota bacterium | reverse complement strand
GGGAGCAGAAGAGCATTCAGACCGACAGGGTGATTCTGGTGGCCGGCCCCGCCGAGGAAGTGGCGGTCGTGCGGGGGATTTACCGGGATTTTCTCGAAGGCAAGCAGGAGTCGGAGATCGCGGCGGCGCTGAACGTGCAGGGCGTCATGACTGACTTCGGGCGGGCGTGGACCCGGGGAACGGTTCATGAGGTGCTGACCAACGAGAAGTACATCGGAAACAACGTGTATCACCGGACCTCGTTCAAGCTAAAGCAGAAGCACGTGGTCAACCCGCCGGATAAGTGGATTCGGGCGGAGGGGGCATTCGAAGGAATTGTCGAGGCGGAGACGTTTTTCAAGGCGCGAGAAATCATCCTAGCCAGGAGCCAGCGGCTGAGCGACGAGGAAATGCTGGAGAAGCTGCGCGGTGATTATTGACGAGGCCGAGGGCCTGCCATCGAGCGCGGCTTTCCAACACCGTTTCGGCAGTCTGGTGACGGCGTATCGTCTGATCGGGTATGACCCGGGGATTGATTACAGCTTTATCGAGACGAACCGGAAGCTGCGAAAGCAGCACCCGGAGATTGTCGCGTTGGTGATCCAGCGGGTCCAGGAGCTGGGGGCGGTGGCGACGTGGGATGCGAAGACGGAGTTGCTCTACCTGAACGGGGAACTGCGGGTGTCGATCGTACTGTGCCGGCACATCACCACGCCGGGCGGCGCGTCGCGGTGGGTGGTACGACTGGACGCTGGCCTGAAGCCGGACATTACGATTGCGGTGCGTATGGACGCCACGAACGAGGGCATCCGGGATTATTACCTGCTGCCCGGTTTGGACATGACCTGGGAGAACCTGCGGATGGCGGAGGAGAATGGCATCTACCTGGATGCGTACCGATTCGAGAATTTGGACTACTTCGCCGGGATGGCGGAGCGGGTCAAAATCAAGGAAGCAGCGTGAGGGAAAAGCTGAAAACAGACAACAAAGCAAACACCCGGGCCGGAGGCCACGGGAACCGACAGGCGGAGACGCCTGCCCCACAGAGAAAGGTGAGAAGTGATGAGTGATGAAGTAACGATGATATCCATTGAGAAGATCCGGATTCTCAACCCCCGACACCGGGACAAGAAGCGATTCGAGCTGATTGTACAGAGCATCCGAAATCTTGGTTTGAAGAAGCCGATCCAGGTGAGCCTGCGGTCGGTGGCTGAGGGTGAGGAGCCGGGTTACGATCTGGTCTGTGGCCAGGGGCGGTTGGAAGCGTTTCTGGCGCTCGGTCACAAGGAGATTCCGGCAATTGTCGTCGAGGTGTCCAAGGAGGAGCGGCTGTTGCGGAGCCTGGTGGAGAACATGGCCCGGCGGTTGCCGCCGCCGCTGGCGCTGATGAACGAGATAAATCGGCTGAAGGAGCAGGGTTATACCAACGTCGAGATCGGGGCGAAGCTGGACATTGCCGACAGCACGGTCGGCGGGTTCATCGCCCTGAAGAAGGCCGGCGAGGAGAGACTGTTGGACGCGGCGATCAGCGGGCGGATTCCGCTGAGCATCGCGATGGAGATTGCAAAGGCTGACACCCCGGAGCTACAGCGGGAGCTGATGAAGGGGTACGAGAGCAAGCAGTTCAACTACGTTTCAATCCGGGTGGTCAAGCGGCTGATAGACCAGCGGCGGTTTGCGGGGAAGCAGCGAGACGCCAACCCGCAGGCGCGGAAGAGCCGGACCAGCGTTGAGAGCTTGGTAAACACCTACAAGCGCGAGAGCCAGCGGCAGAAGCTGCTGGTGAAGAAGGCGCGCCTGTGCGAGGCGAAGCTGTTGTTCGTGGTGACGGCGTTCGGAAAGTTGTTGGGGGATGAGAACTTTGTAACGCTGCTCAGGGCGGAGGGGGTGGCCGAAATGCCGAAATACATGCATGACCGGCTGAATGAGCAGCGGAGGGAAGCGGCGTGATCCAAGTGCGGAGTGCGGAATGACAACCAGTTATCCGTGAACAGTAACCCGACTGAGAATTTATGAGCGAGATGAAAATTGGTTTCGAGATGCGGCGTGTACGGATTGCCCTGGCAGATATTCTGCCGGTCCGGCACGTGAAGGACCCGCAAGACAATATCAAGCGGTACCGGACCATCCGGGCTTCGATCAAGGAGGTGGGGCTCATCGAGCCGCTGGTGGTGTATCCCCAAAAGGGGGCGCCGGGCAAATATCTGCTGCTGGACGGGCATCTGCGCCATTATGCGCTGAAAGACCTGGGCAGGACCGAGGCGGAGTGCATCATCGCCAGTGACGACGAGAGCTTCACCTACAACGCCAGGGTGAACCGGCTGAACCCGATTGCGGAACACAAGATGATCATGAAGGCAGTCAATAACGGGGTGAAGCCGGAAAAGATTGCGGCGGCGCTGAACTTGAGCGAGGCGGACGTGAAAGCTTCGATGACGCTGCTGGACGGCATCAACGAGGAGGCGGCGGACCTGCTGAAGGACAAGGCCGTGTCGCCAAAGGCGATCCGGCTGATGCGAAAGGTGAGCGGCGTGCGCCAGATCGAGATCGCAGAGCTGATGGTCAGCGCCGGGAATTACACGAAGGGGTACGCGGAGGCGCTGGTTTTGGGGACACCGAAGGACCAGTTGGTCAACCCGGACGAGCCGAAGCAGAAGAAGGGCATGACGCGGGAGGAGATTGGCAAACTGGAGGCGGAGATGGAAACGCTGGAGCGGGACCTGAAGGCAGTGGAACGGAGCTATGGCGACAACATGCTGAACCTGACGCTGGCCCGCGGGTATGTCAAAAAGCTGCTCGACAAGGCGAGGGTGGTGCGATTTCTGAACGCGAACCATCCCGACATTTTCACTGAATTCGAGTCGCTCGCCGCCGCAGAGACATTATGACCGCCCCATCCGAAACCGGGGAAAACCTACCGGATTGCGCAACTAACTGAAAATGATAGGATTCCACCGCAGGCGTGAACCTCTTAGCTGAAACGTTTCGTGGCACGTGGTCACAGCCCAATACTCGGTTACATCCGAGGTGGACGGCGGTACTGCCGTGGTTGACTTGCAATACCAATGCGACATCCGCGATCTGGATCCGGCCACGCCGGACTAACGAACAGAATTGTGCCAGGGAATACCGCCCGCGAGTCGCGGCAGTGCAAGCCGGTAGAATTGCGCCGCGCCGGTGTTCCCCCTTCAGCTTCAAGGGTTAAACCCTGACCTTGTTAGTGCGAAAACGGCAGGAATTGATCTGAAACAATTCCGTCTGAATTGAGTTTGACTGAATGTATTCAGATGAAGTAAGGTCGGCGCTATGAGTTGGAAATTTATTGGCCGCGCGCGCGAGTTGGCGGCACTTGAAGCGCAGTTTCGCGAACCGGAGTCGAACTTCATTCCCGTGTATGGCCGGCGTCGGGTTGGCAAGAGCGAACTCATCCTGCATTTTAAAAAGGACCGCCCGGGCATCTATTTTGTGGGGAAGCAGGCGCCGGCAGCCCTCCAGGTCCGGGAGTTTCTGCGCACTGCGGCCAAGGCCCTCAATGAGCCCCTCTTGGCCAGGGCCGACATTAACGACTGGCGGTCGTCGCTGTCGGAGGTGGTCCAGCGCTGGCGGGGGCCGGGGAAGCTCATCCTGGTCCTGGACGAGTTTCAGTGGATGGTCGAGGAGGACCGCAGCTTGCCTTCGGTGGTGCAGGAATTGTGGGACCGGGAATGGCAGCACTCGGGCAAGCTGATGCTGATCCTGGCAGGGTCTTACGTGGGGTTCATGGAGCGGGAGGTGCTGGGCAGCCAAAAACCGCTGGGCGGTCGGCGCACCTCCCGAATTCTTCTGGAGCCCTTCAAGTTTTGGGAGGCCGCTGAATTTCACCCGAACCTGTCGCAGGAAGACCAGGCGCGGATCTACTTTATCACCGGCGGCATTCCGCTGTATCTGCTGGCGTTCAAGCAAAACCAATCGATTGAACAGAACATTTGCGGCACCCTGCTGGACGAATTCTCCCCTTTGTCGCACGAACCGGAATTCCTGCTGCGCGAGGAACTGCAGGGCTTGGAACGGTTCCAGGCGGTGCTGGACATTCTGGCGGCCGGCCGCAAGCCGCTCAACGAGATTGCCAGAGCCGTTGCCGTGGACTCCCGGTCCATAACCTACCAGCTTCAAACGCTCGCCGCCCTGGGTTACGTGGAGCGCGTATTGCCGCTAACGGCCAGAGAAGCCCCGGCTCGCCATGTACGCTACGGATTGGGCGATGCGTTCCTGCGCTTCTGGTATCGCTTCGTCTTTCCCAATCAGAGTCTTATCCGGGCAAATCCCGCCGCCGCTTTCAAAGACCTGATCGCTGGCGAGTTGGAATCCTACTTCGGCCAGTGCTTCGAACGTCTCTGCCGGGAAGCTTTGAACCGGATTTATCTGAAGGAGGGGGTGAGCGCCGCTTACAAGGTCGGGGAGTATTGGGACAAGCAGGTCCAAATCGATGTGGTGGGTCTGCGCCATGACAACTGGATCGATTTGGGGGAGTGCAAGTGGGGCAGTGTCCCGTCTGTGCCGCAGCTTATCGCGGAAGTGGAAGCTAGAGTGAAGTTGTACCCTAATAAGAACAACGCCACCCTCGGCCGCCTGGTCTTCACCCGTCGACCGGTCAAGGCGCCCAAGGAGGGGACCACGCCCCGTTTCTTGTCATTGGAAGAACTGTACTGAATGGGCTGAACGAGTCGAAGAACGATAAAATCGGTGCTCGCCAGCGGGATGTGGCGAAGCGATTCCATGCGGCTGTTCTGCTAAGTGCCGCCGGACTGAAGGCGGTGGAATCCCGTTAACAGTTGGGCCACGGCAGGTCACCCACGCGACAGGTGGACTACTTTTGGCAGTAATCTAACCACCGCCATCTGTCGAACTCAGGAGAATCGTCTGAGCACCATACCACCCGGCTACGGTAGATTATGAAGTGGCTCCGGCAGCCGACCGTCCTCCACACCGACGGTAGCACGGTTATCTCGCCATTCCGTCGCTTTTGTATCCGCCAAGCTGGACTCGCATCCGTGACGAGACTCAGATGAATGACATCGCCACAGCCACATGGACACCGCAGGGCGGCGGACCAAACACAATCCTCGTCTCCAATCTGGTAAACAACATTCGGCTTTGGCGTCCTCGGCAGGCGGTCCGTTCGCTCCGTCCGGAAGCGGGCCGGTTCCTTCCGATTAGACCGTAACCAATCGGCAAGCCAGGATCTAAAAGTCCGTTTCATGATAATGCGGGATTCCCAAGTAGCGGCTGAACATCTCCACGTCCGACATAGCGGCCCAGCAACTTGCAGGGCTGGCCATCCGAAAGTCGTAGCCATGCACCATCCGAGAGCGAAAATATCTGATAGCGAAATTCCTCGTTGGAATCTCGCCGGAAGGGGTGCAGGCGCGCGAGCATCTCGTTTACCGCGTGCGTTGCGATAAACCCATTGATGCTGGCTACTGCTGGACGATCCACCGCGATACCCTTGATGTACCCTTCTTTCCGCAGGGCCGCATATTGTTCGGGGTTTGTCCTGTATAACGCCTGAGCTTGAACCTGCTCCGGCGTAATGACCCCGCGGGATAGCAGGCTCGATCCTCCTGGCAATAGATAATGGACAGCGCAACAGATCTGCTCAATGCCGCCACGCCCGTCAGCATCCAGGCGCACACCCACGTCGATGTAAGGGACCAAGTAGAAGGAGGCAATCCGGTTCAAGGTCTCCCGGCCGTCAGCCGAATCCAGGCACCCGAACAAGAAGTCGCACCCAGCCAGAGCCTTAACGACATCTTGATTGGCCAGATCCTTAGCGTAGGTCTCGATTATGGTTCCAAGCCCCACGGCCCGGACCGCATCAGCCAGAACTTCTACTTTGGGCCGCCCCAGATCGGCCGGGGTTGAGTTGACGATCCGATTTAGATTTTTTCGCTCAATGGTATCCGGATCCACCAACACGAGGCGACCAACGCCCAGGCGACCCAACATCTCCACCACCCAACTCCCTGTTCCTGAACACCCAGCCACGCCCACGGAGAGCGACTGCAGCAGATTCGTCGTTCCATCGCCAAAAGCCTGCCGCGTGCGCACATCTGCTTCGTCCCCCTTACTGACCGAGCCTGGATGCATGAATGAAACCGTATCGCCCACCACCACGACTTGGTCTATTGAGGTGACCCCAGCAGTCGTGCTGACTGTACGCCCGTAAATCCTGCCCTCTGGCATCATGAATGCACTGATGAGGCATGGTTCCCTCTCCAGAATAGCTTCAATCCCACTTGAAAGCTCTGCATCCGTCCCGTCATCTTGCGTGGAAAACCGGTCGTAACTCCCCGGATGAGAGTGGATCTTCAGCACCGACAACCCACGCTTGAGGGCCTTCTCCAGCACGGGCACCAGGGCCCGCACATCCCACCGAACGGCCACAGGGGTCCGCAAGGTACAGGCATCCGGCGGGATATCGACTATGTCATGGAGGCAATATATGTGGTCGGTGCCGAGTCGAGCGCCGCACAGGGCGAGCGCCACCATCTCCCGCCCGTCACCAGGGAATAGGCAGTGTTGGAGCCTGCTCCGTTGTGCTTCCGTCAGCCTTAGGAAAACCTTCACCGGCATTTTCATCCTCTCCCCACGCCGTGTTCCAGCCAGTGGCGCACAAGGACGATGTGGGTACCTATGTTGTGCTGGCCTGGAAGCCAGCAATAATGGCGGGACCACCTCTGCCAAGCCTTGCCGTCCACCTGCATCATACACTGCGTCTGCCGGAGCGGTTGGCCGTCCATCCGCTGAAGGTGGGGGAAGAAGTACGCCATGTCCAGTGGGGCCGCAGGATAATTCCCCGGGATTTGTATGGCAACCGACCCCCTGGGGTGGTTGTAACCCTGTGGGAACTCGAGCCCGTGGAGCAGGAGCCATTGGCCATTAGGCTCGCGGATGGTCTCCCACTCCACACCGAGCACATCGAGTTGCTCAACATCCTCCTCCGGCAGATGAAACACCCGGCGCATGACTCAGCCCTCCTGGACCTGGCGGGGAAGCGTGTTGAAGCGCTCAACTCCAGGCTTGGTGAAATCCACGACCTCGTCCAGTTCGACCGTATGCAGGGCACCGCCCTTGGACTTTTCGGTTAGGATGAAGTTCTCGGGGGGCGTCTTTCCCGCCAAGACCAGGATCTGCCTCCCGGTCATGCTGGGTTGCGTCACCACGAAGTAGCGGTCATCAACGCGGATGCGGTACCGTTTGGCCTTCGGCGGCTTCTTCCCCGCCTTGGCGTGGATCTCCAGATCCACCTCCTCGACGAGTTCTTCGACTTCTTCCACCAGTTTCTCGATTTTCTCGAGTTCTTTCTCAACTTTGGCCGCTCCGTGCGGCCGGTCATTTTCGCTCATAATTTGCCTTTCGTTAGGTTTTACTGGGAGAATTGCTCCCTGTTACCTCCATAACGTTTGGGCGTTCCAATGGCGCTAGAAATGCATATAATCACAGGTGTAACGCCCAGACGTTATGGTAGTGATGGAAGATGTAGCCGATAGCAACATATTGGAAGAGCCGGAGCCAATCACTGGCTTGGTGACCGCTTGTCAAACTGGACTCGATGGCGAGACGGATGATGGATTAGTCACATTCATGGCCTTTAAGGCCACCGACGAGGAAACTGCGCTCAAGGCATGCGAGGAGCTTCACCGGCGCCACGCCCGTTTTCTGCTGGCTTGGTCCCTCAAGCACAGGAAGGAGACGTTCGGGGAATCGGCGGAAGCCTTCGTGAACGCCACGTTCTTCAGAGCCTATAAGGAAGCAGAGGGATTCGTTTGCACCGACCCCAAGCAAGGCACCGACCAAGTGCTGGCTTGGCTGTTCCGGATATTGAAGAACCTTTTCCTGGATAGCCTGCGGGCGGAAAGACGGCGCCCTCTCGTACGTTGCTCTGACGAGGAAGCCGCGTGGCTGGAGGCGATAGAGGAGAAGCGGCAGAAGGCGGCGGACGAGGTCCCCACCGGTCGAAAAGCCGCAGTCCTGGCGTTCCTGGAAACCCTTACGCCAAAGGACCGGGAGATACTGACGACCACGGCAGAATTCTGGGACTCGGACAAAGGGGAGTCCGTGCTGGATGATGAGGTGCGAGAGGGCATTTGCCGGGAATATGGGATGACCCAGTCCAGCCTGCGCGTGCGCCGCAATCGGCTTATAGCCCGTGCAAAAGCTTTTATACTAGAACGAGCACCATAAAACTGAAAAACAACCGAAATTGAATAGAAAAATGGAACGTATGAAGACCCACTCGAAAGATGAACAGCGCAAAGAGCCCTCGGACGCCGAGTTCGAAGCCGCCCTCTATGCTGTGCTTCGGGATGAGGGTTATCTCTTCCCACGAAGTGCGGAAGACGTCGCCTCCCTGAAGGCAAGCCTGGACATGAACGGAGTTCCGACTCCGGACACCGAGAAATTCCGCCAGCTCCTGCGCCAAACTGCGGAGAAGGTGGTGGGGTTTCCGACCACGGCCAAGTTCAGTTCCCGTGAGGTGGAGGCCGGCCTCGAGAAACTCGCCATGGCCGCCAGGAACGGTGGCGAGATCACTCCGGAGATCCGCCGGCGCATGGATGCAGACCGCGCCCGGGCAACGGAGCAAATCAAGAAAAGCGATGGCACTCACTGAACTGCTGCCGGAAAGGCACGCGTTCATCTCGGAGCTAGCCGAAGACGTTTGGCGGACTTATTCCGGGGAACGACAGGTTTTTTCTGGATGGGATAGTCAACGCCGGCGGCGCAACCCTGTCTTATGGCGATTACGGAGATGCGTTCGATGGGTTGCTCGAACATAAGAGCGCCGCTTTTCACATCTACTGCAATACTGCCCGGGGGCAACCCTGCAACTCCCCCCGGGCTCGTTTCACCATCGCCCACGAACTGGGCCACCTGTTCATCGACGAGCACCGCAATGCACTCCTGGCAGGGAAGCCGCCGCATTTCTCCTTTACGGAACACCCCGCGGACAACCCTGTCGAGGTGGAAGCGGACCTCTTCTCGGCAAACCTCCTGATGCCCACCCAGGAATTCCGCAAGGTCCTCCCGGAGGTTCGGCCTGGGCTGGCCGGCATAATTGATCTGGCCAGCACATTCGCCGTCTCGATTCAAAGTTCTGCCCGTCGCTACATCGCACAAAGCAGGAAGCCTTTCGCCATCGTCATGTTCCCCGAGGGTGGCAAGCGTTGGTGGAACATTTCCCCCGAACTGATGCAACGCGGCTACCAGTGGGTTCGGAAGTTGAACCACGACATGATTCCCACGGATTCGGCGACCGGCTTAGCGATGCAGGATAGCACCACGACACTGGGGCCGATCCATCAGAGCGGGACCGTCGCCAGCTCCTGGTTTGCGGGAATCGCACAGGGTAGCCGGTTTGATGAACTGTTCATGGAGTCGGCCGTTCGCCTGGCGAGCCGAGGGGTGCTCACCCTGCTCGAACCCTGCACGGCCCACCATTGAGAGGACCAAGCCGACTCAGGTGTCGGAGGCGGCACGAACAGATGGCCTCCCCTTTGGCGCTCGTCTGGTCCCGCGTGAGACCCTTTTCCAACGACTGCGCACTAAACTGCACGGCGAAATCGCTTGGTTGAACCGACAACGCCTCCTCCCGGCACCCCCTCAATATTACAATCACAATGGCAGTCACATTCCTGCAGTGGTCCATCACGCTGGGCGAGAGGTTTGTCCCGTCCCCGTGGCGACCGCGACTTGGGAGAATGCGAGGGCCTCCAGATCCTTGCCCGCATTGTAGGACCGTGGTGATCCTCAGAATGTTGCCGCTGAAGCTGCTCACCGGTATCCTGTTCCTGGCCGAGAGGGAAAAGTGGTTGCCATAGCCGCTGATAGCGAGCCCTGGTTTGATCACCCTGTCCACCGGAACCGGGCAACGAGCTCCCCACGGCCACCTTGGGCATCCCTGAAGCAGTTGACCTCCTGAGCGCGCTTCCGCAGGTGCCACGACGATCTCACTGGGAGACAGGTCAGGGGCGGACGGAGACTCACGACGCGGGACGGCGAGCGGGCTGGTTGTTTGGCTTCCCAAGCCCACCACGAGACTAGGCCGCCTTACCCGCTGACGCGAGACGTGGTCTCTAAGAGCAACTGGACGCGTCCGGTTGCGGGCCTGGAGGCGAGCAGTTCGGTGGGAATCGCGGGCATTTCGTCCCAGGTGCGGCCTTCGAGGAGGCGGCCGTTGCGCTTTTTGAAGATGCCACCCCATTGTTTGAAATAGAAGGCCACGCCCGTTTTGTGGCACTGGTCGCGAATGTCGGTGACCCAGTCCGGCGACATGGGCCGCGCGCCGGGGCCAGACTCGCCGCCGACGATGACCCATTTGATGCCGCGGAGATTCAGCCTGGGCATCGGAGCCAGCAGCGGCTCAAGGGAGAGGAATTTGATATGGGCGCCGGTCTGGCGCAGCAGGTCGATCCGGTCGGCGTAGTCGGGGTGTTCGACGGTCACGCCCTGCCAGATGTTGGCCGCCCACGGCAATTTGTCGCTGATTTCGGCCAGGCGCTCGGCGCGTTTGGTCAGAATCTGGTAGCGGTGCCAGGCAGCGTTGTGCATTGTGGCGAAGACCTTTTTGATGAAGCTGAGCGGCACGTCCCGCTGGTAGAGGTCGCTCATGGAGTTGACGAAGATGGCCTGGGGCCGCTTCCAGCGGAGCGGGAGATCAAGGGCATCCGCGTGAAGCGCGACTTCGAAGCCGTTGCGGTAGTGAGGATGGCCGATGGCCTGGAGTCGGCGGGCCATGCGCTCGGCGTAGCAGTGCTTGCAGCCAGGGCTGATCTTGGAACAGCCTGTTACGGGGTTCCAAGTTGCCTCGGTCCATTCAATTGACGATTGCAGCGCCATGAGTCGCGCAGACTCTAAAACATTTCTTTCTGGTTGTCTGGCGCATACTTGCACGATTTTTTCCAGAAATCCAATCCCCTTGGGTCGCGCGAGGCGAAAAGCAGATAGTAATAATGGCGGACGGCCCGGATGTCCGTATGGACGTAGCCGAGTTTGTGAAGCTGGTCTCTGTAGGCGTCGGCGAACTTGCGCTTGAGGTCATCGTGGTCAGCGAGCTTGGCGAGCGCGACGACATCGGGGCGCGAGCAGAAGCCAGGGAGGCCGAGGAAGCTTTCGTATTTCTCCCGCGCCCTGGCGAATGACGGGTCGGTGGCGGCGCTGGCGATGTTCCGGGTTACGTCGGTGCCGATGGCGATGTTGATGAGCAGGTCGGCGTTCTGGAGGTGGGCCGCTATCTGCTGGATGGTGCTGAAAGGGACATCGCACTCCGTTGGATCAATGAAAACGAGATTGAGGCAGCTATCGGGGAGCCGGTTTAGGGTACGGCAGAGGCCGGGTGCATCGCCGTAGTCGCCGACCACGGCTTCGGCGATGTGCGAGGCGCCTAGGTCATTGATACGCCGGTTGAGGGTATCAACGACGCGCCTGCTGGCGTCGATGAATATGCCTTTCATGAGTTTTGGAAAGTGTTTGTGCCGGATGATGGTCATAGCGGTGCCATCGATTTCTTTCCGGTCCTCACGGGTAATGCAGCGGCCGGGGCCGCTACAGATTTCGACGTAATTTAGCCCAACCCACTTCTTGCTCATGCCGCCGGCGAACGTGCCGAAGTATTGGACCAGGCGGTAGATTTTGTCGTAGGCCCACTCGCCGACACAGCGGACGGGGAGATTGTCCAAGGCAGAGATGGTGTGGGTGCATAGGCCATCGCCGTCCACGTTATTGCGTTGCTGGCAACCCTTGCCGCCGCACTTGGGGTGCTGGCATTCGCGGAGGTCGAGGCGGGCGGTGCTCATGGTTTTGGTTAGGAGTTTTTCGGGTCGTTGGGCCAGGGGGGAAAAAGGTCAGGCCGCTGCATGAGGATTTCCATTCTGGTTTGGATTGTGGCGAGCTCTGGGTCGAACTGGGCGCTGAGGCCGGCGACGCCAAGGAGGGCGTTCGTGGTGATGAATAGAGCGTTTGCCAGGGCGATGCCGGCCTTGCGGCTGAGGAATCCGGCAGCGGTGTTCATGATGCCGATCTGGTTAGCGTGCACATGGAGGCTGAGAAACCGGTAGTCGTCGTCGTAGTATGGGGTGAGCTCGGCCTTTTTGGCGACTTGCTCAATTTGCTTCCAGCTCTTTGGATCAACAGCGTAGTTCTTGCGGATATTGTCCGCCGTCTGGCGGCACTGCGCTGGTGTGGGCTTTCTGCCGGGGTCCCATGAGCCGGACTTGATGAAGAATTCGAGCTTGCCGGCCATCTCCTCCCACTCGAAGGCGATTTTTTGTGGCGCGAATGGTTTGTGCCGGACCGAGGCGAGGAGGTTAAATGTGCTTTCGAGGGCTACGCGAGCGAGGAGCGGCATCGTGAAGGGTTCTCCCGCTTCCATCAACAGAGTGGCTGCCTTTGCCATTTCGCAGACATTCCAGCCGTGGGCGAGGAAGAACAGGGCCAGGTCCATGTTCTGGCCGGCTTGCTCGAAGCGGTCGCGCGCCGGGATGAGTACCCGACGTAACAGGGCCTTCTCCTCTTGCAAGAGCTCAAGGAGTTCGGGTGCATCGTTCATAAATTCGGTGTGGACGCTGACCGGGCGGCGGGTTCTTTATCGGAGTTGGTTCACGACACGGTAGAAAAGCTCTTTAAAGGTTCCGGCACCTTGGGGCCACTGGATGCGGGGGTTGGTTTTGTTGTGCAGGTCGTCCCATAGTTTGAAGGACATGGTGGCAATTCCCCAGAGGGGGCTGATGTCGTCGAGCTTTTGGGCTCGG
>JBEKJO010000168.1:0-12363 GCA_050011195.1 Verrucomicrobiota bacterium | reverse complement strand
CAAACCCGCTACCAAGTAAATCCTATGGACAACTTTGACAACAAAACGCCGCTTCAGCCCAATGTGAATGATTTGCAGGCGCAGTACGACGCGTTGCGTCACCTGGTCGTATCGGTCTTGATTCTGGTCACCGTGATCAGCGGCACATTCAACATTTACTTGCTGCGGCAGTGGAGGACCACGAGCAAGGATCTTGCTGGGATTCGCCCGCAAGCCGCCCAAATGATCGCAGAATACCAGAAGGTGAGCGGCCCAATGATGGCCGATTTTGTCAAGAAAATCACCGATTACGGGCGAACCCATCCGGACTTTGCCCCGATTCTGGCCAAGTATAACCTCAAACCCGTCGGAACCACCGGGGCGCCGCCAGTGACCCCCACTGCCTCGCCGGCCGCTAAGTCGAAGAAGTAAGCAGGCTGTCAGGTCGTCAGGCCGAGACCTTTTCGGCGCCGGGACTCAGCCGTGCGCCGCAGGAGAAGCAGAATTTCGAATGCGGCGGACACAGCGCGCCGTAACCATAATGCGGCCCAGCTTAAATCATTGCCGCATAACGGGCAGCAGGAACTGAGCAGGCGAGGAATTCGAGCGACGGAGTGGCAGAGTGATGGCGAACCGGGTGATGGAGAATCGAGGCAGCGGGGTAAAATGCCGTGTTCTGGCTGCCCCGGGCCGCTATGCGGAGCTAATGCCTTCGGTATCGACCGGGAGCAGCGCTGCGCCGTGCGCCACGACTGGGGCCTGCCACCGCGCGGCCACACGCCTCTTCCGGTTGCGGCACACCCAACAAAAAGCCCGCAGCTTCTTGCCACGGGCGTTGCGGAAAAAAACGACCGCTTATGCCCCGTTATCGCCAATGGCCTCGACCGGGCAGCCTTCCTTGGCTTCCTTGCAGCGAGCTTCTTCCTCCGGCGACTCCGGCTGTTTTGAAACGTACGAGTAGCCACCGTCTTCGTTGCGCTTGAAATTGTCAGGCGCAGTTTCGCGGCACAGGTCGCAGTCAATACACTGGTTATCGACATAATACTTGCCCGGAACGCTTTCAGGATACTTATTTGCAACGTCAGCCATAAAATTTCCTATATTGATTCCCTAATATGGCGACCGCCTCCGGCAATGGCAAGCCCATTTAGACCTTTTCATCCCGGCTGTTGACAGCAGCGCGCGGAATGAATTCTCTTAATCAGGCCGCCATTCCATCCAGGCCCGTCCCGGAAACACCCAAATGGCCTGACTGCGGGCCGTCCCGCGGCACTCCTGACAAACTGAGCGCCGAGGCGCCACTGCCCACGTTTTCGGCCCGAAAGCCGCGCTTCCGAACCGACCGTCCGCTCGCAGGCTAGGCAGCTACGCGGAGCGAGCGACGGGATGCACCCCGGCGCCTTTTGCGGACCGCCGCTTGCAACCTGTAACTCAGCGTGCCGTAGTAGCGGCGCTTGAGACCCCGTTTCTTGCGCTGACGCTCCCGCGCCTTGACCAGGTGTGTCAGGCACCGCGAACCCTGCACCGCCGGCTCGCCGCATTCAGTGCAGCGATGGTCGCGCTTCATTCGCAACTGATACTTCCGCTGCCGTGAAACCGGCAGGTACGTGAACTTATCTTTGATCCGTTTTCTCATTTCTTCCGTTTCCGCCCGGTGAAAGAATACTTGTCATCCTTTGACTGGCCTATCGGCCCCGGCGCTCAATCTTTTACCATGCTTCTTCTGCCGTGTCATGCAAAATCCGTAGAAAATGGGCGGCCCTGCGCGCGGCGTTGTCGTTGGCCGGTTCACGCGGGACCGGCGGCCCCTCAATACTTCTTGGTGAATTTCTTGCGGTGATCTTCCTCGCCCGGAGCAGTGGCGGCTGCCGCCGCGGGCTTGTTCGGTTCGGCAGTTGGGGCGGTTCCATCCGGCGGTGTCCCCTGTTCCGGACGGGGTTCAGCCGGCGGCGTGGGGGAGTCCACGGCTTCCACAAAAGCCATCCGTAACGACATCAAACTTTGCTTCAGCAAAGCGGCTTCCTCCGGGCTAAGATTGCCCTTGGTTTTGAATTCGAGCATTTCCAACTGGTCGATGAAGAACTTGGCCGCTTCGAGGTCGCGGACAATTTGGCCGGTTTCGGGATGCGCCGTTTTGCCCAGCAGCATCATGGCCATGCTGGATTGCTGCATGACCAAGTGCGCGAAGAGCGCAGACCTCATCTCGTCGGCACTCCCGTTGACGGGGATATTCTCGGAACCGCGCGAATCATTCATGACGCATTATTCTGGCGTTTGGCCCGGATTTCGGCCAGCAAAAAATGGATGAGCCGCCGCAAACGGGCCTCCACGTCCACGGTCTCCAGGATGGCTTGCCGCTCGGCCGCACCCGGCAGCACCGCGCAGGAGACCAGATCCACCGCCTGTTCGGGGTCTGTAATAGAGTCCAGATAATGCATGATTTCCTTCGGCGAAAAAGAGGACGGCGCGGGCTTGCTCTCGGATTTGCCAGGCGACATCACCGGAAACGGAAACGCCAATCCGAGGTCATTCCGCTCGGCCAGCAACTCGCGCAACTTGGCGACCAGCGCGTCCACGGTGACGTTGTCGCACGGCGGGGTCTGCAGCGGGCGGATGCGCTGGATGCGGTAGGGCTTGTAGCGGACGGCTTCTTCCAGTTTCACCCGCGCCAGACCCTGCAGAATCAAATGTGACGTGCCATTGCGGTGGCCGACCGAGACCCGGATCAACCCCAACCCCGCCACGGGCGACGGCGTTTCGCGCGTGCTGCCCGGCTTTTGCATCGCGACCAGGAACATCCGGTGGGAGTGCAACGCGTCTGCGAGCATCTGGCGATAACGCGGCTCGAAGATATAGAGCGGCAGGAACGCCTGCGGAAACAAGGTGGCGTTGGCCAGCGTCATCACGGGGACCTCGCGCGGCAATTTCATGGGTACAATGTAGGAGAGACGACCGTTTATTCAAGGCGCAGATAGGCACTTGCCAAACCCGGCCACATCCGGCATTCTGGTGTGCACTATGAAAAACCGAATTGGGGTCATTATGTTAGTCCTGGTCTTAGTCTGCGCGGGGCTGGGGATTGCGCTAATCGCCATTAAGAGGCAAGCGACAGACCAGCAACGCGACTTAACTGAAAAGAACGGCGCGCTGTCGAACGGCTTGGTGCAAACGAGCGAGCAGCTCGAGCGGCAAAAACAAGTCAATGCCGAGCTGGAAAACGACAGGGACAAGCGGAAAAAGGAATTCGAGGAACTGACGAGCAATTACTCGAAGCTCTCCGCCAACCTCTCCCAGGTCTCCAACAATCTCGCCCAGAGCGAGGCCGCGCTCAAGACCAGCCAGGAGGAGACGGCCAAGCGCGACGCCAAGATCGCCGAGCTGGAGGCGCAAAACCAAGCGCTCGACAAGCAGGCCGTTGATCTCAGCACCGCCATCACGAACTTGACCACGCAGATCGAAGACACGAAGCGGAAGCTGGCCACGTCCGAAGGCGAGAAAGGGTTCCTGGAGAAGGAACTTAAACGCCTTATGGCGGAGAAGGCCGAACTGGAGAAGCAGTTCAACGATCTGGCCGTCCTGCGGGCGCAAGTCTCCAAATTGAAAGAGGAGCTTTCGGTTGCCCGCCGGCTGGAGTGGATTCGCCAGGGCCTCTTCGCCGCCACCGACCAAAAGGGCGCGCAGAAACTCATGCAAGGGCCCGCCGCCGCTTCGCCAGTTAAGGCGCCCAAGCCCGCCTACGATCTCAACGTGGAAGTCAGCGCCGACGGCTCCGTCAAAGTCATTCCCCCCTTGACCAACCGTCCCGCGGCCACCAATCCGCCGGCTAAATGACCGGCGCCGGGCTGCTCATCGATTCGCAGGGCCGCATCCTGCGCGACCTGCGAGTGAGCCTCACGGACCGCTGCAATTTCCGCTGCCTTTATTGCCTGCCCGAAACGGAGGCAGCGCGGAACTTTTATCGCGGCCACTGGGCGCATCTGCCCAACCCCGCGCCCATCGTGCAGCAATGGGTCCCCAAGGCGCACATTCTTTCCTTCGAGGAAATCGAGCGCGTCATACGCCTCGGGGTCGGTCTGGGCATTCGGAAGGTCCGGCTCACCGGCGGGGAACCGCTCCTGCGTCACAACGTCGAAGACCTGGTGGCGCGCATCGCGAGAATTCCCGGCCTCACCGACCTGGCGATGACCACCAACGGGGTGCTGTTTCAGCAAAAGGTGCGGGCGTTGCGGGCCGCCGGCCTCCGCCGCATCAGCTTCAGCCTGGATTCACTCGCTCGCGACAATTTCAGGAAGATCACGGGCGGTGACGGCCTCGACGAGGTATTGAAGAGCATCAGCCTCGCGCAGGAACTCGGCCTCCACCCGGTGAAAGTCAATGCGGTCATCATCCGCGGCCTTAACGACCATGAAGTCGAGGCGCTGGCCGGCTTTGCGCATGAGCGTAACCTGAGCTTGCGCTTCATCGAATTCATGCCGCTTGATTCCGCGCGCGCCTGGCTCAAGGAGATGGTCGTGCCCGGCCGGGAAATTCTTATGCGCCTGCGAGCCCGGTTCGAGCTGCGGCCGGTTTCTTCCGACAATCCGTCCGCGACGGCCCAGCGCTGGGCCTTTCCGGATGGGCGTGGCGAGGTCGGTATCATCGCCCCGGTCAGCGAGCCGTTCTGCGGCCACTGCAATCGCATCCGGCTGACCGCAGACGGCAAGGTCCGCACCTGTTTGTTCAGCGTGAACGAGCATGACTTGCGCTCGCGCTTGCGCGGGGGCGCCTCGGACGAGGAGATCGCCGACTGGCTCAAGGGCGTGGTTTGGCAGAAGGAAACCCGCCATCACATCGGCGAGCCGGAGTTCGTGCCGCCGCCACGATCCATGAGTTGTATCGGAGGATAGCGCGCGCCGCTGGGAGGCCCCTTGACCCAATGGCATCAGCCCATTATTAAAATAACGAGTATGCCGACTTACGAGTATGTCTGTGAGAAGTGCGGACACCGATTTGAGAAGGTTCAGCCGATTTCAGCCAGGCCGCTGGCCATTTGCCCGAAGGAACTGTGCGCCCGGAGGCGCTGGGGGAAAGGCAAGGTCAAACGCGCCATTAGCGCGGGAGGGGGGTTGATTTTCAAAGGCAGCGGCTTTTACACCACCGATTATCGCAGCGAGAAATATAAAGAAGCAGCCAAGAAAGAGGCCGCTCCCGCCAGTTCGTCCGGTGCCGAGGGCAAGCCCGCCCCGAGTGGAGAAACCAAGCCCGCGCCGGCCCAGCCGCCGGGCAAGCCGGCCAAAGCTTCCGCGGAGAAGAGCTAGAGCGTTCCGCGCACCTAAGCCGCAAGTGGCACTTCACGTTTCAGCAGGTCCGGTGAAGCGGACCGCCGAAACCGGACCTCTGACCAGCGTAACCGACGGTATCGAATGAAGAAGAATGCGCAAGCAACGGGCAGGCGCCGAGCGGTTCTGGCGGCGGCAGTTGCCGTTTTCCTGGGGGCGGGGCAGGGTCTAGCAAACGCCCAGCCCGCCGCCTCTGACCTCGTGTCGGCGCGCAGCTCTTCCGGCCAATTCGTCGTTTATGGCGGGCGCTCTTTCGCCCCCCCTTCACCGATCTTTGGCCTGGCAACAAATCGGAACTTCGTCCGCTTGGAACCGACACTCGTAACCGCGTCCTGCGAGCGGATCAAACAGGCGCTGATCCGCGAGGTTGGCGCCACTGCGCCCTGGCGTGGCACGGTTTACGTGGTGCTCTATCCCGCGCGCGCCCCCGGCGATACCATCACGATCACCTCGGAGAGATTCAAAAGCGGCTGGCAATATCGGGTAGATCTTCCTGACGTGGTGGAGCGGTCCCGCTACGTGCGCGCGATCATGCAGGTCCTATTGGGTGAAGTGGCAAACCGCGCTGCTGAGACGCGCTCAGTGGAGATCCCGCTTTGGCTGGTCGAAGGCTTATCCCAACTGCTGCTGGCGTCCAATGAAGTCGAAATCATCCTGCCGCCGCCGCGCGCTAACCCGAACGGCCTCAACTACAGCGCCACGGTTCTCGACGCGCGGAAGCAGAGCCTGCTGGAGCAGGCCCAAAAGAAATTGCGCGGGCGCCCGCCCCTGACCTTCGAGAACCTGAGTTGGCCGGGCGAGGACGAATTGTCAGGCGACAGAGGCGACCTTTATAGCGCCAGCGCCCAATGGTTCGTGGGCGAGCTGCTGCGTTTGCCGGATGGGCGCGCCTGCCTGCGGACGATGCTGGCGGAGTTGGCGCAGCACTACAATTGGCAATTTGCCTTCCTGCGCGCTTTTCATGCGTTTTTCGAGCGCCCGCTCGATGTCGAGAAATGGTGGGCCTTGTCCGTCGCACAGGCCACCGGGCGCGATCTGGCGCAAACCTGGACGCTGGAGGAAAGCTGGCACAAGCTGGATGAGGCGATCCACGCTCCGGTGCAGGTCCGCACCGGCGCCAACGACCTGCCGATGCACGCCGACGCAAGCCTCCAGACGGTCATCCGTGAATGGGACTCCGTGCGCCAGACCCAGGCGCTCAACGACACGCTGCGCGAGTTGGGGCTGCTCCGCTTGCGCATCGCCCAGGAGTTCGTCGGGCTGGTGCAGGACTACAGCCAGGCACTCGAAACTTACCTCCAGCAACGCGATCATACCGGGTCCATTCTCCCCTTCACGAGGAAAGCGGCTCAGAGGCGCGCCGTCGAAGCGGCGGTGCGGCAACTGGACGCGCTGGATGCCCGGCGGGAAGCGTTGCGGCCCGCGCCAAGGCCGGTTATTGAAAGTCAGCCCCCTGCCTTGCCCGCCCCGACTCCGTGAGCCTCGCCCTCGGGAAAAACCATCTCCTCGACAAAGGTCTCCTGAAACCGCGCGTCTTCGTTCAGCGAGACGTGCTTGACCTTGCCGAGAATCTGAGGATATGCGCCGTCATGTTCCGGCAGGCGGAATAATGCGAGCTTGGCGCCAAGCAGGGCGGTGTTGCCGGCCGGCCGGACTTTTTCCGCTGCGAAATCCAGCAGCCCGATGCGCCGCGCGCTGGTCTGATTGATGTAATTGCCGAAAGCGCCGGCCAGGAAGATTTGCGCCAGGTCATCCTTCGTTGCGCCCCACTGCTCGAGCAGGATTCGCAGCCCCGCGGCAATCGCTCCTTTGGCCAACTGCAATTCCCGCACGTCCCATTGATTGAGTGAAACCGGCCCCGCCAACACGAGCGAATCTCCCTTGGCGAGCCGGCCCTTGGAGGAAACCCAGCCCAGTTCCAGCGCGGCCGCCACCGCATCCACCAATCCGCTGCCGCAAATGCCCCGCGGCGCCACATTGCCCAGCACATGGCATTGCAGCCCGCCGTCCCGGACGCGCACTTCGGAGATGGCGCCGGTGGCCGCCCTCATGCCCATGGAAATGCGCGCGCCCTCGAAGGCCGGCCCCGCCGCCGTGGACGCGCACAACATCCGCTCGCGGTTGCCCACGACAATCTCGCCGTTGGTCCCCAAATCGATCAGCGCCGCTAACTGTTCGCTCTCGTGCAGTTTCGTCGCCAGCAACCCCGCGAGGATGTCGCTGCCGACAAAACTCCCGAGGCACGGCAGGAAACGCACGGCGGGATTGCCCGGCAAGCTCCAGCCCAGTTTGGCCGCGTCAAACACCTGCAACCCGGGCGACACCGGTTCAAAGGGATAATGTGAAAGCGGCTCTAGGCTGATGCCGCAGAACAAATGGTGCATCACCGTGTTGCCCACCAGCACCACACTTTTCACCTCACCCGAGGCGCCCCCAGCCGCCGTCAGCAGCTCCTTTGTCAGGCGGCCAATTTGTTTGCGCGCCAGGTTTTGCAACGTTCGCCGGCCCTGCCCCGCCACGGCAAATTCCACCCGGCTCATGATGTCGGCCCCATGCTTCGCCTGCGCGTTCAAGGCCGCGCGAACCGCCAGCACGTGGCCAGTTTGCAAGTCAACTAACTGCGCGACAATGGTGGTCGTGCCCAGGTCAATGGCCACGCCCCATCCCTCGCGGGGGGTGAAAGCGAACACCGATTCGTCCGTGAGAATCGCCGCCTCCCATTGTGCCAGCTCGATTTTCAAATCGCTTTCCGCCCGCCCGCGACAGGCCAGCCGCCAGCCATCGGCCAGCTCCGCCCCGGTGAGTCTCTGCTTCTCCTCCTCGGAGATCGGCAGCGCCCCGGCCAGCACTTTGATCTTGCACCCCTTGCACCGCCCGCGCCCGCCGCACGGAAACTCGACGCCGTGCGCGAACAGCACGTCCTGCAAGGGCAGGCCGCGCTTGACGCGCAACACCTTGCCCAGCGGCAACAATTCGATATGGACGAAATCACTCATGACGCGGTGATGGTTTGTCATCGGTTCACGTTCGCGCGCGCCAAGATAGAGATCGTGCCGGCTTCATTCGAGAGAATTCAAGCTGAATACAAAACGACTCCGACTGATCCCCGGCTCCCCGGGCCCGCCAAAATCCCGGTCAAAATCCCTGCTTGACAACCCTGCCGCACTACTCTAGCTTGAACGCCGACATCTCGGGACGCCACGCCGCTCGGCGGCAAAAGGCGGCAAGTGGATAGTTGGGGGGAGTTGATGGTTGATGGTGCCTGAGCCTGGGCCAAAGGGGCGGGTGGGATGGGAAAAAAGAGGCCAAATCCCTTCGAAGCCCTATCGAAACCCCGTCGAAGCCCCGTCGTAACAAGTCGCCACCAAGTGCCCACCAAATGCCCAGCGATTGACCGCCGATTGTCTGGCAGTGCTCGGGCGGGGTGGGGTGCACCGCAACCAAAGAGGATGGAGGATTGAGGATGGCGAGGACCTAGAGTTTGGCGGTGACGAGTTCGTGATAGCGGGTGGAGAATTCTTTCTTCGTCCAAAGGGTGCGTCGAGGCACTATGGCGTATTGCGTGATGCGTGGTCCGCTGTCCGCATCGTGCGATCGAACGGGGCAAGCACGAGATCGCGAACGGGGGCAGACTGGTGTAGAGCAACGCATAGCGGCTCTCGCTTTCTTGGCAAAGATTGCACGTTTATTGCGGGAGAGGAGGCAGCACGGGCGGGGCGGTGGGAATGCCCGGGGGGAAGGGAATGCCCGGGGGGAAGGGAAGGGGCAGGGGAAAGGGCGGGAAGGGCAGGCGGGTCGGTTGTATTCCGTGGTCCAGCCCGTAGAAACGGCGGGTATGGTTCGTCCACTGGGGATCGCTGAAATAAACCGGGCTGCCAGTGAGGGTGATGGTTTGCAACGGAGACCAAGTGGGATTGGCGAGATTCGTGCAGGCTTCCACCACGACGACCAGGCCACTGTTCCCGGTCATGGTGAACCAAAAGCAGTTTGTTCGCACGCCGGAGCTGCCACCGCCGGTCTGCATTTGGGCGTTCCAAAGCACGAGCGGAAGGCTGCCAAATGGCGTGTACCAGCCTGTGGTCCCTGGCAAGTAATAAACGGTCGCATTGCTGTCACCGGCGAACACAGACGAATCAGCGCTGGGGGCGTTTCCTTGAAAAAAAACTCCCGTCAGGCTGGTGCAGAAAGAGAACGCATACTCCCCAATGCTGGTGACGCTGTTGCCTATGGTAACGCTGGTGAGGCTGGTGCAGCCTTGAAACGCCCAGTCCCCGATGCTGCTGACGCTGTTGGGGATCACAATGTTGGTCAGGCTGGCGCAGTTTTGGAACGCACCGTCCCCGATGTTGGTGACGCTGTTGGGGATCGTGTAGCTTCCGGTTTCGCCCCCCGGGGATTCGATGAGGGTTGTCTGGCTCTTGTTGAAGAGTACCCCACCCACACTGCTGTAGTTCGTATTTTGCGGGTCCACCGTTATGGCGGTCAGGCTGGTGCAGCCATAGAACGCCCGACCTCCGATGTTAGTGACACTGCCGGGAATCATCACGCTGGTCAGGCTGGTGCAGAAAATGAACGCATTGTTCCCGATGCTGGTGACGCTGTTGGGGATCGAGACGCTGGCCAGGCTGGTGCAGTTTTGGAACGCCTCGTCCCCGATACTGGTGACGCTGGCGGGGATCGTGATGCTGGTCAGGATGGTGCACGACGAGAACGCCCAATCCCCGATACTGGTGACGGTGTTGGGAACCGTGTAGGAGCCGGCTGCGCCGCCCGGATATTCAACGAGAGTAGTTTGGCTCTTGTTGAACAAGACTCCAGCCAGACTGCTGTAGTTGGAATTTTGCGGGTCCACGGTTATCGCAGTCAGGCTGGTACAGCCTCGGAACGCCCAGGGCCCAATGCTGGTGACGCTGGCGGGGATCGTGATGCTGGGCAGGCTGGTGCAGTTCTGAAACGCCCAGAACCCGATGCTGGTGACGTTGGTGCTTATCGTGACGTTGGTCAGGCTGGTGCAGAAAATGAACGCATTGTCCCCGATGCTGGTGACGCTGTTGGGGATCGAGACGCTGGCTAGGCTGGTGCAGTTTTGGAACGCCTCGTCCCCGATGCTGATGACGCTGTTGGGGATCGTGTAGCTTCCAGCTTCGCCCCCCGGGCATTCGATGAGGGTTGTCTGGCTCTTGTTGAAGAGTACCCCACCCACACTGCGGTAGTTCGTATTTTGCGGGTCCACCGTTATGGCGGTCAGGCTGGTGCAGCCATAGAACGCCCCACCCCCGATGTTGGTGACACTGCCGGGGATCATCACGCTGGTCAGGCTGGTGCAGAAAATGAACGCGTCGTCCGCGATGCTGGTGACGCTGTTTGGAATGGTGATGCTCGCGAGGCTGTTGTTGTTTTGGAATGCATTGTCCCCGATACTCGTTACGGGCAGGCCATAGATCATGCCGGGGATGATCACCGCGTTACCCGGACCGGTGTATCCGGCGATGGTGATCGTGCCGTTGTTGACAGTGTAAGTCCAGTATTCCACCGGCCACGGCAGGACAGGACAGCCGCCCAATGTCGAACCCCAGCCGGTGGTCCCCGGCAGGTAATAGACGGTTGGATTGCTGTCATACTCGAAGACATCCGAACCCAGGCTGGGGGCGTTGCCTTGGAAATAGACTCCAGCCAGGCTGAAGCAGTCAGCGAACGCATAGGCGCCGATGTTGGTGACGCCGTTGCCTATCGTAACGTTGGTCAAACTGGTGCAGTAATCGAAAGCAGAGTCCCCGATGCTGGTGACGCTGCCGGGGATGGTGACGCTGGTCAGGCGGGTGCAGTAATCGAAAGCATAGTCCCCGAGGTTGGTGACGGTGCCGGGGATGGTGACGCTGGCCAGGTTGGTGCAGATATCGAAGGCAAAGTCTCCGATGCTGGTGACGCGACTGGGGAGCGTGATGCTGGGCAGGCTCAGCACGCCATAGAACGCGGCAAAGCCGATGCTGGTGACGTTGCTGCCTATTGTGACATTGGTGAGGCTCGCGCAATTGAAGAACGTGTAGTCCGAGATGCTGGTGACGCTGTCTGGGATCGTGACGCTGAGCAGGCTGGTGCAGTAGTAAAACGCCGAGGCGCCGATGTTGGTGACACTGGTGGGGATGGTGACGCTGCTGAGGTTGACGCACCAGGCGAATGCGTTGTCGCCGATGCTGGTGACGTTGGTGCCTATCGTAACGCTGGTCAAGCTCCAGCAGTCATCGAACGCATTGGTTCCGATGCTGGTGACCGGCAGGCCATTGATGGTGCTGGGGATGGTCACCGCCCCGCCGGGACCGGTGTATCTGGTGATGGTGATTGTGCCGTTGTTGATCGTGTAGTTGAATTGGGCGTTGTTGGTCAGGGAGACGACGTTGACGGTGAAAGGCTGGGCCGCGCTCAGTGAGGTAGCCGCCTCCGTGACGATCACATTCATGTCATAGACGACGCCAGCCTGTCCGGCGGTAGGCGTCCAGGCAAAGACGCCGGTGTTTGGATCAATGCTTGCGCCGTCAGCCAGACTGTTTGCGTCGAGGCTGAATGTGAGCGGGTTAGTTGTACCGTCCGTGTTCGTCGCGAAGGCAGTAAAGGTGAGCGTCATGCCGAACGTGATGTTCGTCGTTGAGAAGGGCAACGTAAGAGAAGGTGGGGTATTAGTCACGCCGCTGCTTAAGACGTTCACTGTGACACTCACAGAATTGGACGTCATGTGGTAGGCTTCATAGGCCCACACTGTGAAGTTCGTGCTCGTCCCCGCCAGACTGGTGTCGGGCGTCCAACTGAAATGGCCGTCACTCGTAATAGTTGCGTCTCCGGGCCAGTTTGTTGGGGAGTTAGGAGGCGGGAAGAAAACCACCGGGTCTCCTAAGGGGAAGTTGACGGTTTCAGTATTCGAGATCGCTAAAGTGAGCGGTATGCCGGCGGCAGCGTTCGTCGGGTTGATGGGGATGGGGTTGAGCGCAAAATAATACGTGGAGGATTGGCCGCGGACCTGCGGCGGCACTCCAATTGACAGCCCGCCGAGGAGAAGGAGCATCGGGATGGA
>JBEKJO010000167.1:0-13476 GCA_050011195.1 Verrucomicrobiota bacterium | reverse complement strand
GTTCCTTACAGTCTGTCTTAGAAGAAGCGGTGAGTGGCGTTTTCATTGGGCTCAGTGTTTTCAAGCCTTCTGACGCCTTCGCCGCTTCTTTGTTCAATCCAATTATGACGTTTCCGGACTAGGGGAGGCCGAGCTGTTGATGCGGCGGGTGGTGGGCATCTTCCTGGATTTCACCCGCCGTACTGGGCACCCGCATCCGCAACTGAACACCGCCACATGGAACTACGTCCGGTTACTGATGCAAACGGGCCTCTCGCGGGAGCAGGCCGTCGCCAGGATTCGCGAACTCGCCCGCGAATATGGCCTCCAGTTCAGCGGCGGCCCCTCGTAGCAGGGGCCATTAAGGATTGTTAACTTGGGAATTGACATTCTCGCCCGCTTTCGCAGAATGGGTTTGGATTACTTTTACCGCTTATGAAGCCGCATGGTCAGGTGTACGTTTCGTGTAAAGTTACGGACGATGCGGGTCACCCCACGCCGGACAGTCGTCTGGCGAAAAAAGTGTTTACGTTCCTTACGCGCCGAGGCATAGATGCGTTCCTAAGCACCATCTCCCTGCAACGAATGGGGGAGTCGGACTTTCAGAGGACAATTGACAATGCGCTCGAGTCTGCCAAGGTGATGATTGTGGTCGGGACCAGCGCCTCGAATCTTGACTCCAGATGGGTACGATACGAGTGGAGCAGCTTCCTCAACGAGATTATTAGCAATAGAAAGCGGGAGGGAGAAATATTCGTGTACACCAAGGGCCTGCACCCTCACCAACTGCCTTTTGCGCTGCGCCAAAAACAGTGTATCCTTCACGGAGAGAAGTCGCTCGTGCGATTGTATGAGTTTGTTCGTAACGCCTTGGGAACGCCTGCAATACGTATCCTGCTGGCCGACGACCACACGCTCGTGCGCGCCGGCATCCGGGCGTTACTGGAAAAGCTTCCGGGAGTGGAGGTCGCGGATGAGGCCAGTGATGGCCGCGAGGTCCTTGACCTGATCAAAACGCACCACCCGGATGTGGTGGTGATGGATATTTCCATGCCCGGCCTCAATGGCTTGCAAGCGTTGGCGCGCATCACCCGAGACTTTCCACAGGTCCGGGTGATCATCCTCTCCATGCACCCCAACGACGAGTACGTGTTGCAGGCCTTGAAATCCGGCGCGTCCGGCTACCTGTTCAAACGCGCCGCGACCGCCGAATTGCCAGCGGCCCTCAAAAGTGTGGTTGGCGGCGAAATCTATCTCAGCCGGGAACTCTCGACCCGACTGCGCAACCAACTGCCCTTGCAGCGAATCGCCCATGCGCGTAACCCGGCCGAGCAGTTGACCGCGCGCCAGCGCGAGATCCTCCAGCTCATTGCCGATGGCCAAACCACCAAGGCCATCGCTCTCACCCTGAAAGTCAGCGACAAAACCGTGGAATATCATCGCGCGAAGTTGATGCAGCAACTTAACATCTTTGATATTCCAGGCTTGGTCCGGTTCGCCTTGCAGAGCGGACTGATCGCGCAGGAATCTTAACTGGGCCTGTTGGGGGGTTCACGCGCTTAACCGTTCAACTGTTGTCATCCCAGTTCTTCCCTGTAATGCTCTATGTTCATGCCGCTAATGCCGGAAGATAGGCGAATGGTGGACGGCCCTGTTGGGACATCCAAACCCTGGGGCCTCGCCGTGCGGGCCGTGGTCCGCGACGAGGCCGGGCGGTGGCTGCTGGTCCGGCGCTCCAGCCAAAGCAAACACTTCGCGGGGACCTGGGAGCTGCCAGGCGGCAAGCTGGACCCGGGCGAGACGGTGGATGTGGCATTGCGCCGCGAGGTGAGAGAGGAAACGGGTCTCGCCGTTCGCCCTAGCGGTGTTGCGGGTGTCACTGAATGTGAAATGGCAAAGGCTCACGTGGTCGTCCTTTACTTCGACACGGTTATGGAGGCGGGCGCAGTTACTTTGAGTGCCGAACACGACGCCTTCACCTGGGTGGCACCGGCGGAGCTTCGCGCGCTTGATCTAAACCCGCAGATGAAGGACTTTTTCGGCAACGATCATACTCACCAGTGAGCACGGAGGTCATTATGGCACAAACGGTTAAGAACCTGCATGAGGAATGGTCGAAATTGAGCGACCCTGACTGGGTGGCGGAACACGTAGCGCGGTTCAAGAAAGTTCGTCCACGTTACGAATCGTATGCGCAATTCTTGCAAGGGTTGCTGGATGAGGCGCGCCGCCGGCTTGCGCCCCTGGCCATTGTTCAGTCTCGCCCCAAGAGCGTCCACAGTTTCGCCGAGAAGGTTCTCCGCAAACGCCGGAGCTACGCGAATGCAAAAGGCGCGCTTTCGTCTGACCCCTTAACCCGCATGACTGATCTGTGCGGCGCGCGCGTGATCGTGCACACCAGCGATCAGGTTCGGGCGGTATGCCAGTTCATCGAGGAAGCCTTTGACATAGACCGGCCTAACAGCGTGGACCATAGCCAGCGCCAGAAACCCGCTGAGTTTGGCTATCGCTCGGTGCACTACATCGTGTCCGTCAACCCGGCCAGGCTGCGAGCGCCGGTTCCAAAGGAAATCCTTGGCCCGCAGGCCGAGCGGCAGATCCCACCGGCAATCCTCGGCCTGAAAGCCGAGATTCAAGTGCGGACCTTGCTCGAACATGCCTGGGCGGACATTGCCCACGACCTGACTTACAAAGCGGAGCTGAAGGTGCCGGACCGTATCCAGCGTCAGTTCCACGCTTTGGCTGCCGTGGTTGAGGTAGCGGACGGCGAGTTCGGACGGCTGGTTGATATACTGGATGCGTTCAAATCCAACTTCGGCGCTTGCCACCCCCGGGAGGAAGCGGAAGCTGAGATCGCCCGGCTTCGCATCGCGCTCGCGCAAGAGCCAGACGTGGAGGAGGCGGTTAAGCTTGCGCACCTGGCCCTGTCCATCGCGCAGCACGAAACGGCCCGTGATGTTCTTGAGCCTTACAAGAACCAGAAACATCAGGGCGTTCAGCGCGCCCTAGGCCGGGCTCTTTGCGAAATGCACTCGGGTCAGCCCGGTGGGAAGCAGTACGCCCAAGGCCGCCGCTATCTGGAAGCCGCTTGCGCTCATCCACGGAAGGATGCCGAAACGCTGTGCGCCCTCGCCGAGGCCTGGATCCATGAAGACAAGGAGAGAGCTCGCGAGCTGTTCCAGCAGGCGGCTAAGGCCGGCGGGACGGAGCCGTTGACCCTCTGCCGCTACCTCGAGTTCGAGATCGAGCACAGCCGCAACTACGACCTCATCTCCCTGGTCGCCCCGATGATTCGCGACGCCATGGAGCGCTGCCGCAAGCAGATCGAGGCCGGCGTTAACCTGCCCGCTGCCTGGGGCTGCCTGAGCCTCTTTCACCTCCTGCTGAAGGAACCGTTCGAGGCCCTTAGCGCCCTGGCCCAGACCATCCGTCTCTGCCAATCAAATCCCCACCCGAGCGCGCAATCGCCCGCCCCGGCTGACAAGCCTGCTCATCCGCGCTGCCCTTGCCCGGCGGGACGTTTCCTCCAACGCACCATGGGCACGCTGGAACGGCTCCACGCCATCCAGGAAAAACTGCCTGGATTCGAGTGGTACCGCCGCACCCTTCTCCTTGGCTTGGCTGTCCGTGTAAAGGACATCGAGGCCAAGACTGAACTGGCGGCACTCGCCTCGTGGGGAAACGGCAAATCGCATGTCTCCCCCGGGGATAGCCCTGTGATTCTTTCCGGCGCATGCACGCCGGAACTGCAAAGCCAGGTGGACAAGCTCAGGCCCCACCTGCAGCGGGCTTGCGAGGGCCTTTCTTTCATGCTCCTAAGCGGCGGCACACGCGTTGGAATCAGTGGCCTCGCGGGCGACATCGCCGAGCAATCTGGCGGCCGCGTTCGCGCCTTCGGCTACCTGCCTCGTTCGCTGCCGAAGGACGCTCGCCCGGACGAGAATCCGTGCCGCTTCGCTCAGCTCCTCTATTCGCCCGGGACGGAATTCACGCCGCTGGAACCGTTGCAGGGCTGGACCGACCTAGTGTCCGCAGGGGTGGACCCATGCCGCGTGAAACTGATCAGCTATGCCGGGGGACAAATTGGGCGCGTTGAATGTGCCGTCGCCCTAGCGCTGGGCGTACGGGTGGGCGTTGTTGAAGATCCTACCCTGCCCACCGAACGGAAGTTCAGTAACCCGGAGTGGCAGGACCATCCCAATCTACTCCGGCTGCCGCTGGATTCGGCAACCCTGCGCGCTTTTCTGCTGATGGACGAATTGCCTTGCCGGCGAGACCACTTCGAAGCTGCCGCCCGGCAATCTCACGAGGAGTACCGCAAATCCGCCGTGCCCAGCGAACCGTCTCTACGCCCGTGGGAGCAACTCTCCCCAGACCTCCAACTCTCCAACTTCCACCAGATCGCTTATGCCGAGAATATCCTCAAGACCGCCAGGCTTGGCGTCCGCGAGCTCACCGACCCGAATCTGCCTCTGCTAGACATGGAGGAGGTCATCGACGAGGAGGAAATCCGTCGTTTGGCCGAGATGGAGCATGGCCGCTGGAACGCCGAACGCCTTTCCCGCGGCTGGAAATATGCCGAAACCAGGGAAGTCCCGAATAAGCGGTCGCCTTATATAGTGCCCTGGACAGAATTGCCGGAGTCTATCAGGGAATACGATTACAACATTGTCCGCAAGTGGCCGCGGACGTTCCGTGCCGCCGGTTTGGAAATCTATTCCCTGAGCGAAGCCGACGCCCCGGTGTCCAAACGCAACAACCCTTCTACATGAGTTACCGGCCTGCCCCCATCGCCACCTCGCAAATCACGCTGCCGGCCGGGCTGGTCGAACTGACTGAGAAGTTGGCCGAAAACGCTCACGACCTCTGGGCCCGGCAGCGCTTGGCCGACGGCTGGACCCTCGGTCCGCGACGCGACGATGCCCTCAAGCAGCATCCTTGCTTGGTGCCTTACGCTGAACTGCCCGAATCTGAAAAGCGTTACGACCGCGAAGCGGCCACCGGGACATTGAAAGCCATCCTGGCGCTCGGGTATCGAATTGAGAAGCGCAATTGAACTTCCATGCCTGACTACCTCTCCGGCGATACGTTGATTTTATATTCAACCCACTTGCTGTGCCCTCTGAGGAGCGCCAGCCGGCGTGTAAACGTACTGCTGGCCCGAAGCCTCGGCTGCGCGAACCAACTCCGCAGGCAGATCTTCGATTTCGATCCGGCGGTTTTCACACCATTCGGCCGCCCCTGCGAGAACGCTCTCTAACTCGTCGATATTACCCGGCCACTGGTAGTTCATAAGCTTATCCATTGCTTCGCCGGCAATCTGGATCTCCTGCGTGGCTAGTAAAAAATGTACCAGCTCCGGGATATCCAGCGGCCTCGCGCGCAGAGGCGGTATTTCGATTGAGTTAGCGCAAAGGTGGTAGTAAAGCTCTGGCAAAAAAGACCCCCTTTGCAACACATGAGCCAAAGGCTCTCTTGCAGAGGCAATGATGCGAACGTCAGCGCGAAAAGGCGTATGGCCCCGAAAGCGTTTGTAAGTTCGGTCCTCCAAAAAGTGCACCAGGGCAACCTGCAACCGGCGACCTGAATCTTCAACTCCTTCGATGTAGAGCGTGCCCCTCTCCAATTTCTTGATGAGCCCGTCCGTGGACTCGGCCGCCCACGGCCAGGCGCCCTTTTCATAACCAAACAGCTCACTTTCCAGTTCCTGTTCGTCCCCGTTGGTGCACCGAATGACGCCGAAACCGCCTGCACTGCGGCGCCCCTGGCGGTGGATTTCCTTGGCCGCCGACTGTTTTCCTACTCCAACCTCGCCTTGCAGCACCACGGGCCCGTCACCAGCCGCCGCCTTAAGCATCAGCCTGAAGATCTGCTGCATTTTCTGCCCCGCTCCCAGCATACTGCCAATGCGGATTTGGGCGGATGCCTGGGCGGGTCTCAAATTAAGAACCCGCTCAATGGTTGTTTTAACCGTGGCCATGTTAAGGGGGCTTACCAGGCAATCGTCGGCACCTTCCTTGGCCTCCAGCAACTCTTCGATTGACCCCCCTCCTGAGACCAACTTCACCACCGCCGGTCGCGGTTCGAGGCTGGAAGCCATCTTCAACAATTTCTGGAGAGCCGCTTTCTCAAACCCTTCTCCTACGATCAGAAGGTCTGGCCGCTTGGATGGTGACTGAAGAGCATCTTGAGCTTCCTCGATTCTCCTGACGCAATCCTCGGTATGATTCAACCCTTTGATACCCAAACGCAGGACCTTGAGCCTCTCCTGTTCGGTATCTACTATAAGGATTCTTGCCATAATGCAGTTCGAATGGATCGCAGTTGGACCGCATTCGATCCGTAATCGAGTACGTAAAACCAGCAGCACTCTAAATGCCTATAGATTCCCATGTCAATCCGTAGTCCTACGGACGCGTGGTTTGCAGCGGCTCTTTCTCAATTTGCCCTGCTTTCGGGACGAACAAGAAGCGATAGAACACCAGCAGCGGTACCGTGGCGGAAAATTCCCTTCCGCCTGGAGCCTATGTCCATTTTGCTGTCCAAATATGAGACCGCCTCCGTCAAATTTGACACATTTGGCTTCGACCTGATGAAATTTCCACGATAATCCTAAGCGGAAGGTGTTTTTCCAACCGTGGCACACCTGCTGCTACTGGGCTCTTGATGAAAGCAAACAGAAACGGTAATACGGCACCATCCCAAGCTGACAGACCCCTCATCCTCGTCGTGGAAGATGAGGAGGACACCCGGGAATTCATAAAGGGTGCGCTTCAGACAAATGGCCTCGCGTGTATCGCCGTGGCGTCAGTCGCGGGGGCCACCGCTGCCCTGGAAAAAAATACGGTCGCCCTGATCGTCCTTGATTGGGGTCTGGATAGGAGCGGTGCCGAGGTGCTCCAGTTCTCGAGAGAACTTTATCCGCTGATGCCCGTCATTGTGATGAGCGGCCAGCCTTTCGACGTGCGCACGGACGCCGTCGTCCAGCAGGCAGACGCGTTCTTGCAAAAGCCGTTCAGCGCTACCGTGCTAACAAGCCAGGTCACCCAACTAATCAAGCGCGCCAGGAGCTCAAATCCCGAGTTTCTCCCCCAGCGGTCAGAAAATATCCTTCCGCTGGACGAAGTTAAGAATATTTACATACGACATGTCGTTCATTTGTTGAACAACAACGTCTCTCTGGCTGCGAAGGGTCTTGGAATCCACCGCCAGACCGTATCGGCCGTTCTCAAGAAGGATTACGACTCGCCATCCGAGCTTACCCACTCATCGTTGGCACGCCAAGTGCGGAGCTAAGCACTATGCCTGCTAGGTTTATGACAGAGAACATTGACATCCTGGTTTGGGTCCCCTCCCCGTTGCTGGACCGAGTGGAAAACATTCTCCGCAAGTCGAATCGGACATGCGCAGCAGCTTCCAGCTTTAGCGATGCCATAGGCATACTGTCGTCCCTTAAGCCCCGAATGCTCATCACGTTGCTGGACAAGCATGGCCTCGAGCTGCTGAGGACCGCCCGGACTTACAGCCAGAAAACAAAGGTTATCTTGATGGAACAATAATCTCATGAACGCCCTCACTGATCTGCCATCCTTAGTTTTGCTCGCCGTCACTTGGGGAGGAACTGTGCTTCGCCCCGGTGCCTTCAAGGAACTCGAATCCCTCATTGCACAGGTGCCGGGTGCCACCGATGAAGTGCCAAACCTCCCCGAGCGTGTCACACTTGCGACGCCTCCGCCAGCAACCTCTGACAAAGACCCGCTGGACGTATTCATCAGTGCGAAGAGCGAGGATCTGCAATATGCACAGCAGGTGTTCGATTTCTTAACGAAATATGGGCGGAAGGTGTTTTGGAGTCCCATGTCACTTCTTGCCACGGGCAACTCGGATTACCGCAAGGAAATTGACCAGAAATTGGAAAACACGAAACACATGCTAGTCGTGACGACGGATCCCAAGCACGTGGAGTCGGGCTGGGTCCAGCATGAATGGGGCTCCTTCTGCAACGAAAAGCGCTCGGGAAGGAAGGCCGGCAACCTACTCACACTCGTCACCCCCGGCATTTTAGCCCGAGATTTACCACTTGGTCTCCGCCAATACGAAGTGTGGCAATTTGAATCGGAGAACTTTGAGAAGCTCTTGCAATACTTCCGTTGAAGAATCGCCGCACCTCGCGGGCCTTCGGTTTCTTCTCTGAGCACGGATTCGAGTCAAATTTCCGTGATCTCCGGCGGGTTGCCGGGCGATGGCTGGCCAGGCGGTTTACCTTCGTCTTTCTCCAGCTTCTCAAGCAGTTCCCGCAGGTGGGGCGGGAGAGTTGGCGCTGCGGCGCCAGGAGGCTGAGGCGGGACCGTCGGCGGAGGTTGGTTGCCGGGGTCTCTTCCTGTCTCCATAGCCGACCGGATTCGCGGATAGCTCATATCAATGCCGGGGAGGAAATTGCCCAGCATCTGGTGGAACTGCTGCTGCGTCACCTGGTTGTCCATCACCCACCCGTCCCCGTAGCCCGCAATCTCGCCGCTGGCGGGGTCCCAGCCCAGCTTGAGGTACCGCATCTGGTAGTTGATGGCCGAGAGCGTCTGCAGCACGCCTTTCAGATTGGGGTGGTCAGCCGGGCAGCGGAGGTAGCCGATGGTCCGGAACTGGAACAACACACCCTGCTCCTGGAGGAAGATGGCGATGTCGTACTGGCCAAACCTGCCGGTGACGGTGAAACGGATCAGCGGCTGGTCCGGGGCGATGAAGTACCTGTAGCCTTCCTTCTTCAGCAGGTCCTGCAATTGGGCAAACGAGATTGCCATACTCTAGCCCACGCTGATCACCAGCGTCTCGCCTTCCAGACGGCGCGCCGCCAGTCCTGCCAAGCCCGGCTCAGTCCCTTTCTTCTGTAGGGGCAGGACCTCCAGACGAATCTGGCTGATCCCTTTGAGTTCTCCTTGCGTCTCCGCCAGGTCGAGCTGTTCGCCGATCCGATGGCGGAGCATCGTGGTGGCACAGCGCACGCCGAAGCGCGGCTGCCACTCGGCAACCAAATGTGAAATCAGGTCATCGGTCCAAACCAACGCCAAGCCTTTGGTTTCCGAGGTCTGGCGGAGCCCCGCCAACTGGCTCTCCAGGATCGTGCGGAGGCTCTGCTGGTCGAGGCCCTTGAATAAGACAAAATGCGTGATTCGACCGAAGAATTCCTCTCCGAGGCCGGCCGCACGCAACTCTCGCTTCACCCCTTCAGGGTCCGCCGCCGGGGTTTCAAGCAGCCTTTGCTCTTGCGCGTTGAAACCTAATGACCGTCGGTCATAGCTGCACCCCGCGTTCGTGGTGAAGATGATGTAGGCTCGCCGGAAGTCCAGGACGTTCCCGTCCACGTCCTCCACCTTGCCTTCGTCAATGATTTGCAACAGCAGGCGGCTGACGGCCAGCCCGGCCTTCTCGAATTCGTCGAAGAGCACAACGCTTTGGGGAAAGTCGCGAATCCGAGAGAGCAGGCCGCCCTGTCCACGCGCATAGCCCAGGTATCCCGGCGGCACGCCCAAGAGCCGAACGAGGGTCTGCCCGGTTTCATGAAAAGCGCCCGGCAGGGTGTTGCAGTCCACCCGGACGAGGTTCTCGCGGTCCCCGCCCAGGATCTTGCCGAGGAGCAGGGCCGTCTCGGTCTTGCCCACGCCGGTGGGCCCCCCGAACAGAAACACGCCGCGAGGGCCGGAGCGGCTGGACCATTTGCCCAGGCCGGCAACGAATGCCTTCGCGATCTCCCGCAGCGCGTCCTCTTGGCCGATGATTTTCTGGCTAAGCCGGTCATAGACTTGCGCCTCGGTCAGCTCCGCGGCCCGGGGCAGAAGGTGGCCCACCATGCCTTCGAGGGCTTGCAGCAGCGAGTCTTCCGTAACCGCCGGCGCCACCGGCTCTGTGGTTGTGCACCAGGCGCTGGCCTCGTCCAGAAGTTGAAGCGATTTGTCAGGCTGATAGCGGCTCGGCAGAAATTCCTCGGTGAGGTCAAGTGCGCGCTCGATCATATCTTCGGGGATTCTGAGCGGTTGGTAGAACGCCTCCAGGGCTGGCTTGCGGGCCTTGAGGATCGCCAGTGTGGCTTGGCGCGACGGTGCTTCCAGGCGGATGATGCCAAAGCGCCGTTCCAGCGCCCGATCAGGCTCAATGGAGTGGCGATACTCGCCCGGAGTCGTGCATCCGATGCAGGTAATCTCTCCGCGTCCGAGCGCTCCTTTGAAACTCTCATTGGCGTCACTATAGGGGGTGCGCTCGTGTACGGCGCTTTGAAAAAGTGCGTGCATCTCGTCCACAAACAGAATGATTTGCGGGTGAGCCTGAAGGAGCTGGAGCAAGCCTTTCACCCGCTCGTCGTATTGGCCCATCATCGTCGTGCCCGACCGCAGGAAAGCCGGTGATAGCTCGAAGATGTCCATGTCCCGCAGCCGTGGCGGAAGGGAGGCATCCCTTCGATACATCCGCCGGCCCAGCTCGTAGATGAGCGCGGACTTTCCGGTGCCGGGCGGCCCCACCAGGATCACGTTGCGCCGCTTCATCTTGCTCAAGGTGCGGACCAATGCCTTGAGGACCTGCTCCCTCTCGACCACCTGCCCAAGGACGGGCTCGGTGACCGTCAGCATCCGGCCATACGAACTGAGGGCCTGGATCGCCGAGAGCCGCTCGGGGGACGCACGCCAGTTCCCCTGCGCTACCGGTTGGCCGGTAGCCAGGACCGGAGGCGAAGTCCCTGGCGCCGACTGTCGGGCGATGAACCGCCGCCCCGCCGCGCAATGGAGCAGTGCCAGGAATAATTCCTCCGCCAGGACGGGGGCTCCCCGCTCGACAAAAGCTTGAAAGACCACACGTATGTCGGGCGCGAGGCCGACCTTCTCGGGCAGCTTCTCGCGGCGGGCAACCGGCTGAGGCATAAAGCCGCCCAGCGCCGCGTATTTGGTTTTGAGGCCTCCGCAATGGTAGAGCGCGCCCAGCAAGGTGCCGATATCAAGTTCGGCTCCGTCGGGCAACGCCCTCTTCGCCAAGTCAATCGCGATCTGGCACGCAGGATCAAACCTCAGAGGCATGTGTGCAGCTTTTGTTGAGTCTGATAATGCTTAAAACGCTGCGTTACTTCAAGGAATCTCTGCGTCCGGTAATGTTGTGCTTTGCACAAATGCGCATGCCAGCCAGCGCCTTCTCTGTGCATCCCATCCAGAAGCAGCGCTGGTCTGAAAGTCCGCGCTCGGCGACCAGTTGGGCGACTTGTCGGGCGAGTTGTTGGGCGGTCCGCTTCTCCTCTTCCGCCGCCGCTTCGGCTTGGGCGCGTCGCAGCCGCTCCCACTGCTCAGGGGAGCGCTGTCGAGCACACCAGGCTATCCAGAAGTCGAGAGAAGGACGCTCTGCTATGGTCCGCGCCACGGGCCGGACTTCGGAATTGAGGAGTTCGACCCAGCAGCGGCGGCGGCCGCGTGGTGGATCGTGGGTGAGCACGTGCGCGATGAACTCATCGGGCAGTGTGATGTTGTGGACACGAACATAGTGCGAGAGCCCAGCCGGCCAAACCCACTGCCCGTCGGTTAATTCTTCACTACCCATCGCTTCGTTAGGAATGCCACACTGGAACCTGCACCAGGAAGTCCCCATGAAATAGGTCCAGCAATCACCGGCATCCAGGTAATCTGCCAGTCTCTTGCGAACCTCGGGAGCCAGCTCCCCGACAACCTCTTGCGGGTGGCAGAACCGCAAATCCTTCAAGCTCGCAAGCCAATAGCCGATCAGGCGCATAGTTGAACTCAGTTTGCGGGCTCAGGCCGTTTTGTTCGTTCAAGTTTCTCTCGTGCCTGGGCAATCCGCTCCAGCAACCCGGCGTCTCCGATTCCGATCGCCACCTGCTCAACCTCAGCCAGTGAATTTGTTGTGTTCTCCCCCAACCGGCGCTCAATCCACTCGGGGATCGTGACCTTGGAAAATGGGGAGATCGTCCGCGTTGAGCGGTCGGCCAAGAGCCACCGGCCCAGAACGAGCCAATCGTCGCTGCCTGGTTGCTCACTCAGCGTTTGTCGAAGCTGATCCAGAGCCTGAACCTGATTGGTGTATTGCAGCACACCCCGCGCATTCAGCACCTCGCCGCAAATTGCTGTCGCAAGCTCAAGCAGCCAGCCGGGATAGGCTGCCGACGACGGGGCGACATCCCACACCCGAGCCGCATTCGCGGATACCGTCACAACCCGCTTGCCATCCGGACTGAATTGGAGGCATCCCACACCCGCGCCGTGTTGTCCGCTGACTCTGTCGCGACCCACTTGCCATCCGGGCTGAATTGGGCAAAATTCACTTGACCAGCGTGTTCGAGTGGCTTGGTCAGTGGCTGACCCGTTTGCGCATCCCACACTCGCGCGGTCTTGTCATTGGACGCCGTTACGACGCGCTTGCCCTCTGGACTGAATTGCGCGGAAAAGACCAGCGCCAAGCTGTGTTTGAGCGGCCCGGTCAGCGGGTGGCCTGTCTGTGCATCCCACACCCACGCTGTGCCGTCATCCGACGCCGTCACGAGCCGCTTGCCCTCTGGACTGAACTGAGCCGATTTGACCGCGCCAGCGTGTTTGAACGGCCCGATCAATTGCTGGCCGGTCTGCGCATCCCACACCCGCGTGCCGTCCTCCGACGCCGTTACGACCCGTTTGCCATCCGGACTGAATTGGGCGGAATGGACCCAACCAGCGTGTTTCAGCGGCTCGGTCAATGGCTGACCCGTTTGCGCATCCCACACCCGCGCCGTGCCATCCGCTGACGCCGTCACGACCCGTTTGCCATCCGGACTGAATTGGGCGGAAAGGACCCCTCCGGCGTGTCTGAGCGGTCCGGTCAGGGGCTGGCCCGTCTGCGCATCCCACACCCGCGCCGTGCTGTCATACGACGCCGTCACGATGCGCTTGCTATCCGGACTGAATTGGGCTGAATTGACAACGATAGCGTGTTTCAGCGGCTCAGTCAGCGCCTTACTAGCCTGCGTATCCCACACCCTAACCGTGCCTTGCGGCCACCACCCCAGCGCCGTGTTGTCAATCGACACCGTCACGAGCCGCTTGCCATCCGGACGGAGGCCGATGCAAAAGACCTGCGTAAGCGGCTCAGTGAGTGGCTGACCCGTCTGCGCATCCCACACCCGCGCCGTGCGGTCACCAGACTTTGTCATGATCCGCTTGCCATCCGGACTGAATTCGGCGGACTGGACCTCTCCGGGGTGTTTGAGCGGCTCGGTCAATGGCTGACCCGTTTGCGCATCCCACACCCGCGCCGTGCCATCCGCTGACGCCGTCACGACCCGTTTGCCATCCGGACTGAATTGGGCGGAAGAGACCGCTCCGGCGTGTTTGAGCGGTTCGGTTCGTGGCTGGCCCGTCTGCGCATCCCACACTCGCGCGGTACCATCCCCTGAAGCCGTGACGACCCGCTTCCCATCCGGACTGAATTGGGCTGAATTGACAAGGTTATAGCGTGCGTGTTTGAGCGGCTCGGTCA
>JBEKJO010000166.1:0-12555 GCA_050011195.1 Verrucomicrobiota bacterium | reverse complement strand
TTGCAGCCCGGCACTTACAACGCGACCTGGTGGGACACCTTCGCGGGCCAGGCCCTTAGCAACTTCACCTTCACGGTCGTCGGCACCAACCCGGTCCCCTTGCCCACTCCGGCGGTTCTGCGTTCCGTCGCCTTCTTTGCCGGTCCGCCGCCGCGGGCCAGCCTCGGCGTGGACGCGCTCACGCAAACCCTCGGCACGAATTCGCCGGCGGTCACCCTGCCGCTCGTCCTCACCAACAGCGGCGGACTGCCCCTCGCCTGGTCACTGAGCGTTACCGGCGCAAGCCCGCTGGCGTACCAGGCCGTCAACTCGACCCAGCCCGGTGGACCGGTTTTCGCCTGGAAAGACATTTCCGCCGTCGGCGTCAATATCACGACCAATTTCACTGCGCTGGCGCCTCCCAAAACCGCGGGCGACGAGGGAATCGCGGGTCCAATCAATATCGGCTTCAACTTCCCGTTCTTCAGCGGCGCGCAATCGCCCGGCACGTACACGCAACTTTACGTCTCGCCCAACGGCTTCGTCACGTTCAGCCCTTTCAGCGGCAACACCGCCACCAACACCGTCCTGCCCGCTCTGCACGCGCCGGCGAACCTCATCGCATTCTTCTGGAATGACCTGGACCTCGGCACCAACGGCCAGGTCTATGCCCTGACGGATTCCATCAACGGCACGTTCACGCTTCAATTCCAAAATGTGTCCTTCCACCAGAGCAGTGCCACTGTCACCTGCCAGTTGGTTCTTGAAACCACCGGCGAAATCCTGATGCAATACCAATCCATGACGATTTCCAATTCCAGCACCGTCGGCCTGCAAAATGCTGCCGGCACCCAGGGCCTCCAGGTGGCCTACCGCCAGAATTATCTCCAGACCAATTTTGCCGTCCGCCTCACCCCGACCCTGTGGTTTGGCCCCGCCGCCCCTGCCGGCCTCGTGCCCCAGTTCAACAGCAACGTGGTGAACCTTGCTTTCAGCGCGGCAGGTTTGGCGCCTGGCACCTACGGTGCCACCCTGCTGGTCCAAACCGCCGACCCCGCCCTGCCTTCGACCGCTCTGCCGCTCAGCCTGAATATTCTCGACGCGCCGTATCCTCCGGCCTTGGCCAACCTCGCCTCGGCACTGGCCGGTAATCACTTGATCGTCACGTTCAAGCGCTTCCATCCGCCCCCTGCCAACATCACCTACCTGTTCGATGTCACCACCAACCTTCTCACCGGCCCGTGGCAATCCGGCCCTGCCTTCACCACCCAGACCACCAACGACAACCACGACGGCATCGAGACCATCACGGTCACCGACCTCGCGCCCGTTTCCTCGTCGCCGGCTCACTATCTGCGCATACGAATCAGCGAATAGGATAAACCGCTTGCCTGCAAACCGGAAAATCACGACACTTGTGCCATGAATAAAACTTCTTCGGCTCAAACCAGCCAGACGAACCACCGCATCTCCCGGCGCACGGCCCTGAGCCTCGGGGCGATGGTTGCGGCCGGGATGGTGGTGGACTTTAACCTCTTTGCCGCCCCAGGCCGGCGCAAGGTGGTCGTGTGGTCGGAAGGCACGGCCAACGTTGATCCCGTCGCCAAGCAGATTTATCCCGAGGACATCAACACGGCCATCGCTGAAGGGCTCAAGCCGCTCCAGGCCAAGGGCTGGGAAATCGTCAAAGCCAGCCTGAACGACCCTCAGCAGGGCATCAGTGACGAACTGCTCCAGGGCACGGATGTCTTGATCTGGTGGGGCCATAAGAAACATGGCGAGGTGAAAGATGAGCTGGTGAGCAAAATTGAGAAGCGGGTGAAAGAGGAGGGCATGGGCTTCATTGCCACCCACTCGGCGCATTTTTCCAAGCCCCTCAAACGGCTCCTGGGGACAGCCTGCAGTTGGCGGGAATACGTGGCGGACGGCACCTCTGCGGAAATCATTGTCAAAGAACCCAAGCACCCGATCTGCAAAGGCGTGAAGGATTTCAAGCTGCCGAAGATCGAGCGCTACGGCGAGCCGTTTGCGGTGCCGGTGCCGGAGGCAGTGCCTCTGGACGGGCTTTACACCCGACCCGATGGCAAGACTGAATCCGGCCGCATGGGTCTGTGCTGGACGGTGGGCAAAGGCAAAATCTTCTACTTCGTACCCGGCCACGAGACCTACAACGATTATTACCGGCCAGAGGTGCGGCAGATTTTCGTCAACGCCGTTCAGTGGGCCGCGCCGAAGAAGTAGAAGTTCGATCCGTCATCTGCACTGGCCTGCGGACCTGCACCACCGCATCGCCTTGCTGGCAGTTAAAAAAGAGGAATCCATTGCCGCAATAGATTCCCCTTCCAAGCCCCCCCAGACTAACCCTAACCATCCAAACATCTTTTCCCTTGTCAAGTTCCGGGCCTGCGGTATATTTGTGTGCGTTGATCTGCCATCAAACCGGAAACCGAAGCGTGGTCACTGTGGAAACCGCAGGGGTGTTGAGCGGCCGGGGGTGGTTCATGGTCCTTATGCGATGGCAGGCCTCTATGCGCTTATGAAGAAGAAAAACTCTCATTCTGAAGCAACGTCGGGCGCTTTCACCCTCATCGAATTGCTGGTGGTCATTGCCATCATCGCCATTCTGGCGGCGCTGCTGCTGCCGGCGCTGGCCCGGGCCAAGCAAAAGGCCTACGGGCGGTATTGCATGAACGACGAGAGACAATTGGTCCTGGCGTGCCAACTGTTCTCCATGGATAACCTGGATTGGATTCCCCCCAACCCCGATGACGGAGGGACCTCTTCGGGCTACGAGTGGTGCGGCGGCGAGGTCTCCGGAGGGATGCCGGGGGACACCGCCGGTGCCCAGACCTTCGATCCCGACTATTTAGTGAATTCGTCCATCGTGCTGGTCGCGCCCTATGTCGCCAACAGTATCGGCGTCTGGCACTGCCCTGCGGACACGCGGGTCGGGCTTTACTCAGGAACCAATCCCTCGATGATTGGCAAGACGGTCCCGGCGACCAGAAGTGTTTCCATGAATTCTTCCGTCGGCTCTGTGGACACTCAGTGGGCAAATACGGGAACGACCCCCCACGGTGGGCCGTCGGTTCCGACCAACGGGTCCTGGGAGGACGGGACCCGACACGGTAACAAGCATAACGATCCGTGGGCGACTTTCGGAAAGACGACCGATTTTGTTAAGATCAGCGCCTCCGATATCTACATGACTGTTGACGAGAGCCCTTGGAGCATCAACGACGCCTGTTTCGGCGTCAGCGCCGCAGTGGACGAAATTGTGGATTGGCCGGCGACGTATCATGGCAATGCCTGCGGCTTCGGGTTTTGCGATGGACATGCCGAGATCCATCCCTGGAAGTCGGCTGCTATGACCCTCAGCGGGCCGGCTTCGACCCAACCGGCTGTGGCGATGCTGTTCGACTGGCAGTGGCTCTCGAGCCACGCGACCGTTCATATGCCGTGAGGTGCGGCGGCGGGCGGCTCGCGCCAAAAGTTGAAGCGAACGTGCCCCTACTGCCGGTAGGGCTGCTGCCGCCGATAGCGGGCCAGCCGGGCTTCAGTTCCTTCCGCTAACGACTTCTCCCCGGCGGCCACCGCCAGATCGCGCGCTTGTTCCGCCGTCTTCACCGCCTCGGGAAAACGCCCGGCTTCGGCGTAAGCGGCCGCCAGCGTGCCGAGGAACCGCGCGTTTCCAGCGCCGCCAAGCCGGCAGGCGCGTTCGGCCATTCCGACCGCTTCCGGGCCGTTGCGCAGTTCGGCCTGGGGAGCGGTGGCCAGGATCCAGGCCAAATCATTCAGGGCTGCCGCCGAATCTGGTTTCTGCTGAAGCACCTGCCGGTAGTTGGCAATCGCCTCTTTCAAGTTCCCCTGCATGCCCAGGGTCAGCCCCAGGCGCCTGATAACACTTTGCAATGTTGCCCGGTAGATAGCGGTGGCAGCCCCTCACCCTGCCCTCTCCCCATCCGATGGAGAGAGGGTGGCCGCAGGCCGGGTGAGGGGAAAATGCAATTCGGCTGTTATGAACTTGAGCTGCTGCTCCGGTCCCGCAGGGCTGAGAAGGATGCGAATTGGCTCGTAGTTTTTGCGGTGAACAGGACATGGGCCAAATTGTTTCAGGCTGGCAAGGTGGAATTGAGTCAAATAACCCTTGTTTTCAGCAAATCCGTAATGGGGAAACTGCTTATGGTATATGAGCATGGCCTCATCGCGAGCCACCTTCGCCAGAATCGAGGCCGCAGAAATGACGCGCACTTTGGCGTCGCCCTTCACGATTGTACGGGCAGGGAACGGCAGTTTCGGCAGGCGGTTCCCATCGATAAGCACAATACCCGGTTTCAGCTTCAGGCCCCCAACGGCCCTTTGCATGGCCAGCATGGTGGCCCCGAAGACGTTGAGCTGGTTGATTTCCTCCAGACTCGCTGTGGCGATGCAAAAGTCCAGCGCCCTTTCCTTGATTCGGTCGCTCAACTCCTTCCGCCTTTCCGGGGTGAGCTGTTTCGAGTCTCTTAGGCCATTGATTCGCCGCGAAGGATCCAGAATGCAGGCTGCGGCATAAACCTCCGCTATGGCGGAGCCAATGCCGACTTCGTCCACGCCGCATTCCAGCAGCCCGGCGGCCGGGTTTTCGTCTGAGAGAGCCATTTTGACCTGCTCGGGGCCAGATTTAACCGCCGCTTGGAAGGCCAGAACAGAATCTTCGTCAGATTGGGAATGGGTGCTCATGCTCAAAAGTCAGTCACGCAGCCGCTTGGGAGTATAACGCAGCCAGCCTCATCCACGCCCGCCACGCGCGTCAGGCCTTTCTGCCACAGTTCGCGTTCGCAGGACAGCCGGTTGCAGAACTTCGCGCTCAATGCATCTCCACCTCGCAGGTGCCGATCCCCTTTCGGTAGTAATTGAACTGCACGTGCGGGTGGCCGGCGAGCAGCGACATCGGCACCGCGGCATCCGCCAGCCTCTGGGCGATCATCAGGCAGGTCAGCCGCTGGCCAAAGGGGTTGTCGTGGTTGCCGGCGTGCCAGATGGAAACTTTCTCCGCCTGCCAGGTCTCAACCGGCCCGACCGAAATGGCCTTAGTGGGCACGAGGGAAATGTTCCCCCCGCCGGACGTGCGCGCGTTTTGCGCGATGGTCAGCGGATGCAGATCCACCACGCGGGTCGTGAGCTTGTCATATTCTGCCGGCGAGGGCGGGTGGTCCTTGAACTTTCCCGCGCGGCGCGGCGGATCATTGAAAGCCCAATGCTTCACGTCGCCCTGCCCGCCTTGCATGATGGCGCAGCGGACGCCGGCGGCCCAGCTCTTGCGGTAGGCAGCGGTGTCGGCCTTCGGGAAATGCAGGTGTGCATCCGGCATCACCAGGTCTTTGCGGATGCGGCTGAAGCAAAGCTCGCGGTCAGCCTTCTCGAACGACAGCGGATGCGTGGGCGGCGCCTCTTTGCCGTCGAGATACCATTCGTCCATGCCCCAGAAATGCGCGGACCTGACCTTCAGGTTGAGGTCATTCACGAGGCGCGCCACCAGCGGGAGTTGCTCCGTCGGCCCAATGGGCCCGCAGAGGCCGACCGGATTGTCGGGCGTGGATCGCCTCCAGGCGGTGAGGTATTCGAGGGCCTCGGCCAGGTAAAACTCCTCGAGCGTGTCGTAGAACACGACCTCGAAGCCTGGCCGCGACAGCTTGAGCATCTTCTCGGGCGTTAACGCGGCGGCATCACGGATGATGGCGTCGTCGAGCGTGGTGTAGTCCCACCAATCGGGAGCTATGGAACTGAGTTTGCGTGGCATCGGTAAAACGAGTGTTAACCGGAATTGGCAAAATACAATCAAGAATCACCGGCTGAAGCGGGAGCGTTCCTTAATAGCGCGCAGTTGAACGATGGCCGCTTTGTCACGCGGACGATCCATCGCTTCCTTGGACCGGATGAGGGCGTCAATATCCAGCACTCGACAGGGACCAAAGGGCAAATCAACCAGGACGCCGCGTTGAGCAACCTTATTGTAGTCACCAATGCCTTTGACTTCGCCAAGACAGTCAAGCTGCCCGTAGTCAGTATCGAGATACAAATTCTTCAAGCCCGCGCAGCTTTGCGGAGTCAGGGCCAAGGGCAGCCGCGCCGGGGTCATCCGATGCACGGGATGCAAATCAATTACAGCGGCCTGGAGTTTCAGCAAGTTTGCCGGCGTAAAGCGACAACACACGTCAACATCCTCGGTCAGCAGGGATACGCCATGTGCCACGGCGGCAAAGCCGCCGACGACGACAAACGCCACCCGGTTCCGCACCAGGCGCTCCAGCAGCGATTCAAGGTCCGGCATGTCGTTTCTCCATGGCCCGGCGCAGCAGCACCGCGGTTGCCAGCGCCCGATTGTGGGCCTGGATTCGCTCGTAGGGTGTCTTGCGGAGATTGCTCTCGACCAGCGACATGTCATGGCCCTCTTTCTCCGCAGCCTTCCACGCCACCCATTTGTTATCCCTGGATTGGTTCGACTTCATGCCAGGACGTCTCTCGGCGCCGTGTTCAAAGCGACTCCGTGGCGAGCGCGCTCTCAAAAGCCTCTTTGCAGGTTGCGCTCATAAGCTTTGTTCACCAGGTAGTTCTTTCCCAGCGCCTGCGCCAGCGGGTCGGCCTCAGGCGCGCAGAAACCGAAATGCAGATGCCGCCGCCAACCCTCGGCGTGTTTGAACCTCTTCGACATGCGCCCGACCGCCAGCGACAGGTCTTCCATCGCCAGCAGGCAGGAGTTCAACCCCTGGCTGACATCCAGCCAATGCTGCTGGCTCTTATGCGCCGCCAGCGCTTTGAGCTGGGTCTTATGCGCCGAAGTCGTGTTGACGAACGCGCCGGGCACCAGGCGGCGCCGCAACTGATCGCACAGCCCGTGCGACATCGCGTGATAGACCGTCACTTGGTAATCCGCCGTCGGGCGGGGCGGCGCCGTCTTGAAATTCGGCATCCCCCGCGTGAACGCCGCCGTGACCGCCAGCCGGGAAGTGTTCGTATGGTCTTCCATGTAATCCTGCGGCGAATGGGTCAGCACGATCCCGGGCCTGACTTCGCGGATGACGGCCGAGAGCGCGCGGAGCAACCCCAGGTTGTAGATGATCTCGAGGTCATCGGTAATGCTCGGGTGAAACTGCGCGCCGAGGATCTTGGCGGCAGCGCGCGCTTCGGTATTGCGAATCGAGCGCGTCATCGCCGCGTTGTACTCCGCGCTGCCGCAGTTGCCGCTGGCCAGGTTCAGATAGTGGATTTCATAGCCCGCCTGCTTGAGCATTAACAGCGTCCCGGCCATATAGAACTCGATGTCGTCCGGGTGCGCCCCGATGGCGATGGCAACTTTACTTGGCATAGGTGTTGAGTTCAGACAGCGAAAGGGCACTACCTTTGCCCGGTTTTGTCAAGGGAATGGTGACGGGCAGGGACGAGCGGTGACGGTGTTGAGAGTTGATGGTTGATAGTTCGGAAAGGGCTCCCCTCGCCCGGCCCGCAGTCAGCAGTCACGCGCGGCGGCCGCGCAGGGGGGGAGCCGGCGCTAGGTTCGCGGCGCGATGACCAGGGTCTTCTCCGCCATGGTGGCGGCGGGGAGAGCTTCCACGGCGGCCATGTTGGCGCGCCACCATTGCTCGGCGTCGAGCGCCGTCCAGGCTCCCGCCGAGGCGCACCCCGCCAGCGCCTGGTCCAAGGCTTCGGCACTGGGCGGGCGCTGGTCGGGCTGCTTGGCGAGGCAGCGCATGAGGAGATCGGCGAGGTCGGGAGACACTGGTTTGCCGAGCCGCTCGACGGGGTGCGGCGGCAGTTTCTTGACTTGGCATACGAGCAGGTCTTCGACGGTGTCGTCGTCGAAAAGCGTCTTGCCGGTGAGCAGCCAGTAGCCGACCGCCCCGAGCGAATAGAGGTCGCTGCGGCTGTCAACGCTCTCCGGTCTTTCGACCGCCTCCGGCGACATGAAGTGCGGTGTCCCGACGACCACATTGGCCTTCATACCGGCGGCCGATCCCAAATGCACCGCCTTGACCAGTCCGAAGTCGAGGACCTTCACCAGGTCGCACACCCCGCCCCGCCGGGTGAGGATGATATTGGCCGGTTTGACGTCGCGGTGGATCAAACCGCTGCGATGCGCCTCGGAGAGCGAGCCGCAGACCTGGCGCAGGATGTGGATAACACGCCCCTCGGGCTGGGCGCCAAATTGGCGCACGAGTTGGTCGAGGTCGATACCGCCCAGGTATTCCATGGCGAAATAGAACAATCCTTCCGGGGTGCGCCCGTAGTCGTAGATGGCGACGGTGTTGGGGTGGGTGAGCTGGCTGGTCATCTGGACCTCGTGCTCGAAGCGCGCGGCATTGGCGTCATTGGTCATGTCCGGGCTGAGGAGTTTGACGGCCACGGGGCGGCGCAGCAGGGAATGCCGGGCGCGGTACACCATCCCGTTGGCCCCGCGCCCGATCTCCTGCACGAGCACGTATTGGCCGAGCCGCCGGGCGGCGAGGGCGCTCTTCCGGGCGGACGCCTGCAACCGCTCGACCAGGAGCGTGAAACCGAAGATGGCGCCAGCGCTGGCGACGAGCAAGGCGAACAGCACCAGAAAGGCGCGCCGCAAGACATAGAGGGTCTCGAACGCCTCATCCACCGACTCTTCGGTAGCCACGCCCATGCCGTAATCGCGCAGCCAGGCCCAAGCGCCGACGACCTTCATGCCGCGATAATTGCGATAGCCGCGCACGTCGAAATCGTTGTTTCCCATGGTGGCGGAGGAGGCCATTCGGGTCAGAGTTAGCTGGTCGCGCGGCTTGGCCGGGGTGTCGCCGGGCCGCAGCTCTTTCTCCGGATCAAGCAGCTTCAGGTTGAGGATCGCGGTGTTTCCACGGCCAGGGGGAATCAGGCCCAGCGTTTTGAGTGCCGGATCAAAGCGGGTCGCCGTGAGCATGAGCGCGGTGCGGTCGAAAGCGTAGGATTCACCGGTCTCGCCGCTGGGAGCGACCGAGAAGATGCTGCTGAACTCCTTCTCGGGCTTCATGCGGAGGCTGAGGACGGCAATAACGGCGCCATTCGTGGATTTAACCGGCGCGGCGACAAACATGGTTGGGCCTTCGCCCCGCTGGCCGAGTGCTGCCTGGCGCGCAAAGGGGCGGGAGGCGGCGAGTTGGCCGTCGAGGGCCTTGTTGAGAAACAGATCATAGGAACGCGGCGCCCGGACACCGGCCCCCTGCGGGGCGGTCGAAGCCAGAATCTGTTTGTCCGGGGAGACGACGACGTAGGCGAGGTAATTCTGGGCTTCCAGAAGCGGCTGAAGGTGGGAATGCAAGGTGTGGGCGGCGTCCGAATTGGCCAGGGCCAGGGGGGACGCATTGGAATCTTTCGCCAAGGCCGCAAGCTCCGCAATGGCGGCCTGGATGCGCATGTCCGAGGCGAAGGACTTGGCGTCATACTCGCGCTCGGTGAACCAGAGGCGCAGCGCGTTGATGTCGGCCTGTAGGACGGTCTTCAGGCGGGTGGCCAGTTCAGCGCGGGTGGTTTCTTCCACGCGGCTGCGCACCCACAGGCCGACGATGCCGAAAACCAGGGCGGTCAGCAGCGGCGCGGCCCACAGGTGCCTCGAAAGCACCCGCGGCGCCTTGGTCACGAACCAGGCGAGGGTGGTCGTGCGGGGACCTGTTCCGTCAGTGGTCACCCCTCAAGACTGGTTTCCGGGGCGGCGGTTGTCAACGGAGACCGTCCGACAAGGGTAACCGGTCAGTCACAGCGGGCGGAGCGCGGACATTCTTGTCCGCAGCCGCTTGCGAAAGCCAGCCGGCCCCGAATTCGTCTCCGGTTCGCCCGAAGGCCGTTGCTGCGGACAAGAATGTCCGCGCTCCGCCAACTCCGCCCGCCGTCACTGAGGGATTACCGACAAGGTCTTTCGGTCTTTACACGGGACCGCAATTGGACTTCGATCAGGGCTGCGGGATCAACATGAAATACATCCAACTTTTCTTGAGCCTGGTTTGCGCCGCGCACGTGCTGGCGGCGGAGAGCAAGATCATCGCCCCGGGCGCGACACTGCAAAAACTGGCGGGTGGTTTCGCGTTTACCGAGGGGCCGGCCTGCGATGGCGAGGGCAATGTGTTCTTCACCGACCAGCCCAACGACCGCATTCTGAAATGGAGCGTTGAGGGCAAGCTCTCGACGTTCATGCAGCCGTGCGGGCGGGCCAACGGCCTTTGTTTCGATCACGAGGACTATCTCTGGGCGTGCGCCGATGAGAAGAACGAGCTGTGGCGCATTGATCCCGCCGGCAAGGCGACGGTGGTCGTGAAGGATTACCAGGGCAAGCTGCTTAATGGCCCGAATGATGTCTGGGTGCGCCCGAATCACATGGCGGTGATGGAAACTTCGTCCGCTGCGCCTAAGGCCGCGAAGAACGCCCTCCCGGGCGAACGCCGGGCTGTGGGGCCGGGAGCCTCGCCACCTGTCCGAGCGCTTGACCTCCAGGAGGTTCCGGGTGGGCTCTATTTTACGGACCCGTACTACCAGCGCCCGTACTGGAAACGCGGCCCCAAAGAGATGGCGGAGTGCGTTTATTTTCTGGCGCCGGATTACAAGACGCTGACGCGGGTGATTGACGACATGAAGCAGCCCAACGGCATCATCGGCACGCCGGATGGCAAGTTGCTCTACGTGGGCGACATCGGCGCCGGGAAGACCTACCGTTACCGCATCCAGCCGGATGGCTCGCTCAAGGAGAAGACACTGTTCTGCGAAATGGGCTCCGACGGAATGACGATTGACAGCGAAGGCAACATCTATTTGACCGGCAAAGGGGTGTCGGTCTTCGATGCCGCGGGGAAGAAGATCGAGCACATCGAGGTGGCGGAGGCCTGGACCGGGAACGTGTGTTTTGGCGGCAAAGACCGGCAGACGCTGTTCATCACCGCCAGCAAGGGCCTTTACGCCCTCCGCATGAACGTTCACGGCGTCGGCAGCCAGTAACACAGTTATGAACACGAGCACTTTCTTCAGCCGGCTCGGCCACTCACCAATCCCCCGCCGCACCGCTGTCATGCTGGTCGCGCTGGCTTTGTGCGGCCTCGCCTCTTGCGGCAGGAAACATGACGCGACTGGTGGCAACTCGGGGAGCGGCGAGATTCGCGACGCGGCCAAGGCTGGGGATTTGGAAAAGGTCAAGGCGCTGCTCAAAGACAATCCTGATTTGGTTTTCAGCAAGGACAAGAATGGCCAGACACCTTTACACTTTGCCGCCTTTTATGGCAGCAAAGACGTGGCGGAATTGCTGCTGGCTACCAAGGCCAAGGTAAATGCCAAGAACAACAACGGCTGGACGCCTTTGCACTCGGCGGCGCAGAATGGCTACAAGGATATGGTGGAATTGCTTCTGGCCAACGGAGCCGACGTCAATGCCAAGGCCGAGCGGGGCTCGACTCCTTTGCACATGGCAGCGGTAAAAGGCCACAGGGACACGGTGGAATTGCTGCTGGCCCACAAGGCCGAGGTCAATGCCAAGGGCACCGACGGAGTGACGCCTTTGCACCTCGCGGCGTTTGACGGATACAAGGATGTGGTAGAATTGCTGCTGGGCAGCAAGGCCGAGGCCAATGCCAAGGCAATCAACGGCTGGACGCCTTTACACAATGCGGCGGGTATGGGCCATAAGGACGTAGCGGAATTGCTGCTGGCCAACAAGGCCGAGGTCAATGCCAAGGACACCAACGACATAACGCCTTTGCACTTGGCCGCGTCTAAGGGCCACAAGGACATGGTGGAATTGCTGCTGGCCAACAAGGCCGAAGCCAATGCCAAGGACAGCAATGGCGATACGCCTTTGCACTTGGCGGTGGCTCACGGTCACAAGGACGTGGCAGAATTGCTGCGGCAGCACGGCGGCCACGAATAAGCGGAGGCGGCTATACCTTCTCGGCTTTTTCGTAAACGACCAGTTCGCCGGAGCCGCGAAGGTCGGCGGGGTGATAGCGGGGAATGGGCATCTCCAGTTGCTTGAACACGACCGGCGCGGTCTTCTTATCCACCAATCCCACCGCGACGGCGACGCCGTAGATGATGGCTTCGGGCCGCGGGGGGCAGCCGGGGATATAGAAGTTCACGGGGACGATCTTCTCGACCGGCCCGAGGACGGGATAGGAATCAAACCAGATGCCGCCGCCGCAGGCACAGGAGCCGATGGCAAAGACGAGCTTGGGGGCGGGCATGGCTTCGTAAGCGCGCCGGAGGGCCTTGGCGGTGGACCGCATCGCCGGGCCCTGGCAGAGCATGACGTCGGCATGGCGGGGGGAGCCGACCAGCTTGATGCCGAAGCGTTCGACGTCGTAGTAGGGGGTGAGGACGTTGAGCACTTCGATGTCGCAGCCGTTGCAGCCGCCGCTGTTGGCGTGATAGACCCACAGGGAGCGGCCGAACATTTTCTGGCAAAGGTTCTTTAACATTCGCTAGTCCAGTTCGAGTTTGATGTCGTCCACGAGCGGCTCGCTTTCCAGGTAGGCCTGCGAGCGGAGAATCCAGCGCTCGTTCTGCACGTCGTCGAAGCGGTAACCCTTGAGCTTCAACTGCTCGAGGGGCGAAGGCTCT
>JBEKJO010000165.1:0-12728 GCA_050011195.1 Verrucomicrobiota bacterium | reverse complement strand
GCGGCTTTGGACCGGCAGCCAGGGGGGAGGCCACCCCCAGCAACAACGTCGTACCAACGTCGTACCAATATCATACCAATATCGTACCAATATCGCCCCACCGTCGCACCACCGTCGCACCAACGTCGTACCTACGTCGTACCTACGTCGTACCATGATCCCAAGGCTGGCTCAGGAGGGACGGAAGGCGGAAGCGTCCTAAAAGCGGACGGTTGAGTGGCCGGGTGGTTTTTGCGGCTTCGTCTGCTGTGGCTTGGATATTACGGATGTCGCGAGAGGGTGCAGCTTGCTGGCGCTTTGGTTGAGGCCGGGCGCTCGACAGCGGGAGCAAGCTGCCGCAAACGCTGGTGCGCGGTTCGTTCGCTCCATCCGCCAGCTTGTCCGGTGCCCCTCGACGCTTTTCCCGCTTCAATATCACGCCCACGTCCGGTCTAGCCGGAACGGCTGAGAAACCGCGCCTTCTTCACCCCCTCCCGCAGACCCCGCGCATAGTTGACAGGATTCGCCGCGGTCCATAAGATATGGCAGAGTCCTAATGAAACGATGAACTGATGCAAAGTTTGGCTCCCAATATGCAATCGCATTGCGCTCTTGCTCCGTAATACGTATAGGCCACAATACGCACCACATGCCGGAGTCTCCAATCAAGTTCGATGTGAGTCAGCTGTTCGAGGGCATCTCGAAGGTGAAATTGCGCGGAGGCGTGGTCGGCAAGGTGTCGATCGTCCTCATTTGCGTATCGATTTCGATGGCTATCATCGCCTGGTCAGTAAGCATGGTGTGGGTTTCGGTTCTCGCCCTGATCTTGGTCTTCACGCTGTGCTTCCCTCTGCTGTGGCGCTTAGTCAGCTTTGCGGATCACAACCCGCAAGCAGCCCTGTTGGAAGGGGCGGAGTTTCTTGTGCATGAGCAGATGCGTCTTGGGATGAAGTCGTTACCGATTTTGCCAGACTCCGGCGCGCTGCCGCTCCCAGCGCCAAAACCAGTAGTCATAGAGGACGCACAGACTGCTGCATTACCCGATTCGGAAGCGAGCCGTGTCGCCGACCCCGCGCCGGGGACGAAGTCACAGACCAATGAGTGATCTGTACCACATTTACATCAAGCCAAAGGCCGGCCTGACGCGTGAGAAGGTCGAGGAGACACTCAACCTTGCCGTGCATTGGTTTCGTTATCGTGACCAGTGTTACGTTGTACAGACGACCTCTGACGAGGACAAGTGGCAGGTACGCCTATTGCCGCTGGTTGAGCCAGACGGAGCGCTCTTCATCTGCAAGCTCGACCCGTCCCACTACAACGGATTCATCCGGAAGGACTTTTGGGAGTGGTTTCAGCCACGAATCAAGAAACCATGAGATTGTCGCCTATCAAGATCAGTGAAGCGAGCCGTTGCTGCGGCCTTTGAAGGTGCAGCCACGGGCCATTTCGCGGCTTGTGCTGGCGGGCGGGGGGCAAAGGAAGGATGAAGGATGAGGCATGAAGGATGAAACTGGAAATGGGCCGGCGGAACTGCGCGGCCAGTTCCAGGCCCTCCAGAACGGCTTTGTCACTCCTTGCGTTTCGGTGGAGCGGGCGGCGGTTCTTCCTTTACGGCAAGAGCGGAAGCGGCTTCGTGCCGCCGCTCCTCGCCGGCCACGTAACGGCGGAGTTCATCCGCCGTCCGGATCACTGGGCCTGGTTGCCGGGCTTCGGCGGCACGCAGCTCGGCGAAGATGCGGTCAAGGTCGTAACCCGCTTCGCGCGCCAAGTCGTCTTTCACCTGCCAGAGTTCTTCAAGCAGCGGATTCGTCTTCATAGGGCAAGTCTCCCATCAATTCCAACGGAGTGCAAACATGCGGCAAGGGGCGGCCAGCGCGCTGGGGACAGCGCTGCCCTACCTAGAACTCTTCGCCACGGGTGCGGTCGCCGCGGGCCGGGATGTCGGAGGGCGATGGGGTGTCGGACCAACGCTCGGGGCGCTGGAGGCCGTCCTCGGTCTGCACGGCAAGGGTGATGCAGTAGCGAGTGGGTTTGCCGTCGGCGGCGGGGAACTCGCGGCGGATGCCTGGCCGGGCCGCGCGCCGCACAATACGCTCCTGGAACTCTCGAGCGCGCTCTTGGTGGAAGGGACCAATTACCTCAGCCTTAAGGCGCTGAGCGACGGTTCCGGCGTTACCAGCCAGTGGTACGTGAACGGGTTCGGGCTGAACTATCCCGGAACTCTCATCCTCCCTGCTGATGTTGGCTGGCACTTTTGACCCGGTAACTCCGTTGCTTGATTTTTATCCGTGTCCATCCGCCTCCTTCCGTGGTTGAATGGAAGAGTTGGATGTGGACAGCATGGCTGAGAACCAACCAGACATTTTGAGCCAGCCGGGGCAAAGGGCCTCCTTTCCCCCCGGCCTGCACAACGCCTATCTGTTCTCGACCTTCAACGCCTTTTCCTACCAGGTCGTCCTCAACAGCCCGATGGTGCTTTACGCCAAGACCCTCGGCGCCAGCGCCACCGTCCTCGGCATCATCGCCGGCATGATGCCGCTGCTGGTCATCTTTCAAATCCCGGCGGCGAATTACATCCCGCGCCTCGGCTTCAAACGGTTTGTCTATGCCGGCTGGGGCACGCGGATCCTCTTCATCTTCGCCATGGCGCTGGTGCCGCTGACCGGCTTTTTCCTCAAGGCCGAAACCCGGCTCGCCCTGATGTTGATGCTGCTGTTCGGCTTCAATCTCTCGCGCGGCATCTCCAGTTGCGCCTGGCTGCCGTGGATCACCGCCCTGGTCCCCGCCGCGTTGCGCGGCAAATACCTCGCCCGCGATGCCGCCGTCCAGAACCTCGCCAGCTTCATCACGTTCCTCATCGCCGCCGCCTGCCTGGCCGGCGACACGCGCTCCTGGCAATTCGCCATCCTCTTCCTTTTCAGCGCCAGCATGGGCGCGGTGAGCCTCACCTTCCTCAAACGCATCCCCGACGCCGAGCTGCCGGAGGAAACCCGCGCCTCCCAGGACCGGGTGCCCTGGCTGGAAATGCTGCGCTTCCCCCCGTTCCGGAAACTGCTGCGCGCCCTCGTCGGCTACTCCATCGCTTACGGTGGCATGACCGCCTTCACCGTCGCTTTCCTCAAGACCGAAACCGCCCTGTCTGAAGGCAAGATATTGCTGGTGACCTCGATCGCCTTTCTCGGCGGCTTGAGCAGCCTTTGGCTGCTCGGCTCGCGCCTTGATCGCCTGGGCAGCAAACCGGTGCTTACGTTCTGTTTCTCGGCCTGGATAGCGGTCCTGGCCGGCTGGGTAACTCTATCCGGCGGTGTCTTCCCGGTGCGGCTCTCCATCGTTCTGCTCTTGCAATTCATGATGGGCCTGCTGGCCGCGCTCGTCCAGATGGCCAACACCCGGCTCGCTATGGCGGTCATTCCCGTCATGGGCCGCAACCACTTCTTCGCCATCTACTCCACCGTCGGCAATGTCACCCTCGGCCTCGCCCCGATTGCCTGGGGCCTGCTGATCGATGCTGTTGGCCATCACTCCTTCTTCTGGCTTGGCGTCGCCTGGAACCGTTACACCGTGTTCTTCGCCGCCGCCGCCCTCGCCTTCACGATTTCTCTCACGCTCGTGCGGCGACTCCACGAACCGGAAGCCGCCAGCATGGAAGACCTGCTCCGCGAAATCCTCATCCAATCCCCCCAGCGCTTCTGGATTCGCTTCTGGCCCAGAGGGGGCACGTGAGGCACCCCCACGGTCACGGACCGCGAGCCGTCCCTGGCTCGCAGCACGTTCGACCGTGCAGGGAGCGGGCCAGAGGTTCGATCGCCGTTTCGCATTGGTAGCCGCTGCGAGCCAGGGACGACTCGCGGTCCGGGGGCAGTGTCAGGATGCGACCTGACCTGTCTCTTATCAGAGATTTCGCTCGCCAACCCGGCAGTGGTACGGTATCAGAGAAAAGATTTCGCTCCGGTTATGCGACATTCCTGGCAGGCAGAAGGCTTTGGCGCGCGGATTCGTCCAGTTCGCCTGGACGATGCCGCGTTCATTGTTTGGCTGCGCAGCCTGGAGCACACCAAAAGCAAACTCGGGGATTCAGCCGCCGGCGTCGCCGAGCAAGAAGCCTGGCTCCGGGCTTATTTTGCCCGGGAAGATGATTTCTATTTCATTGTGGAAACCCCGGGCGGCCTGCCCGTAGGCACCCATGGGCTGTATCACGTCTCAGGCGGGAGCGGCGAGGCAGGCCGTTTGATTATCCGGCCGGAAGTCCCTGCGGCTGTCCCCACCTCGCTGATTACCTTTGACCTGGCCTTTGGAGAAATGGGGCTTAAAGAGTTGCGCGGCACATCCGTATCCACCAATGAGAAAGTTCATTCATACGTCCGCAAGTTCGGATTCCGGCAGACCGGGATCGAGGCGGGAGCTCGGGTCATCGCCGGCCAACCGGCCGATATCGTGCACTTTGCCATGACGGCAGCAGAATGGTCCCAAAATCGCGCGGCGGTCCTCCCGATTGCCCGGTATGCGGAGAAGCAAATCCGGGCTTGGGAAAAAGGGCAAGGGCAACGCGCAGGACAGCCCTGAGCCTACATTTGTTTCCGGCCAAAGCTTAGTTTGCCCTGGGCCACGACTGTCTCGTTCACGCGCACGAAGCCTTCGACCAGAGCGGCATTGGGCGTCATTTTCAACACGTTCACCTCGATAATCATGGAGTGCCCCGGCAAAACCGGAACCAGAAATCGCATGTCATTAATCGCCCCCAGCACCATGAACTCACCCGGGTTCAAGCCCAGCCCGGTCGTGTGGCTAAACAGCAAAGAAGCGCTTTGCCCAAACGCCTCCACAATCAACGTGCCGGGCATGACCGCAAAATCCGGGAAGTGGCCCAGAAACTGAATCTCGCTCCCGGTGACGTTTTTGACCGTCTTGATTCGTTTCCCCGGTTCCAGCTCCAGGACCCGGTCCACCATGAGAAACGGGAATCTTTGCTTGAGGTGAACTCTCACTTCCTGAAATTCCATTGTCATAAAATTATGTAACGAAGTAATGCCTAACGCCGCCGCAGGATCATCGCCAGTGAGCGAGGAAGAAAACGGGCCCCGGGCGGCGGGGCGTTGGCGTCGCAAACCAAACGCGTCACGCGCAGGCCCGCTTCCTCCGCCATTCGGATGACCTCGCTCTCCCGGTGGAATTCATAGACATGATCCCGCTGGGCCGATTCCAAGGCCGTGCTGAAAAAAACCAGACCGTCATCAGCCAGATAATGCGCGATGGCCTGGAACAGCGGACGAGGGTCTTGGAGATGCTCCGCCAGCATGGCGGCAATGATGCCCTGATAGGCCCGGCCCGGGCCAGCCGTTTCCAGTTGCAAGGCATCTTTGACTTCGAACGTGACCCGTTCGCCATGCCCGGACACGCCGAGCAGCCGGTTCGCAATCGCCACCGCCGGCGGACTGATGTCAATGCCGTGGGAGTGAACGTCCGGCCTCTGCTCGGCGGCCAACAAACTCATCACGCCATGGCCGCAGGCCAATTCCAGGAGATGGGCATTGGGCGGCAACGCTTTGAGAAACTCGTCCCGGTACAAGGCAATGTGCCGGACCACCGAGGGCCAAAATGGATAGATCAATATGGCCGCCCACATATAGGGGACCATGTAACCTTCATCTTCATAGACCCCTGAGATAATCTCGGGCAATTCCTGCGGCGTGTAGCGGCCCGCCTTTTCATAAAGCTGCTGGGCTTTCCACACGCCCAGGCAATACCGGGCGTAGCCTTTCGCGGCGTCATCGAAAGCCCGCGCTCCGTACGCCGCCTGGGCCCACCGCGCCAGCGGATCGAGCAGCCAGGCGCCTAATTCTTTATTCGCCTCGAAGGTCGCGCGGGCGCTCGGGGCAAAGACTTTGGCGTGCTGATCCAGGCTGGCAAGGAAGCTTTGGGCATTCATAGGAACTGGGTCTCTCTTTTCATTCGGTTTCACTCGGTGGAAGGCAGATGACGCACCAGGCGGACCATCGGCCGGATGAGATCCGCCCCATCCCAGGGCGGAACGAACAGATGCATGCGGCCCAGCTTGACGACCCGATCCACTCCCTTCTTTCCCGCCAGCAGGGCCAGCTCCGCCTCTTTCCCGGCATCCGCCACCGCCAGACCCAGCGTTTGCACGTTCCCGTCGAACTTCGCTACCGGCTCGCCTAAGCTGTCCACCTCAAGAATGGTCAGCGTCTTCCCCTGCGTCGGCGGGGGAATGTCGGACCCGGAACCGACCAGCAGCGTCCAATCCGGGCTGGGCGGGAAAAAGGCTTGATGCGCCGTATCCGCCAACAGCCACGCCGCCCGAGCCTGGCAGATGGCGGAGGTCAAGGCGGGATGAATGGTTTGGCGCGGATGCTGCCGGTTCTCGACCGCAAAGGCCCGCTTCAGCGCCGACACAAACTCGGCGCTGGAGCCGCCCGGTTTTTTCTCCAGGAACAAGGTCTGCGGGGAAGAACAGGCCTGTTGGTCAAACTGCCAGACATCGCGCGCAAGGCGCAGGCACCAAGCCTCTTGCTGCGCCGGGTTGGCCCAGGCGGCGGCGTCCATGGCCGCCACCGAGAGCCGGGGACCAAACACCGCCAGCCTGGCCCAGGGTGGAAACGGCAAGCTGCGGACGCTCAAGACGGCTTCCTGGCCGCCCCAAATCATCGCCCCGTCAACCGCTCGCGCCAGGGCTTCCTGCAGGTCGTGGCGCCCGTGCTCGAACGCCACCAGCGCAATCCTCCGCAACAGCCGTTCCCCGCCGGCACTCCCGGCCAGGGGCGCCATCAATTGCCGCATCACTTCCACCAGACCGCTGGGAATGCGCACTATGGCGGCATTGCCTCCCAGCAAGCCGCAAGTCATAGATAAAATTGGTTGGATTTCTATGTTCCCGGCAGGCCAATGACCCACGACTCCGAGCGGAAACGGCCTGAGCCGCGCGCGGCCGTCCGCCGCCCAGTCCCCGGCCATCGCGCCGTGGCCAAGTTCCCGGGCGATAATCGGTTCAAGTGTCCCTCGCCTCAACCACAACCGCAGAAACGCTACCCCGGGGATAGCGTCCAGTTCGCGCGCGCTCAAAGCTGCGGCCCAGGACTCGAAGACGGTCAAAATCTCCTCGAGTCCTGGCTCTGCTTCTGCCAGCGCCGCGCGCAGCGTTGCGGCGGCCGCCGTGATCTCCGCCGGTGAGCCGGGAAACTGGATAAGCTCTCTCATCACATCCTGAATCTCTTCATCGGCTGCGTTCGGCTTGGATGTTGCCGCAGCCTCGCACTTCGGATTTGGGCGCGCGTCCCGCGAAGCGGAAGGCCATCCCTCGCCTCCCGCACGGGCACCCATCCAAGGCGATGACTTCGGCCAGGTCGTCCGTGAGCAGGAGGTGGCCGGGAAAACTGGTGGGCAATACGCTGCAAACCTGGATGAGGCCCGTCTCGCCTTTGCCGACGGGCTCGAGCGTGAGCGGATTGCGCACGATGACTTCTCCAAACGCAGGCGCGTGCTTGTTCCCCTCGGCGCAATCGGGATAAATCACCCCCACGTTCTCGACCAGGCCGTAAAAGTCAATCACCCGCTCGGGAGAGCAGCCGAACACCCGCGCCAGCCCCTCGTTGAAGACCTTCTTGTCCACCGACTGGTGCTGCAATCGCTTCCAGCCGCCGCTGTGCAGGATATGGACATTCGGCAGTCCCAGACAGGCGCTCTCAGCCATGAGCGGCTTAACCAAATGGTTCCACAGCATATAGGTAAAGCCGTAAACCAGAACCGTGGAACGGGCGTGCGCTTGCGCGAATTGAAAAAGCCGTTCGCGCTCCAGGACCGGTTCACCCCCCCCATCCACCCGGAGACAGTAATGGACTTCGCTGGCAAAAGGTTGGAGGCCTTGAATCGCCGCTCCGCGGGCTCCCAGCTCGCGCTTGTCGCCCGTGGCGCCCGGCGCCTCCACCACCAGGTACGGCCGGCGGGAGGACCCAATGTAATCCTGCAAAATGACCAGCACCCCCTTGGTCATCCGCCGGGCGGTTGGCGCATCCAGCACGATCCGGCTGGGTGCTTGCCCGGTGGTCGCGCTGGAAGTGAGGGTCCTTTTAATCTCGTGAGCCTCGACTAACGACAGCGGCGGATTGGCCTTCAACATCGCCACCGGCAGGAAAGGCAGGTCCGCCGCCCTGGTGGCCGCGCGAAAATCCACCGGCCACTGCCGAATATAGTTGCCGAGGCCGGCGTGCCGCTGGCACACCGATTCCAATTCCGCCCGCCAAACGTCCAGCAGCCGGCGGGCTTTTTCGTCTCCGGGCAGGCGGTAGGGAGCCAGCGCCAGCAGTGACTCGATCTTTTGTTCAACGGTCTCCACGGCGGGCGTTGAATTGTTGGGCAAGCGCCGAACGCGCTAACTTGCCGTTGGCCGTCTTCGGCAGCTCCGCGACGAAACGGACCGAGTCGAAGCTCCAATGCGCGGGCAAACGCCGGCGCATTTCGTCCCAAGCGAGCCGTGCTCCCGCTTGCGGGACCACCAGCAAGACCGCCGCCTCGCCGGACTCCGGGTGGGCCACCGCCTGGGCCGCGCACTCGAGGACGCCCGGAATGGCCGCCACCTTGGCCTCCACTTCGGCAAAACTGACCCGCAGCCCCCGCATTTTAAGGAAACCCCCGAGACGGCCATGAACCCAAAGGAAACCCTCGGCATCCACATGGCCGAGGTCGCGCGTCCGCAACCACCCCTCCCCGAAAACACATTCGGTCTCGGCCGGATCATTCAGGTAACCCGGGCAGACCGAGGGGCCTTTCACCCGGATCTCGCCAATCTGCCCCGGCGGCAGTTCCTCTCCTTGCTCGTCCATAATGCGAACCGTCAGGTTGTCCAGGGGCCGTCCAACACTGCCGGTTTTTTCGTCCAGGCGCGCCGGCTCCAGGCAGGAAATCCGGGCGGTGGCTTCGGTCTGCCCGTACATCACATAAAGTTGGGCGTTGGGAACGGCGCGGCGAATTTCCTCGATGGCCGGCCTCGCCAAGGCGCCGCCCGCCTGCAGCATCCGCCGCAGACTCGGGAACGCCATTGACCGGAGTTTCGACCGCTGGAGCAACACGTGGTACGCGGTCGGAACCCCGGCGAACGTGGTGCAGCGGTGTTGACCGATTGCCTGCAGCACCTTGTCCGGAAACATAAACCGGCGGTCAAACACCACACCACCGCCCTGAGAGAGATGGGTGTGCAATACACTGGCGCCAAAACAGTAACTCAACGGCAGAACCAGCATCGCCCGTTCGTCCTCCCTCAGTCCCTGGCTGCGCACGATCGCTTCCGTATTAGCGCGCAAGTTGCCATGCGTAACCATCACAAACCGCGGCACACCGGTCGAACCGGACGTTGCCATCAGCGCCGCCAGGTCCGCATCCTTCCGCGCCACCGGCGCCAGCGGCTGCGGTTTGCCCCCCGTCACCTCGCCGTGCAAACAAAGCAGCGGCGCCTGGCGCAGCCAGTCGAAGGAGGGCTTCTGTTCGGTCCAAACCGCTCGGGCGCCCGTGGCCTCGGCCAGGCCCGCTCCCGAGGCCGCCAGCGAACGCTCTTCGACCGGTACCGCCACCAGCCCCGCATGCATCGCCCCCAAATAGGCCAGGCAACTCAGCGGGGAGAGCGAGCCGGCCACCAGAATGCGCTCCCCCGCGCGCAGACCAGCGTTATGGAAAACAGCGCCGTAACCCGCTATGAGACCCGGCACCTCCGCGGGCTCGATCGTCAAACCGGTAGCGGCATCGATGAGATACGAATGCCGGCCCAAACGCTCAGCCAGCCAGCCGGCAAAATTCCCCTCCGCGACAGTGGCCATCTCAGGCAGGGTTCAGCTTCCCCTGAAGCTTCCCCTGAACAATCCGCACGATGGCTTGGACGTTCTCCATCTCCATTAACTCGTCCACGTCGAAACTGATGCCAAAAGCCTCTTCCAAATGGGTCGCCAGCGTCAAATGCCCCATCGAATCCCAACCGGGGACTGCCCCCGGCGCGGTTTCCAGGGTCACGGCTTGGGCTTCGATGCCAAAAGACTCCCGGAAAGCCTCCCGGGTCTTCAGGAGAATTTCTTCCATATTATTCATTCTATGTCTCGGGCTGGTAGCCCCGCTCGCGATTGTTCACGCAATCCAGTTTGCGCAGAGGCTAGCGGCGCCTTCCCCTCAATGCAATCAATATCGGGAACGGAAAACACGGAACGTCTGTCCGTAAAAAGGCGGAATCCCCTGCGACTCCGTTCGCTTAGAGTCCTGCTTTTGAATGCTACACGACATTGCCGATTATTTGCCGATTATTTGTCTTGCCTTTAAGAGAGGACTCTGTATCATGCCCTTAATGTCGGCCTCAGGCTTTCCTCCTGACCGTGTAGCGGCGGGATCACCGGCCATTGGCTGGCGCGCCGGGCTTTTGTGTATTAGCGCCAACTGGAATCTTCGATCAGCAACGAGACATTCGCCAACATGAAAACTCCCTGTGCCCTTGGTTTCCGTGCCGTGGCGCTCCTGCTTGGACTGGCGGCGGCCTTTGGCGTGGCCCTGTTCCCATCGGCAGCGGCCCCGGCGGCGGCGTCACTGGCGCTGGAAACGGCTGTTTCGGCGCCCATTGACGTTTCACCGGACGGCGAGCTGCTGCTGTTGTTCCTGCCGGGTGGCCGGGGATTCGAGCTGATCAACACCCGAACGGGCCAGCGGGACATCGTTTCGGACACCCCGAACACGGGCTATTTTGCCACGATCTCGCCGGACAAGAAGTATGTGTGCTTCAAGGGTTTTCAGGGGGTGGGCGACGACCGGCTTCAGGTGCCTGTGCTTTATGATATTGGCGGCAAGAAACAGGTGCTGCTGGACAAGCCGGCGCCGGCAGCCGGCAACCCGGCGGCTTCGGCCCGCGGCCAAATCGCCTACACCGTGGGAAAGCGGTTGGTGGTCCTGAACCCCGACTTGAGCCGATTCATGGAATTTGACCTCGGGGCCGTCGTGAATGTGCTGGCGTTCTCGCCCGACGGGGGGCGGCTCGCGTTCAGTGATCCCAGTGAGACGATTTCATGGATTGATTTAGGGACCGGGACCCGCGGCACGCTGCTGGCAACCGGCGTACACGGCTATCAGCCTCGCTTTTCGCCGGACGGCCAGGCCCTGCTCGCCCGCAGCAGCAATGGCGAGATCACCGCCGCCCGCCTTTCAACAGGGCTTGCGAGAAGTTTCGGGCGCGCGGACACGGCGGCCTGGCTGGACGCCGACACAGTGGCGCTTGTCCGCAAGACGGTCGCCCATTACGCGGTCAGCCAGACGGACGTGGTGACGGCCGAGCTTTCCGACGGCTCAACCTCCACGCTCCTGAGCCGGCCAGGCAATGTGGAGGTTGCCCTCCACACCCCGGTGATGGCGCTCGTCACTCCAGACGGCATCAGCCTGGCGGACGCACAAACGGGTGTGGCGCAAAAGCTCGCCGTTACGCCGCGCCTCTTGCCGGCTGGGCCTGCCGCGGCTTCCAAGGCTGCCTACTCCGTGGTCACTTCAGCCGCAACGCCTCTCCTGGCGACGCCCAGTGTGGTGACGAATGGCTCCATTGTGCAGTTGACGGGCGTGCCTTACGTCAACCAGGTTTATGACACCCCCGACAACTTTACCGCTTACGACTCCTGTTGCAACGCGACTGCCAGCCTGATGGCGATCCAGTACTACAACCGCCTGCCGCCGCATCCCATCACTTGCTCGGCGCGCAGCAGCAGCCACACCTCGAACTATGGCTATTACGTCCCCGACGTTTATAGCTACAATGGGATTGTCTATAACATCCCCTCTTCTGCCATCTGGAACTCCTCATGCGCTTGCTCCGGCTGGTACGGCGGCTTTGGCTATTACCTCCAGGACGACGTGAGCGAGGACGGCTACGCTCGCAGCACTCGATTAGTCGAATGGATTGGCGGGCACGGCCTCACCTCCGGAATGAATGAGAGTCCCGCCTTCTCCGACGCGCAGACTGAAATCAACGCCAACTACCCCTTTGTCCTTCTGAACAGTTTGACTTCCGCCGGGCACTACATCACCTGCATCGGCTACTTGCAGAACCAATACACGCTCATCTTCAACGATCCCTACGGCAACAAGAACATCAGCTACCCGGACGACCTCGGTGCTGGCGCGTATTACGACTGGCCCGGCTACAACAACGGCTACCAGAACCTGGTCACGGCCTGGGCCTTCATCTTTGCTCGAGGCACCATCGCTGCCAACACCAATTGGGGCAGCTACTGGGACCTCAACGGCGCGACCGCGGGCGCCGGCACCGCGCCCAGCGGCACCTGGGACTCGACCTCGACCAATTGGAGCAGCAGCGCCAGTGGCACGGTCGCCACGGGGCCTTGGGCGGGGCAAAACGCCTGCTTCGCAGCCGGGTCGGATGCCACGGGGACTTACACGGTCAGTGTCAGCGGCACCCAGGTTGTGGCCAATCTATTCGTTCTAAACGGCACAGTGACCTTTACGGGCGGACAACTCTATTTCTATGCGCCGCCGGCCGCCTACTACAGCAATTACGTCGCCGCCGGCGCCACGGCCACGTTCAACACCCCCTTTGGCGGCACCGGCTCGCCCGACAAATGGGGGCCGGGCACCGCCGTCTATTAATACTAGGTTAAGTATGTGTTGACGGTTTAGGCCGTTTCTGCCAGGCTTTGCGGCATGACGCCGCAAGCACTCAAACAGCTGGACAGCCGCCTGGCGAACTTTCTGCAAGAACTGACCGA
>JBEKJO010000164.1:0-12739 GCA_050011195.1 Verrucomicrobiota bacterium | reverse complement strand
CAGGCAATGGGGTCTCGCAACGTTCTATTATGCCGGGCGGTTCGGAGCCTGCTGCGCCCGGGGACGGGCGCACTCCGGCCCAGTCGCCTCTCGGACTCGCCCGCAATTAAGCTTGAAGCCGGTGGCTGTCCCAGCTACCCTTAGCCCGTGAATTTGAATTGCGTTATCCTTCGTCCCTCGCCCTTCGCCCCTCGCCCCTCGCCCCTCGTCTCTCCACGGCTCCCGTCGTTCGTCGTGACCGCTGCCCTGGCGGTTGTGATTCCCGGACTCGCCGGATGCCGGCACGCAGAGGCCAACCACACCACGCCCCCGGCTGCGACCGCCGCCCTCGCGGCAACGAATCAGCCGCCCGCGACCGTCAGTTCTGCGACCAATAAGCCGGTCGCGACGGCCAAACGCTTCACCTACACCCCGCGGCCTTATCCGGTGGACGAGCGGGGCTTCTCACCCGTGGACAAGGCGCTGGCCAAGGCCTACGCCCGCGAAGATCTAGTGGCCGATGACGCCGAGGGAGCGCTCAACCCCTACGTGTTGAAAGTGATCTCCGCTTACCCGCTCGATGGCTCCTACCCCTACCATTGCAGTTGGACGCCCCGCGAATACGACATCTACAATGGCGTCACGCAGGACCTTTGGTACCGGGGCATGGTCCTCGCCAAAGCCTACCCCGACGGCTCCCGTTGCAGCTACTGCTGCGGTTTCACCTTCGAGGTGTTCGTGCGCGCCATGAAACTGCGCAACATTCAGAAGGGCCTCGACCCCGACGACTTCAACGGCATGACTTTTGGCGACCTCTTCAACCTGCTTCAGCTTTGGTACATCGAAGGCCCGGGCGACTCCGAACAGCGCGGCATCACCGCCTACGGCTTGGGCCGCGCCATCACCGACCTGGAACAGGTGCGGCCCGGCGACTTCCTCAGTTACGACACCACGCCCGCCGGGGGCCATTCCGTCATCTTCATTGACTGGATGCGCAACCCGGAGAACAAGATTGTCGGCCTGAAGTATTTTTCCTCCAACCTCTCGGGCACTCACGGGGTCGGTTACGGTTCGGGCCGGTTCAGCGACTCCAACCCCAATGGCCGGGGCATCCTTCGGAAGTCGCTGCGCATTGCCCGCGTTGGGGCCGTCAAGGACTATCAGACGTTCAATCGCGCCGCCATCCCCCAGCGCAATGCTTATGCGCCTACGCAGCCGGACCGGATCATATACCTGCCGGCCCCGGCGGCGACAGCCACCGCCGCCTCCGGCAAGTAGGCTCGATTACATTCTTGCGAAGTCGCCGCCGTCGGTCGGCGCTGACTTCACAGCTTCTGCTTGTTGTAGAAGAGCACCAGGGCCACGACCGTATCGGCCTCGATGCGGAAGGTGCGGACACAAATGCGATGGAGCCTGTCTCGCGCCTGCTGGACGAGGGCCGGGCGATGGGCTGCCATAGCTCGCCAGACGGCATCGGAAATTGTGCCGTCGCGCCGCAACAGGTCTCCGATGTCGCACCCGCCCACCACGTCCCGCGAGATGTTCTGACGGAGGGTCCCCAGCTCTTCGCCGATGATCGTGTGCAGCATCCGGGCCAGCGCCGGTGATTGCCACACCGCCGGCCCGTCGCCGGTGGTAAAGACGAAAATGTGTTCCAGCGCGGAGGACGGCAGGCCCGACGACACTTGGGAAGGGGCGGCCGCCGATCCCTCTTCCGGCTCGGGTGCGGTGACAGCAGGAGCGGGGGAGACTGCAGCGGCGGCGGCCGGAGATGATTCCTGCGGCCTGGCGGGAGTGGTCACCGTCTCCGGTGCCGGCGCAGCGGCAGTTGGAGCGGGGGAGCCCGCAGCCGGGGAACCGGCCTGAGGTATGACCTGCGGCTTGGCGGGAGCCGCCACCGCCTCCGGCGCTGGTGTGACGGCCACCGGGGCGGCGGCGGCCCCGGCTGGCGCGACTCCAGGCAGGGCATAAAGCGGCACCCACTCCGTGAGGCCCTCGTGCCACGCCCAGTAGTCGGTGTCCCGGTATTTCTTGGCAGCCAGGTCGCGGTTGATTTGTTCGAGGGTATAAGGGCCTTCCTGGTGGCCCCCGGGCTTTGAGAGGTGGATTTGCATATTGTCACCCATCGGGGCAATCATTCCCGTTAGCGATTGCGATGTCCATAAAAATAGCATCCCACAGCGCGGGAGATGGTACGCGAGGCGGGGGTCGAACCCACAACCTTCGGCTCCGGAGGCCGACGCTCTATCCAATTGAGCTACTCGCGCACGCCGACGCGACTTTAGGTCAATCCGCCCCCGGCGGCAACCTGTTTTCGGCCATCACCCGACCGGCAGTTGAAGGGCAGGAACCCTTTTCAGTATTTGGGCACGGTGCGGTCGATCTCATCGGACCAGGCGGTGATGCCGCCTTTGACGCTCTTGAGGTGCTGGAAGCCTCGCTCGCGCAGGAATTGCAGCGCCTGCCGGGAGCGGTCCCCGGCCTTACAATGGATATAGTAGGGCTGGTTCGGGTCCAGTTCGGCGATTCGCGTCGGCAGCGTGCTGAGCGGGACCAGCCGCGCGCCGTCAAGGCGGGCAATCCGGTATTCAGCCGGCTCGCGCACGTCGAGGACCTGGATGCCGAGCATTGGGTTGTCCAGCGCGCGCTTCAGTTCGTGAACGGTGACTTCGTCGGGATGAAGAGTCGGCGTGGCAGATGGAGGCGGAATTCCGCAGAATGTCTGGTAGTCGATGAGTTGGGTGATAATGGGGTTGTCGCCGCAGAGGGGGCATTGGGGGTCGCGCCGCAGCTTGAGTTCGCGGAACTGCATGTCGAGGGCATTGAACAGGAGCAGGCGGTTGAGGAGCGAGGTGCCTTGGCCGAGGATGAGTTTCAGAGTCTCGGTCGCCTGGATGAGGCCGATGATGCCCGGCAACACGCCGAGCACGCCGCCCTCCGCGCAGCTCGGGACCGCGCCGGGCGGCGGGGGTTCAGGATAGAGGCAACGGTAACACGGCCCTCCCAGGTGCGGCGCGAAGAGGCTGGCCTGGCCTTCAAACCGGAAAATGGAGCCATACACGTTCGGCTTCCTGAGCAACACGCAAGCGTCGTTGGTGAGGTAACGGGTGGGAAAATTGTCCGTGCCGTCCACGACGATGTCGTAGGGGCGGAGGAGCTCGAGGGCATTCTCACGGGTGAGGCGGATGTCGTGCAGGACGACTTCGACGTTCGGGTTGAGGCGGTGGATGGTTTCCCTGGCCGATTGCGTCTTGGGCCGGCCAACGTCCGCGGTGCCGTGGATGATCTGCCGCTGGAGGTTGGAGAGGTCCACCGAGTCGAAGTCGAGGATGCCGAGCTTGCCAATGCCCGCCGCGGCCAGATACATCGCGATGGGCGAGCCAAGCCCGCCCGCCCCGAGGCACAGCACGCTGGCGGAGCAAATTTTCTTTTGGCCCTCCAGCCCCACTTCGGGCAGACTCAAATGCCGCGAGTAGCGGCGGATTGTGTCGTCGTTTAATTCCATAGGAAATTCGGGACCCGGCAAACTAATTCAACTGCAGGATAGAGCAAGAATGAGCCAACAACAACCCGCTCCCCGGGCCGCGGCGGCGCGGCTGAAGAAACTGTCCCGGCTTCGGCCAACGCTGGCGATGGTCTTGGGCAGCGGCTTTCACCACGTGTTGAGCGAGCTGCGGGCGCAGGCGGAGATTTCGTACGCCAAACTGCCCGGTTTTCCGCCGACGGGTGTGAGCGGCCACGCGGGGCAACTGTTCATCGGCCACCTGGGAGGCACGCCGGTGATGGTGCTGAGCGGCCGAGCGCACTATTACGAAGGACACCCGATGACGCTGGTGACATTCGCGGTGCGCGCCCTGGCCGCGTATGGCATCCGGGATTTGCTGTTGACCAACGCGGCGGGCGGCCTGAACCGCAGCTTTCGCCCGGGCGATTTCATGGTGTTGACCGACCACATCAACCTGATGGGCGTCAACCCGCTGCGGGGCGGGCCGCTGCCCGGCTTGCCGCGCTTTGTTGATCTGACTTGCGCCTACGACCAGGGGTTGCGCCGTCTGCTGCGGCGGGCCGGCCAGGCCTGCGGCATGAAACTGCGGACCGGCACTTATCTGGCGGTCAGCGGGCCGAGCTACGAGACCCCGGCGGAGATTCGCGCGTTTGCCCGGCTCGGCGCGGACGCGGTTGGCATGAGCACGGTGCCGGAGGCGGTGGTGGCGCGGCAATGCGGCCTGAAGGTGGCCGCGCTCTCCTGTATTACCAACCTGGCGGCGGGCCGGAGCCGGAAAACGCTGTCCCATGCCGAGGTGCTGGAGACGGCGGACCGGGTCAAGAGTTTGGCAGCGCAATTGCTCAAGAACTTTGCGAAACTGTATGGTCACAACCAGCAAGCGTGATTTAGTGCGGGCGGCGGCCAAAGCGCGACAGCGCGCCGTGGCGCCGTATTCGAAATTCAAGGTTGGCGCGGCCCTCTTGACCCAATCGGGGGAAATCATCACGGGCGCCAACGTGGAGAGCGCCAGCTACGGGCTGACCTGCTGCGCTGAGCGCGTGGCGCTGTTCAACGCGCTGACCGCCGGCAAGAGGAACTTCGTTGCCCTGGCCGTCGTCGCGCGCGCCCCGGGCGGGCCGATGCCTTGTGGCGCGTGCCGCCAACTGCTCGCCGAATATGCGCCCGATGCCGCGGTATGGGTGGCGGACAGCCGCGCGTTGCACGCGCTCGAGGAATTCTCGGTGAGCGAATTGCTGCCCGCCGCGTTCGTCGAAGTGCCGAGAGATTCGGATTGAGAACGGGGTTTGAAGCGGTAAGCTGCGAGTTGGAAGATTCTGTTGATGAAGTCCGATGTAGCTTTTGCGTTGGAGAGTGCGGGCTGGCCGGCGCTCGTGGTGGACGGCGCCAGCACCATCTGCCGCGCTAATCCGGCGGCCCTAAGCCTTTTCGGCGCGGCCCTCGCCGGCGAGTCTCCGCGGCTGGCGGCGGTGTGGGCGCCCGACAACAGCAGCACGGCCGACCAGTTTTTGGCCCAGTGGCAGCGCTCCGCCGCCCCAACGGTGCCGCTCAAATTCCAGAGCCAGGGTGGCCAGCCGGTTTGCTATCTCACGTCGATCTGCGCGTTCACGAAAGACGGCCAGAAGTATTTCGTGCTTCAGTTGTTGCGGGAGAGCCCCTCCGCCGCGGCGGAAGTCAAACCGCCGGGCGGGGAAGCCGGCCTGGCACACAAACAAAAGCTGGATTGCGCGCTGCAACTGGCCCGCACGGTAGCGCTGGACTTCAATAACGCGCTCACGAGCATTCTGGGCCATACATCGCTCGTCTTGAGCAAGATGGAGCCCAACCATCCCTGGCGCAGCTCGCTGATCGAGGTCGAGAAATCCGCCGCCAAGGCGGCTGAAATCGCCAACGACCTGGGCACCTTCAGCCGGCAGGAAAAGGAAGCCCGCGCGCAGGCCGCCGGCAACCTGAATCTCCTCCTGCAACGCAGCGTGGAATTCTTTCAGCAGAACGCCGGGCTGGAGCCGGTGGTTTGGACGTTGCAGTTGGACCGCAAGCTGTTCGCGGCCAAGTTTGACGAAGCCAAGATGCAGCAGGCGTTCATGAAGATCCTCGAGAACGCCCTTCAAGCCCTGCGCGAGCGCGGCCACATCACCGTCCAGACGCGCAACATCGAACTGGCCGAGCCGACGCAGGACCGCAACGTGCAATTGGCCGCGGGAGCTTATGTGTGCGTGGAAATCAGTGACAACGGCTGCGGCATCGAACCGGAGGTTCTGCCGCGAGTGTTCGAGCCCTTCTTCACGACCAAGCGCGGCGCCAGCCACCGCGGGCTGGGCTTGGCCTGGGTCTATGGCATCGTCACCAACCACGGCGGGGGCGTGGCGATCTCCAGCCAGCCCGACGCCGGCACGTCGGTCAGGGTGTATCTGCCGGCGGAGAAGAGGCTTGTCCGCGACAACGGGGTGGCGTCCGACGACCTCAACGGCAGTCAGACCATCCTGATGGTGGATGATGAAGATTTGCTGCTGACGATGGGCAAGACCATTCTCTCGACCTACGGTTACCGCGTCCTGACCGCCAATGGCGGCCAAAAAGCGCTGGATATTCTTTCCCAGAAGGACACGTCGGTGGACCTGGTGATCACCGATCTGGTCATGCCGGCCATGAGCGGTCGAGAGCTGGTCGAACGCATCCGCCAGCTTTCGCCCGCCACCCGCATCATCTGCACCAGCGGCTATGTCTGGCCCGCCGGCCAGGAAAACGACGGCGCGTACCTGCAAAAGCCGTTCACCAGTCAGGAACTGCTGCTCAAAGTCAAGCAGGCCCTCAGGGAGGAGCCTGCAACCTAACTAAAACATCTGTTGACTGCTTTCGTTAAATGTCGTATTCAGTGCTCTTATGCAAATTGAGAGCCTGAAAGTCTTTTGTGACCTGACCGAAACCGAAAGTTTCACCAAGGCCGCGCAAATAAACGAAGTGACCCAATCGGCGGTGAGCCAGCAGATCAGCTCGCTGGAACGCCTCTTCAAAGCGCTGCTCATCGAGCGCAGCAAAAAGAGATTCCGCCTCACGCGGGAAGGCCAGGTGCTCTACGATTACAGCAAGCAGGTGATTGCCACCTACGACGCCCTGCACAGCAAGCTGCAGGAGATCAAAGACATCATCTCCGGCACCATCCGCGTCGCCACCATTTACAGCATCGGCTTGCACGACTTGCCGCCCTACCTGAAGAAGTTCCTGAAGAGCTACCCGACGGTCAACGTGCATGTCGAATACCGCCGCGCCAACCAGGTGTACGAGGACGTGCTGGGCAACGTCGTGGATTTGGGCCTGGTGGCTTATCCGGTGCGCGACAGCAAATTGGAGATCTGCCCGCTCCGCAAGGATGCGCTGGTGCTGATCTGCCACCCGCAACATCCGCTCGCCAAGAACAAGAGCCTCCGGCTCAAAGCCATTAACGGCCAGAAGTTCATCAGCTTCGAGCCGGACATCCCCACCCGCAAGGCCCTGGACAAGATCTTGAAGGAACACTCCGTCCACGTGCAGCATGTGATGGAGTTCGACAACATCGAGACCGTCAAGCGCGCCGTCGAAATTGACGCGGGCATTGCCATCGTGCCCCAGGGGACCGTTCTCCAGGAAGTCGCCAAGCAAACTCTGGCCCAGGTTACCCTCGAAGACGGGGAGTTCTTCCGCCCGCTGGCCGCCCTCTATAAGAAGAACAAAGTCCTCTCGCCGGCCATGAAACAGTTTCTGGCGGTCTTGAAGGACGAGAAATAGGCAGGCCGAAGTCGGCTGCGGGTCACTTCAGGTTCGCAGGATTGAGCGGCTTCAAGTCCCGCGGCACGAAGGTTCCATTCCTGCGAATCAGTTCGCCGTCGAACCACACCTCACCGCCGCCCCACCCGGGCCGCTGAATCAACACCATGTCCCAATGCACCGCCGAGCGGTTGCCGTTATCGCATTCCTCATAAGCCTGCCCCGGCGTCAGGTGCAGTGACCCGGCGATCTTTTCATCGAACAGGATGTCGCACATCGGATTCAGGATATAGGGGTTGAAGCCCAGCGAGAATTCGCCCGTGTAACGAGCGCCCGCATCCGTGTCCAGAATCTCGTTCAGGCGCCGGGAGTTGTTCGACACAGCCTTCACGATTCTCCCGTCCTTGAATTCCAGGCACACGTTTTCAAACTTTGTCCCGGAGTAGAGCGTCGGCGTGTTAAACTGGATGCGGCCATTGACCGAGTCTTTGACCGGGCAGGAGAACACTTCGCCATCGGGAATGTTCCGGTCCCCCTTGCACATCTTCGCGCCGATGCCCTTGAGGCTGAAAGCGAGGTCCGTGCCCGGCCCTCTGATGTGAACTCGGTCCGCTCTTTTCATCCGGCGCTCCAGCGGCGCCATCGCGCGGGCCATCTTGCGATAGTCCAGCGTGCAGACGTCGAAATACAAGTCCTCGAATGCTTCCGTGCTCATGCCGGCGGCTTGGGCCATGCTGGGCGTCGGCCAGCGCAGCACACACCAGCGGGTCTTGTTGACGCGATAGTTGAGAACGGGGCGGGTGGTTCGGGAATAGAGCGCCATCCGCTCGCTGGCCACGTCGGCGTTCTCCGTGGCGTTGCCGCTGCCGCGTACGGCGATATAGGCCTGCATCTTCTTCATCCGGAACAATTCGAGGTCGCGCATCAGGCGGGCGTGTGAGGGGTTGGTCGCGCGCAGCAGCTCGCGGTTGATGCGCGTGTGCCGCACTTCAATGATCGGTGTGGCGCCGGCCCCCCGCGCCGCCCGCATCAGTTCAATCGAGAACTCATCGGGCACATCCATAATGTCCAGCAGGACGCGGTCCCCCTTCTTCAACTGCGTCGAGTATTCGACCAGCAACCTGGCCAGTTTCTTGTAACGCGGGTCGGTCATAAAGCGTTCTGAAAGCTAAGCACAGCCGCTGGCAGGAGTCGAGCGGGGATTCAAAGGCCCATGAACCTCAACGTAGCGCAGTGCGTCTCGCCTGCCCCTTTTCCGGCTTGCATCACCTTGGCCGACAGCACTGGATGGGGCGGGCCCATGTGTTGAAACGCTCCGCTGAATCTACGAGAAGACGCACCTGAGAGTAGTGTCTTTTGGGCTTTGTTAACGTCGTTAAGCCTGTCGTCTGTTTCTACTCCGCGATTCAGTCCGATGGCAGAAGTGCCAACGCCGCGAAGGCTGTCGCTGCCTCCGACATGAACATCCGCCTCCAGGATTCGCCCTCCTCACCGCCATGTTCTTGATCATGATTGAGCGAATACGTCCGCCAGCATTTCCAGCGGCGCTGATCGATCTGACATTCCCGCTGATTGGCCTCCAGCCAGTCCGTAGCCCTTTTCAGACTCGGATGCCCGGCGGGTAATCCCGCTTGGCGCAGCCCGTAGGTGATCAGCCCCGTGGCATACCCATCCGACTTGGACAGCAGCGTGACATCGGGCTTTCCTTTTGGCCCAAATGGAGGGCTGGCCTTGGACCAGGTCCACGGCCCCAAGCTGTAAAGGGACCAACCGCCATCGGCCTTCTGTTTATTCTGAAGGTCCGTCGTCAACGTATCGATCTGGTCGCGGGTCAGCAAGCCCGCCAGACGAGTGGAGGCCAGCAGCATCCAAGCCCGGCTGTAGAGATTCTGATCGGCATAGTTTGCCTTCAGGTAGGAGCGCAATTTGCCGACGCCACTCGACACGTTTGCGCCCGGGCCGGCCGCGTAACCCGGAACGACCCCGACTGCGATCGCCGCCAGAGCCGCGCCATAATAAGGGCTGTCGTTGGATTCGTAAGGCTCCAGCCCGGTGTCCAGCCAATTCCAGGCTCCGTCAGCGCGTTGCTCTCTCCAAAGCTCTTCGAGCGCTTTGCGGGTCGGTTCACTCGGCCCCGGACGATTCTGGCGGGCATCCTCACCGGACAGGATGAGAAGGTTCAGCACCGCCTCGGTCCCGCGTGATTGTTCGTCCTTGCTCTGGTCGAGCGGTTCGTGACTGCCATACGTGTCCACCCGACGAAGCGTTTCGTCGAGCAGCTTCGCTTCTTGGGGCGTCGGTTTGATCACCCCTGTCGCTTTGCGCAGCACCGACCGGGCCAGCGCATACGGGACTGTCGTATGGCACGAAACACACGTGGTAGTTCCCTGGCCCGTTCGCAGCTTTCTGGCCTTGTCGAACCACAAATCCATTCGGTCATCCAGATATTTCGCCGCTGCCTCCTTGTCCCAGGAAGTTGGTATATTCCGCACAGTTGACACCGGCGGTGTCGGTTGGGACGGCACCGGATCGGCAGGAGCGGCGGGGGCCGACGACGCGCCAACAGCAAGGAACAGCAGGGCGAACACCAATCCGAAGGATTTCATGGTTTGGCGATAAAATCCCTGGCGGTCATGCGAGACCAGGCGGCGCTTCGGGCCGGTTGGTTTCGGCTGGCTCGCGCACGGGCTTGAGTTTGAACGTCGGCACGGCCCGTTTATACACGAAAGAGGCGGCGGCGTCATGCTCTTTGGCAACCGCGTTTCTTAAACGGGTCAGCGCCGGCTGGCGCCCCGGTTACGAGTCGAATCCGCCTCACGGAGCTGGCCGGGCCTCGTGCTCCTCCTTTGCGCGGAGCGCCCGCTCGCGCCTTTTGATCTCGCCCCGCAACAGGTCCTCGGCCGACCATCCTTCCTCCTGTGCGAATTGGGCCAGAGCAAAGAGCCTTTCCGCCAGTTCCCTCTTGGTGCGAGCCGGTTTGGCGGAGACCGGCGCCAGCAACCGGGCTTTGTGCGCCTTCCTTACCAGCTTCGCCGCCCGCAGCAGCGCGGGCAACCGTTTCGGGATTCCGTCCAACGCCGAGGGCCGCGCGTGCCGGGTCCCGTGCTTTTCGGCCCGCTTGATCTTTTCCCAGTTTGCCCAGACCTGGTCCACGTCCTTGACGCGGAGTGTGCCGAATACGTGCGGATGCCGGCGGACCAGCTTGTCAGTGATGTGGCGGGCGACCTTCTCAAAATCAAAGGCGTCGCGTTCCCGGGCCAGTTGGCAGTGGAAAACGACCTGCAAGAGCAAATCGCCCAGTTCCTCCTCCAGTTCGTGGTCGTCCCCGGCCTCGATGGCGTCGAGCAGCTCATAGACCTCCTCGACCGCATGCCAGCGCAGAGTTCTATGGTTCTGCTCGCGGTCCCAGGGGCAACCCTTGGGCGACCGGAGCCGGGCCATGACTTCAAGCAAATCGTTGATTGCAGAACGTCTCTTCATGCAGCGCAGTATTGGAGTAATGGAGTGTTGGAGTATTGGGAAACAATAATCCATTACTCCATTACTCCATCACTCCATCCCTCCATCGTTCCCTCACAGTATCACCAGGTTATTCCGATGCACTACCTCCACATGCTGGAGCTTCTTGGCTTTGATCTCGGCGGCCCCAAAGCCGGCGATGCCGCGGGCAAATTCCGTGCCGTCCAGATCGCAAATCCGCACCACTTCCCCGGCCGCAAAGTCACCGTCACACCGTGTGACGCCGGGCGGCAGCAGACTCTTCCCGCCTTCGCGCAACGCCTTTTTCGCGCCCGCATCCACAAACAACGCGCCTTTGGGATGGTGAAAGAAAGCAATCCATCGCTTGCGCCCTTGCAGCCGGGTCGGCCGCGGCACAAACAGCGTGCCCTCCTCTTCGCCCGCCACCACGCGGGCCAGCACTCGCTTCTTCCGGCCCGAGGCAATGACGAACGGAATGCCGGACCGGACGGCGATCTTGGCGGCTTGAATCTTCGAGGCCATCCCGCCCACAGCGGTGGCGCTGTCCGTCCCGCCCGCCGTTTGTTCCACCGCTTCATCCACGCGCTCGATGACGGGGATGGTCCGGGGATTGGCCTTGCCGAAGTTCTCCAGCACGCCATCCACCGTGGTCAGGATGAGCAGCAAATCCGCCGGCAGCAGCGAGGCCACCAGCGCCGAGAGCTTGTCGTTGTCCCCGAACTTCAACTCCGTGAAGGAGACCACGTCGTTCTCGTTGATGATCGGGACCACGCCATGGCTCAGAAGGGTTACCAGCGTGTTGCGGGCATTGAGATGGCGTTCGTGATGTTGCAGGTCATCGTGGGTGAGCAGGATTTGGGCGACGGACAGGTGATGCGCGCCAAACAGCTTCTCGTAAATCGCCATGAGCCGCGATTGGCCCACCGCCGCGCAGGCCTGCAGCTCCGCCAGCTCGCTCGGGCGCTTTTCGTAGCCCAGCGCCCCCATCCCCGCGCCCACCGCGCCCGACGAGACCAGCACAATCTCCCTGCCCGCCTGCCGCTGCTCGGCCACCTGCGCCACCAACTGTTCCATCTGCGCAAGGTCCGGCTGCTTCCGGCTGTCGGTCAGGACCCCCGTGCCCAGCTTCACCACAATGCGCGTGACGTCTTTGATTATTTCCGAACGCACGCACAGCTTGGTAACAAACCCCGCTCCCGGTGTCGAATTCCAAATCCGCATCAGGCGATTGACATGCGGGGCAGTCTGGACCTCACAATGATACCTGGCAAGCCCATGCGGGGGGCGCGCGCGCTGGCGGGAAGTAACGGGATCGTTGGGGGAAGCGGCCCGGGGTGGTGGCGCACGGAGGGGCGGTGTGGGCCAGTGAAACGTGAGGCGTGAAACGTGAAACGTGAAACGTGAAACGTGAGCGGCACAGGGGCACCACTCCGCGCTCCGCATTCCGCCCTCCGCACTCGGCCCTACCCCCGCCCGCACTCTGCCCGCTCGCCCCCCCTTTCCCCGTCCATTCCCCGCCCTCGCCCCCTCCCCCCACGCCCTGCACTAGGGAAATCCCCATTTTACCCGCTCCCACCGCCCCTTCGCGCACGGTGGGGAATGCGGAGTGCGGAGGGCGGGGGCACGGGGGCAGGGAGCGCCGGTCTCCGACCCGGCGTGCCCGATAATGCGGAGTGCGGAGGGTGGGGCGCGGGAGCGGGGCGCCAGATTTGGGCGGGACGAGGGCGCTGTGGGTGGCGGCGGGGCCTTCCCAGCCGTGGCGGTGCTGGCGGGTTTGAATGAAGACCTGTTGGTTGGGGGCCGGGGCGGGAAAGCGGGCCAGGTAGAGGGCGGTGATGTCGCTGACGCCGTCTGCGGGGGTTGGCAGGAGTCCCAGGAAGACGGGTCGTCTCATGCGGGACCAACCGGGGCTGCACGGGGCGCTGGCAAAGAGCAGGAAGTCGCCTTTGGGGCGGGGGGCGACGAGCAATTCGAGGCGGAGGCGTCCGGCGTCCCAGCGGAGGCGCAATTCCTGGACGGGGTTGGGGCGAA
>JBEKJO010000163.1:0-13044 GCA_050011195.1 Verrucomicrobiota bacterium | reverse complement strand
TTTAACAGCACTTGCGGTACCACTTGGATTCCAACGGAGTCCGCTTGAAACGTGAAGCCGAAGCACACCAACCTCTCGCATTAAACGGATTGAATGTTGGATTTGCGTGCCCCAATATACGAGCGGATGGTCGGTTGAAGAATTGTCCGGCCTGAAATGACACCATTATGAAGATCACGCGCAGGGCATTTACGAAGAAACTGGGCGGGTTTGGAGTTGGGGGCATGCTTGCATTCGCGGGTTGCGACTCACGGAAAGAAGAGACGATCCTTTCGGAGAAACGACCGGACAAGCAAAGCACAGACGGACGGACGAAACTGCGTCGGCTGGGGAAGACGGGCCTTATGCTCTCGACCGTCGGCTTTGGTGCCCAGCATACCAGGGATGCCGAACTCATCCGCTACACTCTGGATCGAGGCGTGAACCATATCGAAACGGCGTGGCTGTATGGCATGGGGGGCCAGCGCAGCAGTTGCAAATGTATCGGCCAAGCGATTGCAGGAAGGCGCGATTCGGTGTGCTTGGCTGTGGCGTACGAGGCTGCGGCCAAACCAACCAGCAAGGCTTGGCTTGCCAATCAATTTGAGCAGACCCTGCGTGACCTGGGTACTGATCATATCGACATTTTCCTGTGGCATCACCCGGGGGGAGGCTCCATCAACAACAGCGAATTGACGTTGAAGGAGAGCCAGGCGCTCGTCGCTGCGGGCCAGAGGGTGGATCTGATGCTGAAATGGAAAAACGAGGGGAGGTTTCGATGGTGCGGCATCACCACACACAGCGAGCAGGCGGAGTGGCTGAAGTTCGTGGTTGAGTCCAAGTTTTATGATGTCGCCGTGGTGGCGTTTAACTACAAGAGCCCAAAGGCGATTGCCGAGGCCATGCAGGAGGCCTCTCGCAAGGGGATCGGGTTGATCGCTATGAAAACCCAGAGCCCCAACTATCTCAATGGAGAGGCGGGGGATGCGCCCGACCACTGGAAAGCCTTGAACTGGGTCCTCTCCAAGGGCTATATCACGGCGGCGATACCAGGCATGACCACGCGTGACCAAGTTGACCTGAATCTGGGGCTAATGAACACAACTGCTTGATCCTCCGGGAGACCGAATAAACCGCTCGGGTAATAGTCCACTCATCTTCCCGGTGCCGATGAACCCAAGGACTTGGCAGCAGGGTTAACCCGGCTTTCGCTACTCGGGGGGTGGCCATGTCGGCTTTGCGCAGTGCCCAAGACTTCTCAAGGTGGTCGGATTTTCTGTCAATTCCCCCTTAGCTATAAACTGCTTCGGCAGCCAGCAGAACACGCAGCCGGGGTCTTTCCGAAAGCGTTCGTGCGTGATTTCGTTGCCAGTGCTCAGGTCAACGACTATGGCTCCCCTGCTGGTGATTTCGTCCACCAGATTGCTCGCCGTGAGCCAATCCTGTCGGCTCAGCCGGTCGTTGTCTTCGATAAGGACGCAGTCGCCGGGCTTGAGTCGCTTTATGAGCAGGGCAACGCTGCTTCCGCTCCGCTGGTTCTTGCCCACTTGTCGACCAGTCACCGGGTCGGTGATAGTCTTTCACGCGCTGACCCCGTCATCGGTTGCCTCGTCGGTGAGGGCTAAGCCGTGCTGCCGGCACCAGTACAGCCCCTTGTCGTCTTGGCGTCGGCCAGAAGTGCCGTCACTTTGCGCTTTGGAGGCAGCGGTACAGGTAAATATTTACGTTTTTTCGGTTGCAATTATCTATTTCTTTCGTATTCTTCACGTTCCCTAAGAACGGGATTTTTATCGTGACTTATTGTATTTTAGAAACAGGAAGCAAACAGTATCGCGTCAGCGCGGGCGATAGGCTGGAAATCGAGCGCTTGGCCGTTGAAGCCGGGCAACCGGTGACTTTTGACCGGGTGCTCTTGGTCAACAACGACGGCAAACTTGCCGTGGGTTCGCCGACCGTGGCCAGCGCCAGCGTGGTCGCCGACGTGGTGGAGCACATCCGGGGCGAGAAGAAAATCGCGTTCAAGATGAAACGTCGCAAGGGCTATCGCAAGACGATCGGCCATCGGCAGGAACTGACGGTCGTCAAGATTAAGGAAATCAAGACCGGAGCAGAGCCGGCGGCAACCGGCGATTGCCAATCTCCGGCTACGAATGACCCATTACCTACTAGCAGGTAAGACTTTATGGCACACAAGAAAGGTCAAGGCAGCGTCCGCAACGGGCGCGACAGCGTCAGCAAACGGCTGGGCGTGAAACGATATGGCGGGGAAGTGGTCACCGCCGGCAGCATCCTCGTCCGCCAGCGTGGCACCAAGTTCGTCGCCGGCCGGAACGTCGGCACGGGGCGCGACTGGACATTATTCGCGCTGGTGGACGGCAAGGTCGCTTTCGACAAGAACAGCCACCGGATCAACGTGCTGGCGGAAGCGGTTCCGGCGGCCAGTTGAACGGCCCGGACAACCCTTCACGGCGAGGCGCGGGCCTCGCCGTTTTCGTTGGGGGAAAGTGGAGTGCTGGAGTAATGGAGTAATGGAGTATTGGAGTGCTGGTGGGAAGAGCGTTTGTTGCAACGTTCCGACACTCCAACACTCCAATACTCCACCACCCCGCTTGTTCTGATGTTTGTTGACGAAATCAAAGTCTATGCGCGGGCCGGTCACGGCGGCAAAGGGTGCGTGGCCTTCCAGCGCGAAAAGTATCGTCCCAAGGGCGGACCCAGCGGCGGCAACGGCGGACGCGGCGGCGACGTCATCCTCGAAGGCGACCACGACCTGAACAATCTTATCGCCCAATACTATCAGCCGCGCCTCATCGCCGAGGACGGCGAATTCGGCCTCGGCAAAGGCATGGATGGTCACGCCGGCAAAGATCTCGTGGTCAAAGTCCCCTGCGGCACGCTGGTGTGGAGGTCAACCTCCGAGTTGGTGGTCGATCTTACGGAACACGGCCAGCGCTTTGTCTTGTGCAAAGGCGGGCGCGGCGGCCTGGGCAATCGCAACTTTGCCACCGCGGCGCGCCAAACCCCGCGTTTCGCCCAACCGGGCGAGGCGGGCGAGGAAGGCGACTTCCTGCTGGAACTCCGCGTCATGGCAGAAGTCGGCCTGGTGGGCTACCCCAACGCCGGCAAATCGACCCTGCTCACCGCCATCTCGCACGCCAGGCCCAAAGTCGCGCCCTATCCCTTCACTACCCTCCACCCCCAGATTGGCATTGTGGAGTATCCCGATTTTCAGCGCCTCACGGTGTGCGATGTGCCGGGCTTGATTGAGGGCGCGCACCGCAACGTTGGCCTCGGCCACGAGTTTCTCCGGCACATCGAGCGTTGCAAAGTGCTAGTGCTCCTGCTCGACATGGCGGGCACGGACGGCCGCGCCCCCTGGGACGATTTCAAGAACCTGCTGCGCGAGCTGGAGCTCTACGACCCCGGGCTGCTGGACAGACCCCGCCTGGTCGTCGCCAACAAAATGGATGAACCTGCGGCGGCGGAGAATCTGAAGAAGTTCAAGCGCCGCGTGCGCAAGACCCCCGTCCTGCCCATCGCTGCGGCCTTCGACGAAGGCATCGCGGAGTTCAAGCAAACCATCCGCGCGGCCCTGGCCGAAGCGGTCGTATAGCAGGGTCGCGGGTCTAGCCAGCCCCCGCGTTCGGCCCGACGCTTTTTTAGCTGTCAGCAGCTTGCCTGTTCAGCGACACCAAAACTCGCATTGGCTGGTGACTACCGCTGCGTTTCATGGAACGGTTTTCCGGCGCGGTACAACTCGAGCAGTTGGCGATTCCGGTCCGCCAGCTCTTTCCGGCCCGCGGACGCCGCAAGCTCTCTCGCCTTCTCGGCGGTCTGGACCGCGTCGTCGAAGCGGCCGGCTTCGGCATACGCCGCCGCCAGCGTGCCGATGAACAACGGCTCCCGGAATTGAGTCAACCGACAAGCCTGCTCCGCCAGGGTCACCGCCTCGGTGCCGTTGCGGAGGTGGTCGCTGACGTTGGCGGCCAGAACCCAGGCCAAATCGTTCAGGGGCACGGGCCAGTCCGGCTGCAGCCGCAACGATTCCCGATATTCCCCCGCCGCCTCCTCTGACCGGCCTTGTTGGAGGAGCGCCGTCGCCAGATTATAGTGGGACTGGGCGATGTCCGGCCGGAGGCGAACGGCTTCAGCCGCGTAGCGCAGGGCCTGTTGGGCGTCTCCCCGCTTCACAAACAGATGGCTGAGGTTGTTGAAGGCTTCGGCGTAGTCCGGCTTGGCTTGAACGGCGGCAAGGTACTGGGCCAGAGCCTCATCGGTGTTCCCCTCGGCTTCCAGCGTCACGCCGAGGTTAAAATGGGCTTGCGGGTGCCGGGGATCGATTTGAAGCGCCGTCTGGTAATGAGCGGTGCCCTCCTCGATTCTCCCCTGGCGGCACAGCGCGACGGCCAGATCGTTGTGCGTCTCGGCATGATCCGGTTTGAGGCGCAACGCAGCCTGGAAATGCTCGATGGCGGCCTCGAGTTTCCGCTGGTCACTTAAAGCACATCCCCAATTAAGGTGCGCCATCCAGCAATCAGGATTCTTCGCCAGCGTGTCGCCCCAGAGAGTTTCATCGTCTCGAAAAACGCGCGCATGCCGCCAGCTCAACATGCCCAAGCCCCCAAGCACAAGCCCGCAGGCGATCAGTCGGATGACACTCTTGCCGCGGCCAGCAGACCCCAAGGCCCGCCAAAGCCCGGCCCCTGCCAAAGCCAGCGGCCCGACGCTCGCCAGGTATTGAAAATGATCTCCCACAAACGAGTAACGCAGGAAATAGTGGTCCATGAGGCCCAGCACTGGCAGCAACGCCGCCAGAAAATAGGCAAACGCCACAAACGCACCCCGGCTCCATCGCTCCCGCCCAAGCCACAAAATGACCAAGGCCACTACCACCAGCACCAGCGGCAGATAAGCCGTTACCTGCCGAGGATCAATTTGCCATTTCGGGTAAATGAAGATCAAAGGCTGCGGCCACAAAAGCTTCCCGAGATAAAACCACACGACCTTGCCCGCCGTGATAACCCGCTCCGGCCAGCTCCGCGCCCACGCCGCTTCCCCCGCGCCTTCCAGCCTTTGAGTCCAGATGGACAAGGCGCTGCTCAGTGCCGACAGGATAAAGTAGGGCGCCAGCCTCCATACATTACGCCACCGCCAGCTCCGTTCCAGCCACCAGGCGCACAAACCCAATACCAGGGGCAGGATGACCGTTGAGGACTTGCTCGCCATGGCCAGTGCGCCAAAGCCCAGCGCCGCCCAATCATTCCTCCGCGCCCGCTTCGCATCCTGTGCCTGCTCTGCCAAACGCGCCCTCACGAAAAACAGTCCGGTCAGCATGTAGAACAAACCCGACTGGGTGTTCTTGAGTTCCGTGATCCACGCCACCGATTCGACCTGCACCGGGTGCAACGCCCACAGCGCCGCCCCCAGCCAGGCGCCGGGCACCTTAAGGCGCGCCAGCACCTGCCACAACACGACCGCCGCCCCGGCGTGCATCAGGATGGTGACAAGGTGAAAGGGCAGCGGATTGAGCCCCCAAATCGCATACTGAACCCGGAAACTGCTTGCTACCAACGGGCAAATCCGGGCGGCAGGGGTGGTCCAAATCTCCTTGAACCCGAGAGGGCCCACAACGCACGGATTCCTCGTCAGGTGGGCATCATCGTCCCAAATGAAGCCGGCACTCAGGGCGGGGAGGTAGGCCAGCAATGTCAAAAGGACGATGGCGCCCGCCGCCCGGTCTCGCTCCGCTTGAGTCATACGACTGATAGTTGCCATGAATGCTGGCACACGCGCAACAGAATTGCTATGTCCACCAGCAAATAGGTGTTCACAAACCACTATTTTTGTGTTGCTTGCACCCGGGGCGGGCTATTATTCGGCCATGTTGAAGGCAGGCATCATCGGTCTTCCGAACGTCGGGAAGTCCACACTTTTCAACGCCGTCAACCGCTCCCACAAGGCGCCGGCGGAGAATTACCCCTTCTGCACCATCGAACCCAACCTCGGCGTGGTCAGCGTGCCGGACCCGCGCCTGCCGCAACTCGGCAGGGTCGTCAAGGTCAACACCCTTATCCCGACGGCTTTCGAGTTCGTGGATATCGCCGGCCTGGTGAAGGGAGCGTCCCACGGCGAGGGCCTGGGCAACAAGTTCCTCAGCCACATCCGCGAGGTGGATGCGCTGATCCATGTGGTGCGCTGTTTCGAGGACCCGGACATTGTGCATGTTCCCGGGGACATTGATCCGGTGCGGGACATCGAGATCGTGACCACCGAACTGGTGCTGGCGGACCTGGAGACCGTCAAGAAGCGGCTGGAGAAGATTTCGCGCGATGTCAAACGCGGGGACAAGCACGCTGTGCTGGAGGCGCAGTTGCTGGAAAAGATTCAGGCGCACCTGAACACCGGCAAGCCCGCCAACACCCTCGGGCTGCCGCTGGCCCCGGAGGAAAGGCTGATCGTCCGGGGTTTCTTCCTGCTCACCGACAAGCCGACCATTTTCGCCGCCAACGTGAAGGAGGGCGACTTGGCCGCCGCGGACAGCCATCCGCAGGTCGTCAAGGTCCGCGAGTACGCTCGCGCGCATCATGCGTGCGAGACGGTGGTGATTTGCGCGCAACTGGAGAGCGACCTGGCCGACCTCTCGCCGGAGGAGGCGCAGGAGTATGTGAAAGAAATGGGTGTGCAGGAATCCGGCATCGCCGCCTTGATCCGCAGCACCTATCAGGTGCTCGGGCTGCGGACGTTCTTCACCTTCAACGACAAGGAAGTCCGCGCCTGGACGATCCACGCGGGCGCGACCGCGGTGAAAGCCGCCGGCACGGTGCACACTGATTTCGAGCGCGGGTTCATCAAGGCCGAGACGGTGAACTGGGAGGACTTGGTCAAGGAAGGCTCGGTGGGCCATGCGCGCGAGACCGGCCATTACCGCATCGAAGGCCGCGACTATGTCGTCCGCGACGGCGACGTGCTGCTGTTCAAGTTTAGCGTGTGAAGATTGTTGCTTTGCGCGTGACTGGACCAAGCTGCCTCGCTAATCTCCGCGGGAAATTACGGAACGGAACCAACTATGCCACTCACGCAGGCCGAAGCAAACGCTCTGCTGCAAATGCCCAAAGCGTTCATTGACGCCGCCCCGCTCGATTTTTCAAGAACACAGCCCCTGAGTTACGAGCGGGCCCTGCTATCGCTGGACCGCCGTGAGGAATTTCTATTCGACTTTGAGCGAGGTCGCAGGAATCGCGCTCGGCTTAAGTGCCAGACGCGCGGGAGAAAAGTCGCCATCCTGGCGCGCCTGGACCTCGATGGGCCGGCCCACCGGAACCCGCCCAATTCGCCCCACCGCCCTGGCCAGCGCCTGCCGTGTCCCCATTTCCACGTATATACAGAGAATTTTGAAGACCGGATTGCGTACGCCCCAGCCGACGTTCCGGGACTCAACTTGCGAGATCCCGCCAACGGCCTGTTTTGCCTCGAAGATTTCTTGCGCTATTGTGCTGTGCAACCTATACCGCAAATCCAGCAGACGATATGAATCGCGCGGACTGTGAGCGACTGATTTCCGATTACCTGCGCTGGCTCAAAGAGGGCCTGCGGGTGAGCGAACTAGAGGCCAGTTGCAGAATCGCTACGCCCTTTCTGGACCGCCACAACGACGAGATCGAGATTTACGTTGAAAAGCGCGACGGGGGCTTCCTGCTGACGGACGACGGCTACACCATCGCCGACCTCCGAAGCTCCGGGATGGCGTTTACCAGCGAGAAGCGAGAAGCCCATCTCACCGCCATTTTGAACGGCTTTGGCGTGCGGCGGGAGGACGACGAACTCCAGGTCCACGCTACGCCGCAGGATTTTCCCCAAAAGAAGCATAACCTGCTGCAAGCGATGCTGTCGGTGAATGACATGTTCGTCATGGGTGAGGAGCACGTGCTGTCGCTCTTCAAGGAAGATGTCGCCGCCTTTCTCGAGTCGAATCAGATTCCGGTGTTCCCGGATTTCAACCTTAGCGGCCGCAGCGGGTTCAACCACACCTTTGACTTTGGCCTGTCCAAAACCCAGCGGAAGCCGCAGCGGGTGGTCCGGGCGGTCAATAATCTTACCAAGGACCAGGCGCTTTCCCTTGCCTTCGCGGTGGCCGACGTGCGGCAGATTCGTGCCGAGCCACTCCAAGCCTTTGCTTTCCTCAACGATGCGGACAATCCACCCAACGAGGACAACCTTGCCGCCATCAGGGCCTACGAGGTGCAGCCGTTGCTTTGGTCCCGTCGGCAAGAAGCCCTGCCTTTGTTAAACGGCGGGTAGGCAACACGGCAATGCGTGCAATGAAAAATGTGTTGTCCGCCTGTCTGCTGCTGGTGGCTCTGTCCGGCGCCTGGGGCCAAACCAACGTTGATTTCCAACGCACGGAGGACGTGATCTACGGGCGGAAGTTCGGCACGGCGCTGACGCTCGATGTGTTCCAGCCGCGCCCGGCCAACGGCGTGGGCATTATCTTCCTGGTCAGCGGGGGCTGGTCTTCCTCGCACGAGGCCATTAACCCGGATTCCTTCCGGTCCTTGCTAAAGCGCGGCTACACGGTTTTCCCCGTCGTGCACGGCTCGCAGCCGAAGTTCGTGATCACCGAAATCGTGCCGGACATCCATCGGGCGGTGCGGTTCATCCGACATAACGCCGCCCGGTATGGCGTGGACCCCAACCGCCTCGGCATCACCGGCGGCAGCGCCGGGGGGCACCTGTCGCTGACTATGGGCACTCAGGGTTGCCCGGGAGACGCCAACGCCAAAGACCCCGTGGACCGCGAGAGCAGCGCAGTGCAATGCGTCGCGTGTTTCTTTCCGCCCACGGATTTCCTGAACTACAGCCGGCCCGGCGAAGATGCGGTGGGCGTTGGCGTTCTGAAGCCGTTCAAGGTCGCGTTCGGCCCGCGCGCGGATACGGCGGAGGAGCGGCAGAAGCTGGGGCGGGAGATTTCACCGATCTATTTCGTGCACTCGAACATGCCGCCCATCCTGATCATCCACGGTGACGCCGATACGCTGGTCCCGATTTACCAGGCCCGGACTTTCGTCAAGCGCTGCGAGGCAGCGGGTTCAACCGCCAAACTGGTCGTGCGTGAAGGCAAAAACCACGGCTGGCTGGACATGGGCAAGGACATGGAACTCTTCGCCGACTGGTTCGACGAGCATCTGCGCGGCATCAAACCAAAGCCGTGATGTGATCTCTTAGCCTTTTTGAATCGCGGCCTGGAGGCGTTCGGGAGTGATGGGCAACTGGAACAGGCGGGCGCCCGTCGCGTCGTATATCGCGTTGGCGATCACGGCCCCGATAACAATGATGGCCGGCTCGCCACCGCCCTGGGGCGGGGAGTCCTTGGCCTCGATGAGGACGGTCTCGATCTTCGGCACCCACGAGAAGCGCGGCAGTTCATAGGTATCGAAGTTCGTATCGAGGACCTTGCCGCCCTTGAAATGGACTTCCTCGGTCAGCGCATAGCCCAAGCCCATCGTGGTGGCCCCTTCCATCTGTATCTTTGCTCCCTCGGGGTTGACCACCAGGCCCATGTCCTGAACGCAGACTACGCGCTTGACCTGAACGGCGCCCTTCTTCGCATTGACCTCGGCCTCAACCATCGTGGCCACATAGGTCCCCGCATCGGCGCCACAGGCCACGCCATAGCCGCGTTTGCTGGGGGCTTTGGCCGGAGTCCAGCCGAAGCGTTCGGCGGCGGTTTTGAGGACGCGGATCATCCGAGGGTCGCTCAGGTTCTTGAGGCGGAACTCGACGGGGTCCATTCCCGCCGCCGCGGCCATGATGTCGATCTGTGATTCCCGGGCGAAGGTGTTGGTATTGTTGCCCGGCGCGCGCCAGGCGCCGGTGGCAAAGGGATGGGACCCGGGCGGCCCCTGCCAGCCGGAAGGCCGGGCGGTGGTGCGATGATGGGGAACGGCATAGAATTGTTTCGCACCCCGCTCGCCCGCATAAAGAACATCGTAATCCCAGAAAACCATTTTCCCGGAGCCGTCGATGCCGGAACTGATCTTGACTATGGCGGCCGGGCGGAAGGTGTCATAAAAGAATTCCTCAGCGCGGCTCCAGGCCACGTGCACGGGTTTGCCAACGGCTTTGGACAACCGGGCGGCCTGGACGGCCTGCGTGTTCCTCGTCTTGCCGCCAAACCCTCCGCCGACGAACGGACTGATGACGCGCACCTTCTGGGCCGGCAATCCAATGGCCTCGGCAATCTCTCTTTGCGCGCCAAACGGGTTCTGGGTCGAAGCCCATACGGTCGCCTTGTCGCCTTCGACTTTCGCCAGGGCGGAATGGGTCTCCATCGCGGCATGAGCTACATAGCTGTTCAGGTAGGTCTGCTCGAAGGTCTTGCCGGCGAGCTTCCTGCCTGCCGCGAGGTCCCCTTCCTCAGCCACCGCTCTTCCCTGGGGGTCGGCCTTGAGCAGGTGGTCGAAGATGGTCTTATCGTCCACGGTCGGCTCCGGCGCATCGAACTCAGCCTTGATTTTCTCCAGCGCTGCCTCGGCCACGTCGGGCAATTCATGGAGGACGGCCACCAAGTCCCCGTCCTGGATCACCTGAACGCCCGGGAGGGCTTTGGCGGGGGCGGTGTCCACGCTCCGCAGTTTAGCGCCATGAGCCGGCGGCCTTAGAACCTTGGCGTAGAGCATGTCCGGCGCGCGGAAGTCGCCGGCGTATAGGGCCTTGCCCGTGACCTTGGCCCGGGCATCCCGCCGCAAGGTCGGTTTGCCCACTACGGTAAAGTTGGAAGGCTCCTTCAAGGCCGGCTTGGTTTTCAGGTGCCTCTCGATTTTCTGCCCCTTGGCCAACTGGCCGTAGGTGCGGCGTTGCTCCTTATTCTGCGGGTCAAATATCACGCCGTCCCTGGCGACCAACTGCGCCTGGGGCACGTTGAGGGCTTCTGCCGCCAGTTCCAACAGGACGGCTTTGGCCTCGGCGGCAGCAGCTTGCAGGGCGGGACCAAACCCGCGTGTCGTCATGGAGCCGAATGTGCCCATGTCCCACGGACAGCGCTCGGTATCGCCCATGACGATGTCCACGGAATCGAGCGGCGTCTCCAGTTCTTCGGCCAGCATTTGCGGCAGCGAGGTGACCGGCCCCTGGCCCATTTCGATCTTGCCGGTGAAGCAGGTGACGCGACCATCCTCGCCAATCTGCAGGAAGGCATTGAAGTCGGAAGGCAATCCGCGGCCCCCACCCCGCTGGCGGCCGCCTTCCTGCGCGGTTGCCAAATCTGCGAGCGTGACAAAGATGAAGATGCCGCCGCCCAGGCGTTTGAGAAACTCCCGCCGACTCTGCGGGAAAAGGTCCATGTTGTCTTTGAAATCCAGAGCCAGATAATCTTCCGTCCTCATAACTACCGGCCTCCTTTCATTTCACCGGCGGCGGTTTGGATGGCGTCAATGATCCGCGTGTGAGCGCCGCAGCGGCAGAGGTTTTGTTCCATGCCGCGAATGATCTGCTCTCGCGTGGGCGTAGGGTTTCTGGCCAGCAGGCCAACAGCGGTGAGGACCATGCCCGGCGTGCAAAATCCGCATTGCAGCGCGTCGTGCTCCATGAAAGCCGTCTGGACCGGATGCAGTTTCCCGTCTTTGGCCAGGCCCTCGATGGTAACCACCTCCTTGTCTTTGACCTCTTTTATCTTCCGCAAACAGGAGCGGACGGCCACCCGGTTCAAAAGGACGGTGCAGGAGCCACAGTGTCCTTCGCCGCAACCGAACTTGGTGCCGGTCAAGCCCAAATCGGTCCGCAGCACCCAGAGCAGCAGGCGGTCGCCGTCCACATTCAGCCGGACCGGTTTGTCATTGAGTTTGAAAGCAATAGCGTCACTCATGCGGTTCTCCAATCCAACGGCCAGGTCCCGCCAACAGGTTCCAGGCCGATTGCCATTTCATACCGCGCCTATTCTCAACCCGTTTGGCCGGATTGTAAAAGGGGAAATCACGCCGGAAATTATGCCGGGGCAGGGCGGATTCAAGAGACGGTAGCCGCCGACGGTAGTCGGCGCCGATTTCTGTGACTGCGGAAAAGTGCGCCGACTGCCGTCGGCGGCTACAGTTTCGTGGCTTCTCGAATCCGCTGTGATCGCGGGGGTTGACGGTCGGCCCGGCGCAGCCCACACTACCGAGAACGGAACCGCAAGCGCGGGAGTTTACGTAACATGGGCGCACAATGGAAACAGGCCGGGCGCGAAGAACACGCGCAGAAGAAAGGCCAGATGACCGCCAAACTGGTCCGCGAAATCATGGTCGCGGCCAAGCTCGGCGGCCCGGACCCGGATCTGAATCCGCGCCTCGCGGCCGCCGTCGAGAAGGCGCGCAAAGCCTCGTGCTATCGCGACACCATCGAGCGGGCCATTAAGAAGGGGTCCGGGCAAACCGAGGAGAAGGTCAACTTCGAGCTGGTCACCTACGAGGGGTTCGCGCCGCACAAAGTGCCGGTGGTCATCGAGTGCCTCACCGATAACCGGCACCGCACCGCGCCGGAGATTCGCAATCTGTTCAAGGCAGGCTCGCTGGGCCAGCCCGGCAGCGTCGCCTTTTTCTTCAACCACCTTGGCGTGGTCGAGGGCACTCATGCCGACGTGAACCGCGACGCCGAAGGGGATGCGATTGAAGCCGGCGCCCAGGAAATCGAGCCGCTCGAAGCCGAGGAGGTCCCCGCGGGCCAGAAAGGGGCGCGCTTCTTCACCGAGATCAAGGACCTCGACCACGTCTCCAAAGCCCTGAAGAGCGCGGGGTGGAACATCAGCTCCGCCGAGATTCGCTATCTGGCCAAGAACTTCACCGAACTCAACGAGGCCGCGCGCAAAGAGGTTGCCGACTTCCTCAACGCGCTGGACGATCACGATGACGTCCACCGGGTCTATGTGGCGATGAAGTGAACCCCAAAAGGAATGAGTTAAAGGGGTTAAACAGGTTAAACCTTAGAAATGCGTGGGATTGGTTGTGATTGATTGGGAAAACATTGTGTTTACAAGACTATTCGGCAGTTTTCGTTGGGCGGCACAAAGTTCACTAAAAGTGGGCTTTGTGCCGG
>JBEKJO010000162.1:0-13148 GCA_050011195.1 Verrucomicrobiota bacterium | reverse complement strand
TAGTGAATGAGGCTCTTGCCCAGCGCCACGATCTCAATGTTCGCGGCGCCGGTCTTCCAAATCTGGCCTTTGGCTAGCGGCCGCCGGCTATGAGTCTTCATTTTCACTCCTCCTTTAGACGGTGAAATGCCTTATTCTGTTCATTCTGGCCGCTCGACGCCCCCTCCCACGCAGCCACGAGCAGATTAATCGGGCTAATGGCTTCCCGCAGCGGTTTACTCCGCGTCCATGACATGGGGTGAACACCCCATTTGCAACTCAGCGGCTTCGTGGCATGTTCCAGCAGGGTTTAGTGAGGGGAGTTTTCATAAGTGAGTTGGCGCAGCCGTGGCCGGCTGCGCTTTTTTGTTGGCTCCCGCGCCTGGGGTTCTGACCCCATAACAAGTCGCCTTGAGGTGGTGGCAGATGGGGCCGGGTGAAAGAAGAGGCACAAGCGGAATAGAGAGCGGTCGGGGGTGGTGGCCGCTCTCTTTCACCCATTTCGAGGCTTTGCCAAGTCTCCGACGTCGGGTCTCGGGAAACCCGCACCAGGCCCATTTTCCGGCCATTTGGGCGCGGTTTTCTCACTTTCGATAATGGCAACTGGCCTGCTTTCCTAAGACCAAGAATGGCCGCATTCAGGCGAGAGTCGAAAAGGTCCCCGGCGCTTGGGGGTAAGATGAAGACGCACAATATTCTCATCGGTAATTGCGAAGAACTGCTCAACGATTTTATCGAGGCTCTGTTTCACGAGGTTTGTGACGGTCAAGCCTCCGTCCAATGCACCCGAACAGCACGGGTTGCCGACTTTGTCCGGAAGGGCTGCGACACCGAGTTCGATCTGATCATCCAGGTTCCCCACAACCTTTTCCCTGAACTGAGCGCGCCGACGCCCATGGGCCTCATTGGCGAAGGAACCCGCGCCATTCGCACCATCAAGTCCAAACGCCCGGCGCCCGTTATCGCGATAGTCGCATTGGAAGAGCGCGCGCGATACGAACCGCTGCTGCTGGAGGCCGGAGCGGATTGCGTTCTGGAGCTTCCCTTCGAGGGAGACGAACTCACCTCAGCCGTGGGCCGGCTATTAAAGCTCCCGGCGCGGCTCGAACACTTTTCGTCGGCGCGGTGGTTCTTTGCCGGCGTTCTGATGCGCGGCCTCCGGCGTCTGGCCCAGGCGTAAGCCTGGGCACCTGCCCGGCTTCCCTTCCCTCCGCCAGACTGATTGCTAACGCGGATAAAACCGTTTGCAGTGATTGGGGATCGCTGTTAGTTTGCGCCAATCGACCCGGGCGAACGCTCCATCCTGATGAATGTGTTTCTGGTCTATGTTGGCGACGATGACTTTTGCCGAGTGCTGCCGGCGGCGCTGAACCGGTCGAGGTCTGACAACGGACGAGCCAAAGTGATGGCGTTTCCTCCCCTGGGAATCCAAACGCTGGCCCCGGTTTTGCGCCAGCGGGGCCATCGGGTGCGTCTGTTTGACACCTGTCACCCGCAAATGAAGGCGGAGCACATCGCCCAGGCTGTCGCCCAGGAACGACCCGACGCCATTGGACTCTCTTTCCTCTCGACCACCACTTACCCGGCGGTCAAGCGCATGGCCCGGAAACTCAAGGCCGAGGCAGCGAAGATTCCGATCATCGTGGGCGGGGCCTTTGCCACCCTCAACGCGGACCGTATCCTGCGGGACTGTCCTGAGATTGACTGCGTCGGCTGCGGCGAGGGCGAAGAGCTTCTGCCGGACTATTTGGAACACCTCGACAATCCCGGCTCGGTTGCGGGGCTGGTCTGGCGTGAGGCCGGGAAAGTTGTTCGGAACCCGCCGCGTCCCCTCCTGCGGGACCTGGACCACTTCCCTTATCCCGACCGCACCAGCCTGCCAATCGACTACATCGAATCCTTGCCGCTGGATGTGCCGGCGGTCCTCTCGCTGGACAAGTTCTGCACCGTGCAGACCTCCCGGGGCTGCCCCTACTCCTGCATTTACTGCGACATCCCGTCGCTGGGAGAGGGCCGCTGGCGGAGCCGCTCAGCAGAGCATGTCCTGGGCGAGCTGCAGCAGCTCAACGACGAGGGCTATCGCTCCCTTTACCTGACCGACGATCACTTTCTCATTAACCGCCAGCGGATCAGCGCCATTTGCCAGGGCATTATCGAGCGCAACTTGCTGTTCAAGTGGGGCTGCGAGGGCCGGGCGGATGCCGTCGGCATTGACCAGCTTCCCATTATGAAGCAGGCCCGTTGCGATTTCCTGGCGTTTGGGGTGGAAGCGGGCACGCAAAAAGTCCTGGACCGGCTGAGGAAGAAGCAGACCCCTGCGCAGGTTGAGCGCGCGGTCCGCGAAGCCAAGCGGCACGGCATCGCCCGGGTGCACGGTTTTTTTGTCGTCGGCTCGCCCGGTGAAACCGAAGCGGACATCCGGGAAAGCTTCCGTTTCGCGGCGCGTCTGGAACTGGACACCTTCGGATTCAATCGTTTATGCGCCTACCGCGGGACCCCGCTCTGGCAGGAGTACATCGAGCGCGGAATCATTGACGACGAGCGGGACTGGCACAAATGGTTCAAGTGCTCGGACATTGACCCGACCACTCTGCCCAGCGCGGTGGTCAATCGCCTGCGCGCGCGAGGTTATGCCTCGCTCTTTGCGCGCCGGATTCTGAAGCGTCCAATCCGAACGGCGAAACTGCTCCGGGCCTTTGGCCGCCACATGAAAACCACCGACATCATCCGATTGCTGAGCAGTCCTTTCCGCCGGCGCACGTTAACCCGGAAGCCCGAGCTGCCGGCCCGGATGCTGGATTTGGGCCTCGAAGAGCCGGACCGGCAGGCGGTTTCGCTTGCGCGCCTGCAACCGGCTGGCTAAACCGGTACAGCAGGTCCGCAAACATGGCGCTCGAAACTCGCAAGAACGGTCCCAAAGGGCCGCGCATCCTGATCGTCGATGACGACCCCGGGCAGCGCAGCCTGCTGGATTCGTTCCTGCGGAGCCAGGGCTTCGAGACCGTGCCGGTCGCGTCGGGCGAACGGGCTTTGGAAACCCTCCAGGCCGGGGGCATCAGCATGATGATCTCCGACGTGCGCATGCCGGGCTTGTCGGGCCTGGAAACGCTGCGGCGCGCGCGCAAGGACCATGCGGTCCTGCCGATCCTGCTCGTGACCGCCTATGCCGACATCCGCGAGGCGGTAGGGGCCATGCGGGACGGCGCGCTCAATTACCTGGCCAAACCGATTGATCTGGAGGAGCTGCTCGCCACTGTCCAGCAGGCCACCGGCATCACCAAACCCGCTCCCCTGAAGTTCAGCGCGGACAGGCAATTGCCCGGCTACGTCGTGGCCAAAAGCCCGCTCATGCAAGCGGTCTTCCATGACGCTTCGCTCATTGCCGCCTCGGAGAGCCGCATCCTGATTACCGGGGAGAGCGGCGTCGGCAAGGAAGTGCTGGCCGACGTCATCCACGCCTGGAGCGCGCGCGTGGCTGGCCCGCTGGTTAAAGTCAACTGCGCCGCCATCCCGGAGACCCTGCTCGAGGCCGAACTCTTTGGGCACGAAAAAGGGGCGTTCACGGGCGCGGTGGCGCAACGGATTGGCCGCTTCGAGGTGGCCAAGGACGGCACGATCTTCCTGGACGAAGTTGCGGACATGTCCCCCGCCTTGCAGGCCAAACTGCTCCGCGTGACGCAAGAAGGCCGGTTCCACCGCGTCGGCTCCAACACCGAACTCCAGACCAACGCGCGCATCCTCGCCGCCACCAACCGCAACCTCGAGGAGGAAGTCAAGGCGGGCCGTTTCCGCGAGGACCTGTTCTACCGCCTGAATGTGGTCGAACTCAACATCCCGTCGCTGCGCGAGCGGCCCGAGGACATCCTGCCGCTGGCCGGCGCCTTCATCGCCGAGTTCACCCGCGGCAAGGCGCGGTTCGGGTCGTCGGTCGCCGATTGCCTGACGCGCTACCCCTGGCCCGGAAACGTCCGCGAGCTGCGCAACGCCATGGAACGCGCCGCCCTGCTCTCCCTTGGCGAACTCATCCTGCCCGAACACCTGCCCGCCAAGGTCCGCGCCGCGAGCGAGTCGGCCCCGGCGGCTGAACCTCTGGATGCCGAGCGTTTGGGGGAGATCGAGCGCCAGGCCATCTTCCAGGCCCTGCGCAAACATGACTTCAACCGCACGGAGACGGCCAAGGCCCTTGGCATCAGCCGCCGCGCCCTGATCTACAAGCTCCAGCGCTTCCGGGCCGAGGGCTACGCCGTCGATCCGGCGTGAAGAACATCCATGATTGCTGAGGTCCAGCGCCTGGCTGAGGACGCCACGCGCGAGAAGAACTGGAAGCGCTGGGGCCCCTATCTCGCTGAGCGTACGCTCCAGTTTCAAGGTTTCGGCGGCGGGGGCGGAATGTGGTGTCAGGCATCCTGCCTGACAGTGAGGCCAGCTTCCAGCCGCCCGGAACAACGCTCACGACCTGTCGAGCGGCGTAGAATGATTCCAAGGCCCCGCCCGTTACTCCGCGCATTCCCGCCGGGCTGGAAGCCCCGGCTCACGGGCAGGCAAGATGCCCCCCGCCACCTCACCGCCGCGCGCGGCCGGGATCGAGGGTGCGAGGGTACTCGTCCCGCAACGCGTGAAGGCCGACGGCGGTCGGCGGCGGCTGCTTGCCCCATCTTCCTCCTCCTTGCGCCCTTCTTTCTGACTGTTCTGGCCCCGATCAGTCACCGTTATTGCTCAACACCGGCCCGCAAATCCCCTCCTGCGCCCCGCGAGACTTTCAATTTCCGCGCAGCCGAAAGAATAGGTTGGCTGAGAGCGGACTATTGGTTTGTTGATATTGGTTGCCGACGAGGGCTGCAGAACCGCCGGCAGTGACCCAACTGTTGGACGATGCGACGTTGGTTGAGGATTGCAAGGTGAAGCCGGCAGAGTACGCCAGCCAGGAAAGCACGGCAGCGTTGCCTATCTGCTGAATACCAAGTCTCGGCCCTCCCACTTCGAACGCGCCAATGTCGCTTCCATCCCCGCCGGGGGCGTTTGTGATTGAGGCAAAGTCAAACGGGCGAGGCACGCCGCGCTGGTCAATCGTCAGGCCAAAAGTCTTGCCCTTGTCAATGGCAGGGCTGCCGGGCAACAAGGCATGGGTAAAAGTCGGGCCCCCGTTGTCGGCGAGCGGGCCGAGCAATGGATCTTTGTTCAGTTGGTCGGTCGCATTGGTCAAGACACCACCCCCGTTATCACTGCTCAGATTGTAGCCGTCGCTGATGAAAGTGGCGTTAGCGTTTACGATACTTGTCTGCGCGGAGGCGGTGTTCACGATCGTGTCGCCGAGCCGCACGGTGGCGGACGCGCCGTTGTTGTAAATAGTGCCGGCGAGGCCGGTGCCGGCGTCGTTGCCGTTGAAGGTGCTGGCCCTCACGGTAAGAACGGTGGCAGCGGTGCCGTTCGCGCCTGCGTTGTAGATGGCGCCACCATATTGGGCAGCCGAGTTGTCGCTAAACGTGCTATTGCTCACCGAAAGGGTCGCGCTGCCTTGATTGCCGTCATTGAAAATCGCGCCGCCGACGTTACCGGCGCCGCCGGCGTCGTTGCCGCTGAAGGTGCTGGCGCTGACTAACAGCGTCGCGCTGCCCGCATAGCCGTAATTCTCGATCGCACCCCCGCTGCCGCCGGTCGAGTTGCCACTGACCGTGCAGTTTCTTAGCGTCAGCGTCGAGTGATCGTTGAAGATCCCGCCGGCGGGGCCCGAGCCGCCATGATTGCCGCTGATGCTGCAATTGCTCACCGTCAGCGCCGAAGAGTCGTTCCAGATGCCGCCGCCGACATTGCCCGGATAGCTGCCCGAAACCGCGCCGTTCGTGATGGTCAAGCCGGAGATGGTGGCGTTGGCCGCGTTGGTGATGTGAAACACGCGGCTGGCGGCGTTGCCGTTTACCGCCAGGCTTGCCGGGCCGGGGCCAAGGATCGTCACGTTACTGCTGATGAGCAATTCGCCGCTGATCAACGTGATGGTGCCGGTAACAACATTCGAGAAAGTAATGGTGTTGCCACCGCCGGCGGTGTTGTTGTTGTCAACGACCGCCTGCCGCAAGGACCCGGCTCCGCTGTCGTTGGTGTTGGAAACGAGCAAGGTGGCCGCCTGCGCGTTGGCCCCCGCAGAAGCCACCACCGCCGCAATCAATCCTGCGGGCAGTTTCATAAGCCAGTTAGAAATTTCCATAAACCATGTGCAATATCCGCGCGCGCCCAGGGAATGCAAATGGGGTGTTCACCCCATACCCAACTGCTTGACAAGAGGTCAGTCGGATAAGACAGAGTAGCATGGTTAAAATGGACAAGAAGCGAACGGGAAGGGGACTAGCAATGACCTTCGTGTCCTTGGTTCCTTTCGGTTCAAATGAATTAGTTGCCGAGAAAGAGGTTTGGCTTGCAAGCTATGAGAGGCTCTGCCTCAATCCAACTCCGAAAAGAGGCTTCGGCGGTGCCCCCAAGCAAGCTGCGCTCTTGCTGTTTTCCGTCGCCGTGCTGCTGGCGGGCGGCGCGGCGGCGGTGCGCGGGCAATCCGCGCTGGACGGTTTCGACCCGAACGCCAACGGCATCATTCACGCTGTCGTCGTCCAGCCGGACGGAAAGATTCTTATCGGCGGCGACTTTACCACGCTCTCGCCCAACGGCGGAGCGGCGGTCACGCGCAACTACATTGCCCGGCTGAACCCGGACGGCACGCTCGACACCGCCTTCAACCCGAACGCGAGCGGTGAGGTGGCGGCTATCGCCGTGCAGGCGGACGGCAAGGTTTTGGCGGGCGGCTCGTTCACCAGCATCGGCGGACAGACCCGCTATTTTCTCGCCCGGCTTGATGCCACCACCAGAGCGGCCGATTCATTCAACCCGAATCCGAACAGTGATGTCGCTGCCATCGCGGTGCAGGTGGATGGCAAGATTTTAGTGGGCGGCAAGTTCAACGGATCATTGAGTGTCGGCGAACAGACGCGCAGTTTTTTCGCTCGCTTGAGTAACGACACCGCCGCGCTGCAAAACCTCGGCGTGACGCCAACCGCCATTGCCTGGACCCGCAGCGGCTCCAGCCCGCAATTCACGCGCGTTACTTTTGAGTCTTCCACCGACAATGTGAACTACACGCCCCTGGGCAACGGCACGGCAACCGGCAGCAACTGGGCCCTGACCAGTTTAAGTCTGCCGACCGGACAGAACATCTACATCCGCGCTCGCGGTTATTATAGCAGCGGCTTAGAAAACGGCTCGGAGAGCATCACGGAATCCGTGCGGAACGCATTTCTGACGCCACAGCCGCTCTTGAACATTCAACCCATCGGGAACTCGAATGTCGTGCTGTCGTGGCCCACGAACTTCACCGGCTTCACGCTGGAGGCCAGCACCAACCTGGCCACGAACGTCTGGAGCACCGTGTCGCCCGCGCCGTCTGTCAGCGGGACGAACAACGTCGTCACCAACGCCATCAGCGGCTCGAGGCGCTTCTACCGCTTGAGCCAATGACCGGTATCGCCAACCGCAGCATGAAGTTGCATTCCATTCCGCTTGGCTGGATTGGAATCCCGACCAAGTCCTGCCTGTCGCCGCAAGTATTCTACGGAGGCATGCGTCTGGCGGGATGTGGTTTCCGAACCACTGCTGTCAGAGGTGTGAAATGGGAAATACCAAATAACAGCCATGCAAGGCAAAGGCCTTATCCAAGCACGACAAACTCAACCCGAAATTATCATGAAAACGCATATTAATCGCCTGTTCCTTCTACCCGCGCTGACCGCCGGTCTTGGCCTGATACTGGCTGGCCGGGTGGCGGCGCAGACCTTCACCACCCTGTATAGTTTCACGGCAACCAACGGTCTGTCTGCCATCAACAGTGATGGAGCGCATCCTTACGCCGGACTGGTTTTATCGGGCGGCATCTTGTATGGAACGGCTTATGTTGGCGGCACCAATGGCGTTGGCTCACTTTTCGCCGTCAGCACCAATGGCACTGGCTTTACAAACTTGTTTAATTTTAAGAACAATGTCGTTGGTGGCGGCGGCGGTGGTGGTGGCGCGTCTGCTGGATATGATCCATCTGGCAGATTGATCCTATCAGGGAGCACGCTGTATGGGACGGCGAATTATTATGCTGCCATGATGAACCCCCCCACTGGCGCGGTGTTCAAATTCGATATAGGTGGCGCTGGTATTTCTGGTCTGGCCGACTTTCAGCCACTTAGCAGTGCCTTCACCAACGGCACCGGAGCGCATCCGCATGGCGGACTGGTCATCTCGGGCAACAACTTGTATGGGACGGCCTATGATGGTGGGAGATATAAAAGTGGCACGGTGTTCACCACCACCACCAACGGCACGGTTATTACGAACCTGTATAATTTCTCCGACAACTCCTCCAGCCTCAACAGCGACGGGGCTAATCCGGAGGCGGAACTGGTTTTATCGGGCAATACGCTCTACGGGACGGCGTATAATGGCGGGCCTTCGGGCAATGGCACGATCTTCGCCGTCAACACCGATGGCACGGGCTTTACCAATCTGTATAGTTTCACGACCCGCTCTTCCGGCACTAACAGTGACGGAGCCCATCCATTTGCCAGCCTGCTATTGTCAGGCAACACGCTTTATGGGACAACCCAGATGGGTGGCACATCGCGCAATGGCACGGTTTTCTCCCTCTCTACCAATGGCACGGGCTTTGCGACCTTGCATAATTTCTCCGCCTTCAACAACAACACCGACGGGGGTAATCCGGAGGCGGGATTAGTCTTATCGGGCACTACGCTCTACGGGACGGCGTATGCTGGCGGGAGTTCGGGCAATGGCACGGTGTTCGCCCTCAACACCGATGGCACAGGGTTCACGACTCTTTATAGTTTCACAGCCCTTTCTTCCGGCACCAATGGCGACGGAGCCAATCCGTCAGGCGGATTGCTCTTATCAGGCAACACCCTGTATGGGACGGCACAGAATGGCGGCAATGCGGGCAATGGCACGGTGTTCAGTCTTACAGTGCCTCCGCCGCTCTTGAACATTCAACCCATCGGGAACTCGAATGTCGTGCTGTCGTGGCCCACGAACTTCACCGGCTTCACCCTGGAGGCCAACACCAACCTCGGCTCGAACGTCTGGAGCGTCGTATCGCCCGCGCCGTCTGTCAGCGGCACGAACAACGTCGTGACCAACGCCATCAGCGGCGCGGCGCGCTTCTACCGCTTGAGCCAATGACCATTCACCAAGCCTTGACATGAAAAGTGAAACGGCAACCAATAGCATGGCTGGTGCCACCTATTTTCGGTTTGGCGCCGGAGGCAGCTTCTTGGGGTTCGCGGCCTTGCAACGCAGCAGGTGCGCCATCTCATATATTCATCCGAACGTTCCAACGCCAGGGCCGCCCACATCCCCCGCTGTCCAGGTCAACCTCCGGGATGGCCCAAGCGCTCTGAGGCGCTACGGGCGGCCCGTACGAACCGAGTTAGGAACGCGACTGCTTGCGGCTATGTCGCTGTTGGTTATGAGGGGAATTGACCTGTGTGTCCAGCCCATTTGCGAGTTGGCTTAACGGGCGGATGAGGGCGCAATTGCTTCCGACGTGTGATACCAAGTGCGGCTTGCGGCTGCGCTATTGGCTGCCATCGTCTCTCCCTCCATCCCCTCGGGTGAGGGCTGGCGTGAGGGGTTTGTGTCTTGCAGGAATTGTGCGCCTTCAAGGCGCAGTTGGTATTAGCAAATCAAAACTTAGCCGCCCCGAGTGCCCACCAATAAGGGCCATTGCCGCTTTTCGTAGAAATGCGAACCTGTCCAGTTTCAGGACACCACTACCCCTTTTTCGCAATAATGAGAAACCAGAGGCCAAAGGACTCTGGCTCCAAGGCACAACAGCCTGCCGGGTAAACCAATTAGATTTTCTTCAACATCTGATACCCACTGGGGCAGGCGACCGCGCCCTTGGCTGCCGTTGTCTCTCCCCCATCCGATGGGGAAAGAGCTGGGGGGGCACACGCATCTCTGCAATAGTGCGTTTCCAAAACGTAATTGGTATCAGGCAGCAGCTTCAGCGCCGCTCCTCGCCGGATAGCCCAGGCGGAATTTCCCGGAACTCTCGGGCACCAGCAAATCCGTTGGCTGAATCGCCAGTTCGCCGCTGACCCCGAGCAGCCGGGTCAGGCGTTGTCGCAACCCCTCGATTGCCTCAGCCCGGGGCGCGGTAACGTCCGACACAAAGCGCAGTCGCCAGTGGCTACCCGCTCGTTCGCATAACTGGTAGTGGGCGATGCCCGGCAGGTCCGCCAAACACTGGTCAATCTGCCAAGTCGTCACGCGCCGGCCATCCGGCGCAACGAAGGCATCCTTCGCTCGGCCATGCACGACGTAGTTCGTGCGGTAGGGCCGCTCGTGCCGTTCGACCAGGTCGCCGATGCGGTAGCGGATGAGCGGCATGAAATCATTGGTCAGCGTCGTAACGGCCAGTTCGCCGATGCCGCGCTCGTCAGGATGCAGCACTTCGAGCAGCGCGGTTTCGAGACTAGGCCGCATTTCGCCGCCCCCGGTCTCCATCAGCAGATGGCCGGTCTCGGTGGAACCGTAGAGGTTGAACACCGGCGCCCCGAACACGCGTTCCAGAATCCGCCGGTGCGCGACACTCACAAACTCGTAGCTGCACAGGATGAAGCGCAGCGAGGGCAACCGGATGCCCCGCCGCTCGCAGTAAAGCGCGAACACCACGCCATAAACCGGGTCCACGTCGAGGAACTGCGGCTGCCATTCGACGGCCTCCGCGGCCATGCGCGCCAGCTCGGCCTCGCTCCAGAGGAACGGATAGCGCGACAGGCTGACGAACAGCGCGTTGCCCACCACGCGGTCCGCGCGCGAGGGCGCGCCCGAGTAGCAGATGTCCCCGCTGCACACCGGCGAGTTGATCGTGACGCGGCGCGCCTCGGGGAACTCGTCCAGCACGCCGGCCACATAAGGATTGAGCCGCAGCGCTCGCTGCTCCTGCTCCGCCCACCAGCCGCGTCCTAGCAGCAGCGGCGTGCGCTCTTCCGACGTGCCGGAGGTGTGCTCCAGCTCGACCAAATCCTCATCGAGGAGCGCCTCCAACTCCACGCCCGCGCGCAGGAAATTGCGCGGGAAATCACGGCGGATGTCCTGCCTGGTGATCAGCGGCAGGCGGCGCAAATCCGCCAGCGAGACTGCCTGGCCGCCCAACCGGGACAGGTCGCCCGCCCGCTGGTAAAGCGGCACCTCGCGCAACCAGCGGGGCAGCACTTCGCCCAACCGCTGCGGCAGGGCGGCTTCCTGAATCAGTTCCTGCGTTGCCAACATGCTATAAATCTCTCGGTCATGTCCGAGTGATGCGCAAATCTAGCACAGAATCAAGCCGAGTGCAGGTTACTGATGCAAGGGGAGTCCCGCTTCGTAGCGTTTCAACGAGAGCGCCAGCAACGGCAGTTTTTCCATCACCCGTCGGCCCGCCGATTCCACCCGTTGCAACGGCCAGTAGTCCAGCAGCAACAGCACCAGCGGCAGCGTCACCAGCATCGGCTTGCACATCAGGCCCAACGCAAATAAGAGCACCACCAGCCCGTAGCAGGCAGGCGACCATGGACGTTCGTTCTATTTCCAGAACTGCCACCACCGCTTGGCGGGGGGCGGGTTTTTCCACTCCTCATAGCGCTGGGTGATCACCGCGGCGATCTTCTCGTAGTTCTCCCAGGTATCGGCGACATGCCAAAAGCTGGGCAACCCCGCGGCGAGCACTTTCTTGTAGTCGGCGAAATAGGCGCCTCGACGCCCCGCCTCGTCCACGTAGTAATGCTGCGCGAACGCATTGCCCTCTTCGCCCAAGTCTCTGTCCGAGAACCGCTCGTTGCCTGCGGCCTCGAAAAACTGGCGCCCGGTGATCTCCCGCCGCCGCAACCGCGCCAGAGGTTCCGCCGAGCGCTGCCGGTGAAAGTCGCTCTCCAATCCGTGCAGCACCGCCCAGGCCAGGAACATCCCGATGTGCGTGCGGGCGTGCCCCTTGGGAAGAGGCTCGGCCTCCGTGCTGTAGTCGAAATCTGCTCGGTCGTATGACATGGCGGCGCGAATGGCGCTCTGACCCGACAAGGGGTGAAGTTTCAGCGGCCTGATGGCAAGCACCAAGTGCCGGCGAAAAGGGCCAAGCACGGTCCGCCCGTGAACCAATCGGCCCCTTGCCGTCCGCCAGAATGTCCTATCGTGAGACAGTTCCCAACGCCGTCAGCCCCCGCAAAGCGCCCATCCCGAGCCCGGTGTGCGGCTCTGGATGGGGCCTTGCTGGAGCCTGCGAGGTGCAGACGGTGTGCAAACTGAGGTGGGCGCACACTCCCGCCGCACATCGGAGCCGGGCGCGGCATGAAAATCGCTACGATTTGCGCCTGAAGCGGAACTCAGCGCAGGAAGAGATGACGAATCACATGAGCAAACGATTTCAACTGAAAGTGATCCTGGCGAGCCTGGCCAACCTGTTGGCGCTGAGTTACATCGTGTACCTCACGGGCTATAATTTCCTCTTCTTCGTGTTTTTCTTTGTGCCGGTGTCCTTGTGTGGTTGGTATTTGGGACGGTTGTCGGTGGTGAGCATGGCCATTCTCAGCGGGGTGAGCTGGTGCATTGTGGACATCCTTTCAAACCATCAATACCCCTGCGAGGTGTTCCGTTACGCGAACAGCCTCATCTGCTTCCTGGCCTTTGCCATCATCGGTCTGCTCTTGCAGCGCTTGCGACACAGCCTGAACGAGCAACTGCGGGTGCGGCATGAATTGGAAAAGGCGCTCGAGGAAATAAACCGTTCGACGGAAGAGTTGCGCAAGCTGCAAAGTCAGTTGCAAGTCGTGTGCGCCTGGACCAAGCGCATCAACGTGGAGGGCCGGTGGGTGGCGCTGGACGAGTTCTTAACCAATAAGCTCAACACCAGGATCAGTTACGGAGTTTCCCCGGAAGCCATGCAGGAGGTCTTGCAAACCGTGGAGCAGGCCGAAGCTCCGGCAGTCCTCTGAGCGCCCGGGGGGTATTTTCCCCGCGTTTCTTTCGCGTAATCCCTCAGTAACGGCGGGAAAAGGGGCCAAGACATTTTTTGCTTGCTGTGGTAGGTATGTTATATTACATACATACCATGACGCATCCGAAGTCCTCCGATTCCCCTCTCCGCCAGA
>JBEKJO010000161.1:0-13277 GCA_050011195.1 Verrucomicrobiota bacterium | reverse complement strand
TGGTGCTGACCAATGTGGGTTCCACCAATGCCGGCAGCTACTGTGTGACGGTGAGCGGGCTCTGCTCCACCAGCAGCCCCTGCGCGAGCCTGACGGTGAACCAGAGCGTGGTGATAACCAATGCGCCGGTCAGCCTGACCAACCGTCCGAGAACCAATGCCACTTTCACCGTGGGCGCCAGTGGCACGATCTCGGGCTATCAGTGGCTCCAGGGGACCAACGTGCTGTCCGGCCGGACCAACAGCAGCTTGGTGCTCACCAACGTCAGCGCCAGCGATGCCGGCACCTACTGGGTGACGGTGAGCGGCCCCTGCAACAGCACAAATGCGTGGGCGACGCTGACGGTGGAGTGCCTGCCCTCGCCCGGGGGCCTGGTTGGCTGGTGGCAGGGGGAGACCAATGGCGATGAGGCGGTGAACGGCAACAACGCGACGCTCTACGGCGTGACTTTCACCAACGGCGAAGTGGGCAGTGCCTTCTACTTTGGTGGCTGGGATTCCCTGGCCTATGCTTACGTGCCCGGCAGCTCGAACCTGGACGTGGGCCCGGGCCCGGGGTTGACCATTGAATGCTGGATTGACCCCAACGACCTCACCACTGCCGGCCCGCTGGTTGGCTGGGATGACGGCGGGGGAGACAGCCGGGTGGCTCTTTGGGTCAATTGGACTGATAGCGGCGCGCTCAGCGCCGACCTTTATGATGCCGACTGGAACGGCAACACCCTCTTTTCGGCTCCGGGCGTCCTGACGGCCGGCAGCTTTCAGCATGTCGCGGTCACCTACAACCAGAGCAACGGTCTGGCGGTCCTCTATTGCAACGGCACGGTGGTGGCCGCCCAAAACTTGGGCAGCCTTAGCCCCCTGACCGCTTCAGACCTATATCTGGGCGGAAACCCCGGGTGGCAGGCCTATTATTCCGGCCGGCTCGATGAGGTCGGCGTGTACAACCGCGCCTTGGAGGCCAGCGAGATTGCGGCCATCTACGATGCCGCTAACCTGGGCCGGTGCGGCATCCCGCCGAGCTGGATCGTGCAGCCGGCCAGCCAGAGCGCGATGGTCAGCAATAATGCCACGTTCTGTTCACTGGCGGTGGGTACTTGGCCGCTGGCTTACCAGTGGTTTTCCAACAGCAACGCCATCGTCGGCGCCACCAGCCCGTGGCTCACCCTCACCAATCTGCAAACCAACAACGCCGGGACCTACAGCGTCCAGGCCAGCAATGCCGTGGGCACAATCACCAGCACCAACGCGATTCTCACGGTCAACCCGGCGGTCTGCTGCCCGGCGCCGAGCGGGCTGGTAAGCTGGTGGCCCGGTGAGGGAGATGGAACTGACAGTGCGGGGACCAATAATATCAGCTCGTTGGACGGGATAACCTTTGCCGCGGGTGAAGTGGGGCAGGGCTTCAGTTTTGACGGCAACGCGCACGAGGTTCTCGTGCCGGACGCGCCGGACCTGAATTTCGGGGCCAACCAGGACTTTACCATCGAGGCGTGGATTCAGCCGCAGGTGGAAACGACCACCGACGGCATCATGTCAATGGTGGACAAACGCTATTCCAGCGGCGGCACCGACTCGCCCCAAGGCTACGAGTTCTGCCTGAGCTACGGGCAGGTTCATGCCCGCTTTTTGAGGGTGGGATTTGGGCCGGCCGGCCCGGATTTGCGGGATGGCCAGTTCCATCACATCGCGTGGACCTTGAGCCGGGCCTTCACCACCGGCGGCAATTTATATGTTGATGGATCGGTGGTGTTGACATTCGACCCCACCCCGTACACCGGCACCTTGTCCAACACTCAACCCTTGCGTCTGGGCAACCATGCGGATTCGACGTTTACCACCTTTTTCAAAGGAGTTATGGACGAAGTCTCCATTTACCGCCGTGCCCTCTCTTCCAACGAAATCCAGGCCATCTACAACGCCAGCTTCATGGGCAAGTGCGGGCTGCCGCCCACCATCACCGTGCAGCCGGCCAACCGAAATGTCGGCCTCGGGAGCACCGCCGCCTTCACCGTCTCGGCCACCGGCACGCCGCAGTTGCACTACCAGTGGTGGTTCAACGGCACCAACCTCCCCGGCGCGACCCTCACCGCGCTGACCCTGACCAATGTCCAGTGGGCGCAGGCCGGAACCTACGCCGTGCAGGTGACCAATGCTTTCGGCTCGGCCCTCAGTTCCAACGCCGTCCTGACAATCACCAACTCCGCCGTGCCGGTGGTCCAAATCACCAACCCCGTTAACCAAACGCTCCTGGCCCGGACAACCAACGCCGTCATTGCAACCGTCACAACGTTGGGTGTTTCAAACACCTGGGTCCAGTTCTTCATCGGCACAAACATCTCAACCGCCACCAACACCATTGGCTTCGCTTTCATCCCCACCAACGGAGCCTACCAGGTCCCCTGGCAGCCGGTGCTGGGCGGCACTTACATCCTGACCGCCTTTGTCACCAACACCTCAGGCGCCAACGCCTGGTCCGCCCCGGTGACGAACACCGTGCGAAATCTGCCGGCCGTCACCATCACCAGCCCAACTAACAACGCTGTCTTCGGTCCCGCCCCCACCAATATAACTATCACCGCGACGGCCACGGCCTATGGCGCCACCATTACCAACGTCGGGTTTTACCAGAGCACCAATTTCTTGGGCTCCAACTCCTCGGCGCCATACAGCATCCTCTGGAACAGCGTCGCCGCTGGCACCTACACCCTGACGGCTAGGGCGGCCGACAGCACCGGCGCAATCGGAACCTCCTGGCCCGTCGAGATCACGGTCGAGCCCGTGAACCAGCCTCCCTCCGTGTACGCCGGGCCGGACCAAACCAACAACCTGAACAACCCCACTTACCTCGCTGGCACGGTCTCGGACGACGGCCTGCCTTATGGCAGCCATTTGTCCATCTGGTGGAGCAGGATCAGCGGGCCGGGAACTGCCACCTTCGCCAACTCAAATCAGCCGGTCACCACGGTGACCTTCTCCACCATCGGCACCAACGTGCTGCAGTTGTCCGCCAGCGATTCCCAATACACCGTCAGCAGCAATGTCACCATCACCGTCTGGCCCTCGAACCAGCCGCCGGTGGTCAATGCGGGCACCAATCAGATTCTGGTCTGGCCGGCTCCGGGAGTGACCAACCTTATCCTCCAATTGACGCCCATCACGACGGAATCGGGCTATCAACTTGTAGGCGTAGATTACCTGGCCACTTCCAACGGGATCGTCGTAGCCCATGGTGGCTTTGACACAAGTGGCTCCGACACAAATTTTGACATTGTGTCGCCTGTTGATGGCTCGGTCACGCCGTTTTCATCCGTCACCGGGCTGGGCTTTGAACCGCAACTCGCCTCGGTTAGAGATACTTTCGGAGGATTCAAAATCGGCGAGCTTTTCTCCGCAGGCAACGGCCCCGGCGAGATCCTCCGGATTGCGCCTGACGGAAGTCTCGTGACCAACGCGAACAACGAGGCGTGGGTGGTACTTGATGATGGAACCGACGCAAAGGTAAAGGGTCTTTACGTGGATCGAACGGGAGTGTTTGGTGGCGATCTGATCGCCGTCAATATGAACTACGACACCTATACAGGCGATGTCTGGCGTATCAACTCCCGCGGCCAAGCCACATCGCTGGCCCAGATCAGTTTGTCCCCGCAGGATAGCGTAACTCTTGTAACGGTGCCAAATAACGTTGCGAAATACGGTCCTTGGGCAGGCCGCATTTTGGTTAGCGACGATTCTGAACTGACCGGACTTTACGCCGTCGATACCAACGGCACGTCCGTTTTGTATCCCGAGTTTGCTCCTCCTTGCATTCAACTCATTCCGGCCAACGAAAATCTCTACGCGGTCATGGAGGATAACAATTTGTATACCGCGCCCGCCGCAGCATTCCAGGGAATGGAGGGGGATATTCTCATGACGGAATGCGTAGGCCAACCCGAAGAGGATGCCTTTTTCCGGGTCCGGTGGAAGGGGCAAGCTTTTGAACAATCCTTAATGAACCCGCAGTGGGTGAACCCGTGGTGGGCAGAGGACTGGGAACAAATCACCTTTGCTCCGGTCGGCATGGGCAACCTGCCGCCGGTGCCCAACTCCGTCCAGCTCAACGGCTGCGTTACCGATGATGGTCTCATTTTGCCCCATCCGATCATCGCCTGGGTCCAGGTCAGCGGACCGGCGCCGGTGACCTTCGCCGATCCGACACAGACGAACACAACCGCGACTTTCACTCAACCGGGCGCCTACGTGCTTCAGTTGACCGCGAACGATGGCGAATTCACTCGCTCCAGTAATGTCACGATCCAGATCATCCGCAACCAGCCGCCGGTCGTTAATGCCGGCACCAACCAGATTATCACCGGCACGAGCACGACTCTCCAAGGCACCGTCACGGACGATGGCTGGCCCTCCAATCAACTGACCATCACCTGGTCCCAAGTTGCCGGCCCTACCAACGGCGCCAGCATCGCCACGACAAATTATGTGACCAGCTCCACCAACGTCTCGGTCACGACTTCTGTCACCTTTAACACGATCGGCACGTATATTTTCCAGCTTGCCGCCAGCGACGGCCAGGCCGCCAGCGCGGCGCAGGTGATGATTACAAGCGGCCAACCGCAACTGACGCTCACGCCCGCTTACGCCGGATTGTTCCCCACCAACAGTCCGCAGACCTTTACCGCCACGTTGGTGGATGCCGGCGGCGCACCAATCGTCCGCACGAACGTGATCTTTACCGTCACCGGCGCCAACGCGTCCACCGCTCCCTACACCAATAGCACCGACACCAACGGCAGCGTCCAGTTCACTAATGCCGGCTCTGCGGGCGGGCGCGACTTTGTGCAAGCCTCCGCCACCGTCGGCAGCGCAGCGGTTGCCTCTCTGCCTGCCATTGTTGATTGGGGGTTGAACCTTGCTTGCGGAGACGTGTACCAAGGGGACATTGATTCGACGGATTGTGTTGACACGGTTGTGTCGGCGCAGGACCTGCGCTACGCCGATTATTTCTTCTTCAACGGCCAGGCAGGGACGCAGATCGCCTTGGGCTATACCATTAATATCGTTCTCTATGGGGTCGACCCGGACTTGGTGCTCATCCTGATGGACTCGTCAAACCAGGTCGTGGATTTCAGCGTCGGCAGCGCGGACACACTCGTTGACACGCTGCCTTATACAGGCACTTTTCTGATTGAACTGACGACGTTTGACAACGATTCCGACTTGAGCTTTTGTGGGGACTATCCCATTCCGTATTCCCTCTCGCTTTCGTGCAGCAACGGCAACATCAACGTCCCGATGATGGCGGTCTTGCTCAACGGCACCAATGTGCCCAACGGCGGCACTCTGGTCCTGGGACCGACCACTACTAATAATGTGCCGGCCAGCCTTTCGTTGGTCGTCACCAACTGGAGCGCGGCCGATCTCTTGCTGGAGGACTTGCAAACCAACGGAGATTTCCAGGCCTCGCTGGACACCGCCCTTCCGGTGGATATCCCGCCTACCAGCAACGCCACGTTGACAGTTACCTTCAACGCCCCCACCAACGGCGTGAGCGTCGGCAGCCTGAGCATCTCAAACAACACCGCGGCGCAGCAGTACGTGCTCACCCTCATTGGCGAGGCCTTCCCGCCGGGAAATCCGCCGGGCATCCAGTTGATCTCTCCTGCGAACAACGCTACGTTCTATGCCCCAGCCAGCATCCCCATCGCCGCGGCCGTGACGACCAACGGAACGGACGGCATTGCTTACGTGCGATTGCTGGCAAGCACGACCAGCGGGGCCAGCACCATCGGGTCGCTTACCAATGTGCCCTACAATCTCACCTGGCCGAACGTGCCCGCTGGCGACTACACGATTACTGGCGCGGCCGTGGACACCGTCGGCCGCAGCGCGGTCTCTACGCCCATCACCGTTCATGTGCTCGACCCCGGCACCAATCGTCCGCCGGTGGCGAGCAACGATCAGTTTACCGTCTTCGCCAACAGCACCAACAACGTGCTTTATCCGCTCGCCAACGATTACGATCCCAATGGCTATCCTCTGACCATCATCGCCATCCAGTCTCCTCCAACCCCCAATCACGGCGCCGCCACCATTATTAACAACGGCACGGCTATTTGCTACACCCCGCCGCCGGGTGTCCAAAGCCCGCCTGGCTCTCCCGGCGACGGCTTCAGCTACCAAATCACCGACGGCCGCGGCGGCACCGCCTGGGGAGGAGTGCTGATCAACATTTTCGCCGGGGACCTTCCGCAGGTCCAAATCATCAATCCGCCGGGCAACATCACCACCAACGCCGGGGCCATTGTGCCCATTACCGCCCAGGTCACGAACACACCTTACATTGCCAGAGTCGAGTTCTTCCTCGGCCAGACCAGCCTCGGCACGGTGAGCAACGGAACCAATGGCCTGTACACCCTCAACTGGACGGCCCTCTTCAACGGCGGCGGCACCATCACCGCCACCGCCTATGACAGCTTCGGCCAATACAACACCTCGCCGGCAATTTCCATCACTGTGACCAACATACCTGGCACGTACCCCCCCATCGCCAGCCTTATCACCTACTCGAATGCGAGCGTTGCGATGGGGATGCCCTTCACCAACGGCGTCGTGGTCCGCAACGGCATCTTCGACCTCTATGGCCAGGCCGGTCACCCGCAGGGCAGCAACGACGTCACCTGGCAACTGTCCCTCAATACGCCGGACGGCACTTTTCTCCGCGATCTCACTCCGCAAAGCGCCCGGACGCCGGAGTGGCGCACCACCAACTCCGTCTTCCTCGCCACCTGCGACCTCACGACGATCATCAACGGCGTTTACGATCTCAAACTGGTCGTTACCGGCGGCTATGGAGTAACGGAAACCAATGTCCAGTTCATGCTCGATTCCAACCTCAAGATCGGCCAGTTCAGCTTTAGCCAGCAGGACCTCGCCCTGCCAATCAACGGCATTCCGCTGACCGTCGTGCGCACCTACAACTCCATCAACCCGACCCGCGGCGACTTCGGCTACGGCTGGACCTACTCGTTGATGGACATGCAGGCCAGCATCGACGAGACTCGCGCGGACACCGTTGATTCGGACGGCGAAATCTTCAGCCAGCGCACCGGCGGCGGCCGGGATGTGACCCTCACGCTGCCCGATGGCCGGACCGTGACGTTCCAATTTTACTTCAATCAGGGCGGGACGATTGGCTCATATTATTACGCCGCCTGGCAGTCCCCGCCTGACGTCAACTATACGCTTACCGCCAATGGCAATCCCTACTACGATAGCTTCACCGGCTACTGGAACGAAGAAGCCTACACGGATTTTGACAGTTTCGATTTCTCCGGCTTCACCCTCAAGGCTCTGGACAACACGCGGTACATCCTCACTCGCGAGGATCTTGGCGTGCATGACATTGAGAATGGCGCGGAAGGCTATGAGGTCCAGGCCTGGGGCAATCTCCACCTTTCCCAAATCATACAGCCCACGGGCGACACCATCACCATCACCCTCAATTCGGTTGTCCATACAGACGCCATGGGCCTTACGAATCGCGCGATCGTCTTCCAGCGGGACAATAACAGCTTGATCACCGCAATCACCGATCCCAGCGGGCTGGGTCCGGATGGCAACCCCGCTGGCCCGCCGGCCCTGCAATACCAATACGACGCCAACCAGAACCTGCTGAATGTCCTGACCCTCCAGGACCGCAGCAATGGCGGCGTTTACGTCACAAACTCCTTCACCTACACCAACGCCACCCTCCCCCATTACATCACCGCTATCATCAATGCGGACGGGACTCAGGTGGCCGAAAACTTCTACGACGACAGCGGTCGCCTGATTGCGGTGCAGGATGCCAATGGCAATCTCACGCAGTTCGTCCACAACCTGACGAACAACCTCGAGGTCGTCATTGACCGCCTAAACCGGACGAATTCCTACGTCTATGACCTGTGCGGCAACGTCATCGCCCAGACCAACGCGCTGGGCCAGATCACGACAATGACTTACGACGGCAACAACAACAAGACCAACGAGGTCGCCTATCTCAACGGCCAGCCGTATGCCACGAACAATTACGTTTACAGCACCACTAATTTGTTGCTTTCTGCCAGCGACCCACTCGGCGATACCAGCCTGTTTACTTACGACAACCAGGGCCATATGCTGACCAGCACGGACGCCCGCGCGAACACGACCACCAGTTATTACGATAGCCAAACCGGCAATCTGCTCGGGACCAGCGACGCCCTGGGCAACTCGACGACCAACTTTTACGACCCGCAGGGGCTGCCGGCCGGCTCGGAGGATGCCGCCGGCACGCTTGCCACCAATTCTTACGACGGTTCCGACAACCTGATCGCCACGGCCACTCTGGATGTGTCGGGCAACCTTTTGAGCACCAACTCTTTTACGTACGATGCCAATGGCAACCGCCTGACCTCGACCGTCTGGCGCCGGGTAAATGGTTTTTGGACGAGTGCGACTACCACTAACATCTACGACGCCATGAACCGCGTGGTGCAGACGATTGACCCCGATGGCGGGACGAACACCGTGGTGTACAACTCCATCGGCAAGCAGCAGGCCACCATTGACAAGCTGGGACGCACGAACAGTTACACTTACGACAATCAAGGCCGGCTCATCCAAACCATATATCCCGATCAGACGACCGAGACCTCTGCGTACGACGCCGTCGGCAACCGCACCAGCAGTGTGGATCGGTTGGGGAGAACGACGACATACGTTTATGACGCGCTGAACCGGCTGGTGCAGACGGTTTACCCGGACAATACAACGAACACGACGGTGTATGACGGCGTCGGCCGGGTGGCGCAGAGCATTGACGCGCGCGGAACGACCAACGCCTTCGGCTATGATGCCGCCGGCCGGCGTGTGGCCGTGACGAACGCCTGGGGCACGAGCGTGCAAATGACCAACGGCTTCGCCTTCGACCCCAACGGCAACCAAATCGCCGCCACGGACGCTCTGGGCCGTACCACGACCAATGTATTTGATGCCTTGAACCGCGTGGTGCAGGTGTTGTACCCTGATGGCACGAAAACAGCAACCGGCTATGACAGCGTTGGCCGCCGCGTGGCGCAGACCAACCAGGACCGCATCATCACCCTCTTCGGTTATGACGGCGCGGGGCGATTGCTTGCCGTCACCAACGCGCTGGACACTGGCCAGCAGACCGTGACGCAGTACCAGTACGACGAGGCGGGCAACCAGACAAACCAGGTTGACGCGCTTGGCCGCACGACCAGCTTCGCTTACGATTCGATGGGCCGCCGGATCGCGCGCACGCTGCCCGGCAATCAGGTCGAAACCCTGGGTTACGACCTGGCCGGGAACCTGGTTCGGGCGACCAACTTCAACGGCGTCGTCATCACCAACCAGTATGACGTGATGAACCGGCTGGTCCATCAAGCCTCCGTCAACGGTTACGCCGTGAGCTACACCTACACGCCCACCGGCCAGCGCCTGACGATGACGGATGCCGCCGGCACGACCACTAACAGCTACGACAGCCGGGATCGCCTCGTGCAGAAGATGGTCTCGTGGTCCAGCGGTCCCGTGGTCTTCCTCAATTACGCCTATGACGCCGACGGCAACGTCACCAACCTCTGGTCCAGCACGACCGGAGGAGCGAACCTGCAGTACGCCTATGATCCGCTGAACCGGATTACGAACGTTTTGGCCGGCGGGTCTGCGGCGGCCAGCTACGGTTTCGACGGGGTGGGCAACCTTCAATCCATCCGTTACGCCAACGGCGTCACCAACTTGTATCAATATGACGCCTTGAACCGGCTCACCAACGCGCTGTGGCGCAGCCACGGGTCAAATGTCGCGAGCTTTTATTACCAGCTTGGCGCCACGGGCAACCGCACGAATCTGACTGAAACCGTAGCCGGCGCCAGCACACCCACAACCTACGCCTGGCAGTACGATCCGCTTTATCGGCTGACCAATGAAACGATCAGTGCCCTGGGCACCCTCGGTTACCGTTACGATCCCGTCGGCAACCGCACCAACCGTCAGAGCAGCGGCGGCCTGGCCTCCACGCTCCCCTCTGCTGCAGGCGCCTTCACAATCAACGACTGGCTCACAACCGACCAGTACGACAACAACGGCAACACGCTCTGGAGCACCAACGGCACTGCGGTCGGGCCGTATTACTACGATGTCCAGAACCGGCTGACGAATTACAACAACAGCGTTTACCTCGCCTACAACGGCGACGGCATCCGGGTGCGCAAGACGGCCGATGGCAGCACGACCTTTTACGTCGTGGATGACCGCAACCCCAGCGGTTATGCGCAGGTCCTGGAAGAATTGACCTCGGCGGGCGCCCTCATCCGCGCCTATGCTTACGGCTTGAGCCTCATCAGCCAGCGCGAGGCGGGCGGCACGGTCTATTACTTTGGCGCCGACGGCCATGGCTCGACCCGGTTGCTGCTGGACGGCACCGGCGCGGTCAACCAGACGTTCACCTACGATGCCTACGGCACACTCATCGCCTCCAAAGGCCTGCCCGCCACTGCCTATCTTTACTGCGGCGAGCAATTTGACTCGGACCTGGGTATGTATTACCTCCGCGCCAGATACTTCAATGCGGGCACCGGAAGGTTCTGGACGAGGGATAGTTACGAGGGTAATAAGCAAGATCCACTGTCATTGCACAAATATCTGTATTGTGGTGCAAACCCTGTTGATCGGATTGACCCCCTTGGCCTGAAGCTGATACCCCCCTCTGGGAAAGACGATAGAGCAAATTACGAGAAAGCCATAGAATATCTTTCACATTCAGCGAAGGGAAAAGAGATCCTTGACAAGCTGCAAGCGTGCGAAAATCAGTACGTCATTTTAGCAGAGAATGCCCCATCTAACGATTTTGATGAACCTGGCGACGCATACAGTGGTGCTCTCAAAACAGTTTATTGGGTCCCCGACCTCGGTCTTAGGTGGAGAGGGGCGTTTGGGGGGTGGAAACAAATAACGCCCGCCTTGTGCTTGATGCATGAGCTGGGCCATGCCTACCATCAAGAGACCGACCCAGCTAGGTACAGGACAGACTCGAAGCCATACGATCCGCCTGGGAAATGGGAATCTCCCGAAGAAAAGCGTGACATTATAGAGATCGAAAACGTTGTGGCGAAACAGTTGGGCGAGGCACAAAGGCACCGTGATAATTATCCCAGCGGTTGGGAGGAAACCTACGACACTGCCGGACCAACTACTACGGCAAGGAGAACGACTCCATACTTCTTCCTTGACCCCGGGAACATTATGCAAGAGGACGTAATAGATTATTGAGAAATGAATCACCACTCGCCACATCTCGATCCCGTGGATAACTGCGCCCCCGGAACGAATGCCGGACAGCAATGGCTTGGCGCAGGGTTTGGCGGCGACGGGGAATTCCTCTTAGGTGGTGTGCCAAGGACCAAAACTATGAAGACATTCGTAATTATCGCTTCCGCGCTGCTCACCTTGATCGTTACAGCTGATTCGGCTGAGGCCGACACCGACGCACCTTCGGCACAATCAATCATGCATGATCTGGGTTACAAGAGCAACAGCGTGCCACACCTCCTGGCTTTCAGCTCAATGGTGGACAAGAGGCCACTCTACATCGACTATTGCTTGATTGCCATAGAGCTTCCGAAGAAACATTGGTGCCTCGTTCACGCTTACCGTCATCCCAAAGATAGCACTGACGTCGGCCGCCTGTGGGACGTCATGCGCGTTCTGGACACCCCGATAAGGGGGTCAAAGAATTACGACCACAAGCCCTCGAAGTCAGAGGTTGAACAGTTTATCCGGGAGTCGATATGGAGGTTCCAGCCGCTGGATGGCTACATGCTAATAACAGGTCAGGTGTACTCCGCGACTTGGGAAGGCGCCCTCGGTTACAAGCCAAACTATAAGTTTACGAAGCCATAGCGAAGCGACTTGGCTCTTGCATGACCGTGCTGCCACATACCTCCCATAAATCATGTACCACGGAGATGATTCGCGGTGCTAGCAACGTGTATCACGCCAAGGACCTGTTGGGCCACAAGACACTTGATAAGCCGCGCCATTACGCCAAGCTTAGCGTAGACGAGCTGAAGGAGACGATCACTCCATGCCACCCCGCGAAAGGTCGGAGCCAGCACGGCCTTGCTCCCCAATTGTTACCTGTTCTTTCTTTTCCTTGTCAGCTGTTTTTGGCACCGCAGCGCCGGTGAAAGGCTTGGCGCACTATCCTGTTTGCGTGTGTGCTTCCCTGTGGGAGCGCGGAGGCACCCGCGTTGCGCCATGCGACCGCCTGAGAGGGCGCACCACATCCGCCACATCCACCACATCATGCACCCGGTTCCGGGGCAGCGTGGTCGCCTTCCCGTTGCGCCGTGTGGGAGCGAAAAACCGCAGTACGCCGGTTTTTCGCAGTGCAGTATCTCGCGCCAGATACTTCAATCCGGGAACCGGACGGTTTTGGACGATGGATACCGCCGAGGGAGACCAGGAAGACCCAATTTCGCTCCACAAATACCTCTACTGCCGCGCAAATCCCGTAAACGGGAGCGATCCGAGCGGGCACCAAGATGATATGGAGGAACTCGGGGATGAGGAAAGTTCCAGTTCCTTGGACGCACTGCCTAATCTGGCTTCGATTCAGATGATCCTCGGGACCGGCGGCCCGGACGTGACGCAAATACTGAACAGAACTCTGAATGATGTTTCCACGAATTTTGCGAAGCACTGGACTCCTGATCAAAGACAGCAAGCAGAAAGCCGCATTGGCGGACTGTGCGCAGGCAACGCTTGGGAGATTGTTCAATTGCACAATGTCCAGCCTCCTGTAATGAACAATCTGTCTATGGGTAAGAATAACTACAAATGCGGGTCGGGACAATACGAAGGGACAGTCGCAGTTAACAAAAACTGCTACTACGCTGATGCTGTCAACTATGCTCTGTTCGGCAGGGCCTTCAGGTTATGCCACGACGACTTCATGTCACAACAGCAGTGGCTAACAGCTGCTGATTACTCGTTAGCGGGCGCGAAAACTCGTGCGCGGCTTTACAAAGCAACCTTTTACGGCGACTTCGGCGAGCACGTGAGGGAGGCATTGGCTTTTGTGGAGTACGGTTACAACGGGAGGCTTTCGTCCGGCGGGCTCCCCTGTACTTCTTCGGGGCTTGTCACGGAACCACTCTTTGATTGGAAATGGCTGCCGGTTAAGCCGTAATGAATTAACGGTACTCGGGCATGAATTCACGTAATTCGAATATC
>JBEKJO010000160.1:0-13387 GCA_050011195.1 Verrucomicrobiota bacterium | reverse complement strand
CGAACGCCCCTTCAACAAGGCGATGGTCATGCAGCAAGCTATCGAGGCCGCTTTCCGCAAGAGCCAGCCCAGGCAGGGGCCACCGGTCTATCAACCATCAACTCTTAACCATCAACCACCTCCGGGCGCTGGCCTGGACGGCGTGTATCTCGATTCCCTCGAAATGTCGTCTGGCGAGTTGAACTATCGCCGCGAGCATTTTCGCACGGCGAGCGTTCCGCTCGTCTTCGATTCCGAGGGCCGGTCCTGTCAACTGATGATCTTCAACACCTGGACCTTCGAACGCGACATCGCCGCCCGGATGCGCGCGCGCGGCAAGCTCCTGTTCGCGAACGCCGTGCTTTGGCAGTTCGCCTTCTCCGCCCCGCTGCTCGATGTGCTCGGCACGGAGGTCAACTGGCTGCATCATGGCGAATACCAGCCCGACTCCGACGCAGTCATGAACTTCCGCCGCGCCCTCTGCCGCCAAAAGCCCTACTGCCTGCTGATGAACACCGACTACGCCCGGTTCACGCCGGAGCTGGTCGAGCGCTATTTCCAGCGCTGCCTCTTCTATGGCGTCTGGCCCGGCTTCTTTGACGAGGAAGCCGCCTCGAAAGACCCGTATTGGGCCTCAGCGAACAAGTGGTATGAGCGGGACCGCCCGCTCTTCAAGAAATACATCCCGCTGCTGCGCCGCCTCACCGCGGCGGGCTGGCAGCCACTGACCCATGCTGCGTGCGACAATCCAAAGATACTGGTCGAGCGTTTTGGCCCGGAGCAAGGCGGCGCCGTGTTCCTGACGCTGCTCAATGACACTGCGAACACGCAGAGCGGAACGGTGACGGCGGACCTTAAAGTGTTGGGACTGAAGCAACCCGCTTCGGCACGGGAGTTGGTGTCCGGCAACGCCGCCACGCCCTCCGGGCACGGCTGGCAGATTTCCCTGCGTCCACAACAGGCCGAAGTGCTGTGCCTCAGCCGAAAAGCGAACTGAGCCTCGCCGCCAACGCCGCCAGCAAAACCGGCACGGAAGGAGGCTTCGAGTTCGAAGAGGAGTTCGGTGCGTGCTGTCATGGGCTTGGGGAAGTCTTGCTGGCAACTGGTGCGGGGTCACAACCTGAAAGGCCGGTCCAGCGGCGGAATCCAACCGGGGTTGATGGCCAGTTCGATGGCCCGCGCCTTGCCGGGGATGCGTCGGATGAATCCCCGCCGTTCGAGCCGAATCAGCATGGAGTTTACCGACGGGGGTGTGAGGTTGAAGAACCGCTGGAAATCGGCATGGCGGGGAGCCGCCCCGGCCTCGTTCCGCATCATGTATTCGCGGATGAAGGCGAGGAACTGCCCCTGCTGGCGAGTCGGTCCGCCGGGGGGCGGCGCAGGGGATGACCTTTTTGCGGGCGCGGCAGATTCGAGCCAACGGAGCGCCGCGCCGATGGCATCGAAGGCGGATTCCATCACGGCCTGGGCCTCCAGCGGGGTTTCCGCCATGATGGCTTGGTTTCGGAGGACGGCGCGCAACTTCCCGGCAGCGCCGCCCAGCAGCGCCCTCGCTTCGGCGCTCGTCTGGCGGAGCTGGCGATGGTTATCCTCGACCTCCGGGGCGTGGTTCATGGGGCGGTTGAGGCTATGGCGGCCTGCCGGGCCTGATCGAGGAACTGGTCCACGGCAGTCTGCAACTCGTCCACGTTCACTTCGCGCTGGCGGAGCCAGTCGGCCAGCGGGCGGAAGGCGGGGTCGGCGAGCAGTTCGGCTACGCGGGGCACCATCAACTTCGTGCCGGCGGCGTGGGCCCGGCGGAAAGCAATGGCGTAGTTGCGCAGCGAGGTCTGGAGGTGCGGTACCAGTCCAGCGACGAGGCCGTAAACGAGGGCAACAAGCTCATGGCGGGGCGCTTCCGCGAGGGCAGACGGGGTGCCGCTACGTTCGAGGTAGTTGGCTAAGTTGCCATGCGAGATGGCGCGGTCTGTGGGATCGGGCAACTGCTCGCAAACAGAAAGCGCACGACGCTGCTGGGTGATGGCCTGGCTTACGTCCCCCTGTTTGTTGAATAGGTCGGCGAGGCAGCCAAGTACCCTGGCACTCGCGACAGGATTGCCCTGGGATAGACGGAGACAATCCTCCAACTCTGCCTTGGCCTCGGCGAAGCGCCCCTGGAGTTCCATCAGGACATTGGCTCGGTTCATCCGGGTGGCGGCGATGTCTTCGGCAGGGCGCCGCAACGCACACTCGACATCCAAAATGGTATCAAGGCGGCCAAGGGTGGATTTCCAGTCCTTCCGGACAAGGTCGGCTTGTGAGGCGATGTTGAGCGCGGCGATATACACCCGGGCTAGAAATTCGACATTGGGGGCCTCGGGCACCGGCTGGCCTGAGCGGTGTTGTTTCCACCAAGCCTCGGCCTGCGCGAGCCGCGCCTCCACCTCTGGCAACGCTGTTGCCATCTTACCCTGCATGATGTCAATGCGCAGGACCTCCAACTCGCTGCCGATGACGACGACTGCAGGTAGCCTTGCTTCCTTCGCTACCTCTGCGGACTCGAGCTGTCGTTGGCGCGAGGCGTCGAGGTTGCCGACATCACCAAGGGCGTTCGCCCAGTTGCCAGTGATCCCGACAAGGTCCGTCCAAGCATGCCGCGAGCCTTGGCCTCCGGCCTCGGCAGCGGCGCGGGCCTGAGTAGCGGCCTGTTCGAAGAAGGGTAGGCTGGCATCGGGACGGCCTCCGCGAGCCAGCGCATCGGCGAGGTAGCGGAGGCAAGTCCAACGCGGCTGGCCCTCCGGCGCGGACTCGGCGGCGATCTGCAGATGCGGGATCAGCCCTTCCAGCAGGCGCGGATTCTCTGAGCTGGTAACGAGGTCGCCCACGAAACCGCCCAGCCGGCCCCAGGCCCCGGCCTGGACGCGATACGCGAGGGCGCGGCTGCCGGCCTGGAACGCAGCCGTCATGTTCTGGTGTTGGAGGGCCATGAACACGGCTTCCAGCCGCTCGGCGTAAGCGAGGCGAATGCCGTTTTCCGTCAACTCACCCCGGTCGGGGGAATGCTGCTTCATCCAGGCGCGAATCCGCTCGCGGACCAGTTCGTGGCAGGTGAGATGTGGGTTGCGCTGCTCGGTCACTAGACCGATGCTCACAAGATAGCGCAGCAGCGGCTCGATCTCCGCTCGCGCTGGAGGCCCTCCGCTCCACACACTTTTCAACAGCTCCAACTCGATCGGTTCATTGGCCACGGCGATGATCCAAAGCAGGCGGCGGGCGTCGGGGCTGGCGTCGCGGATAAGTTGGTCGAGCGACGCGGCGAGGGCATCGTTGAGGTAGGCGAGTTCCTTCGCGTCATCGCGAGTCGTGGCAAAGAGCGCCGGGAGCTGGGCGAAGTCCTTGGTCTTCTCCAGCGTATCGAGGGCTTGGAGGAGCTGGGGCCGCAGTTTCTTGTCCGCCGCCAGCCGGGCGAGTCGGTCCATGAGCAGCGGGTGAAAGCGGCTGGCACTTAGCAGGCGCTGGGCGAGCAGCTTCTCCTTGCTGTCGGCGCCAAACACCATTTTGCTCAGGGCCGGCTGGGCCTTTAGATACAGGGCCGCTTCCGCCGGGGGTAGCGGGCCGAGCAGCACCGCGGCGTGGCTGACACCGTCCGCAAGCGCCGCCAGTGGCCGGCGGGAGGTGATGAGGACCCGCGAGGGCGAGCCGGCGAGTTCCTTGGCCAGCGATGAGAGGCAGCAGTCCCACACCGGGTCCTGACAGGCCCAAACCGGTTGCCCGGCGGCGGTCGGGGGCTCGGCCAGCGGCTTGAGGTTCGTCTCGAAGTTGTCCAGCACGAGCAGGATGGGTTCGTCCTTCAGCGCGCGGACGAGGTTGCGCGTGAGCCGCTCCAACCGCTCGGAACTGGTGAAATCGGGAGCGGCGTCGCGGTAGATAGCATCAGCGGGATTTGCCCTCACGTGGTCGTGGTAGAGCTTCAACTCGCCCATGAGCTTCAGGTGGATGTCACGGAGCGTGGCGCTGAAACCGAGGGCGTTGGGCTTGGCCTGATAGAGGAGCACCCACTCGAAGCGCGACTCCCACAACGCGAGGGCCTCGGCCACGAGGGCGGTCTTGCCCATGCCGCCCAGCCCGGTGATGACGGCGACGGGCTTCACCTCCGCGCCGGTGGTGGAGCCGATGAACTCCGCGCCCAGCCCCGTCAGTTCCCAGGTGCGCCCGACGAAGTGCTCGTGCGCCGCCGTGGTCAACTCGACGATGTGGTGCAAGCGGGGATTGCGCAGATTGAGGTCCGGGCTGCGGCCCTTCGCCAGCGTGAGGCCGGGCTGTTCCGCGCCGTAGAGCACCGGCGTGGCGTGATCGCACACGGCGAACCGGGCGCGGTCGTGCTTCTTTCCCTCCAGCAGGGACCGCCGGGCCTGCGTGAGGGCGGCGGAGGCGTCCTTCGGCTGGGGGTGGGCGAGCAGCGCGCGGTAGAACTCGACGGCCAGTTCGCGGGCGTAGTCATCGCCGACGGAGTAGCGCATGGCCACGACCGAAGGCACGCCGCCTTGCAGGAGGGCGTGGGCGGTGCCGGTGAAGCCGGGCTGCGCTTTGAGGTCGAGCTTCTTCGTGTCGGCATCCTTCGTGCCCGGCTCCTTGCCCTGAGCGATGGCAAGGAAATCCGTCCAGTCTTTCACCCGCAGGATGTCGCCGGAATGGCAGGCGCTGAGGAACACGAGCCGCGGCAGAAAGCCGCCGGCGTGTGTGAAGAGGTGGAGCAACTGGCCGCCGGAGAGGTGGTCGCTGGCGCCGCCGGGTTTGGCGAGTTCCAGCAGGTTCAGGTGTCCATGCCCGCTCCAGTGGACGACGTGGTAGCCGTTGTTTTCCCTAATCTGCGCCTCCAACCGCTCGCGCGTGACGCCGTGCGTGAGGAAGTGCGCGACGACGCGGTGGTGCGGGTAGATTTCTTTCTCAAAGAGCCGCAGCAGTTCGCGCCGCTCCTGCCGCGCGCCCAGCGGACGCGAACCCCGCGCCTCGGCGAAGACGAAGAGCACCCGCAGGCACTCGTCCGGCGCCAGTTCCACGGGCTGGGAGACGGGGGCCTGCATGTCGTGGACGACACGGACGAGGAGGTTGCGCTCGCCCAGGGTGGGCTGGCCGGGGCTGGGGCGCGCGATTTCCCACGGCACACGGGCCAGGGCCGCCGCAAGGTAGTTTTCCTCCTCCGAGGCTCCCGGCAATTGAATGCGCAGTGTACGCTGGGACTCTGACCGCCAGAGCTTCTCAAAGATCTCCTGCCCGAGCACCTCCTCGGCGATGCAGACGCCGATCTCGGCGACGCTGGCTGCCTCACGGCCCGCCTCGACGTAGTGGCGCAGGAAATTCCGCAGGTCGAACAGCCCTTGCTGATGGGAAACGGCGATCTTCTTGAAATCCGTCTGCCGGAAGGCGAGTTGCGAGCCATGCGCGTCGAGCAGGCGCAACTCGGCCGTGCGGCTCGGGTAATCGGCAGTGATGATTAGGTCGAAGTGGGTAGGCATAGCGAATGTTGGGACTCTTCATCCACAAGGCCAGCTTGAGACCAGCTTGACTGCGACGCCTATTGGGATAGCAATGAGAATCTGGACGCGCTCGGGAAACAACGGGCCCCAGAGAATCTTGTTCGGGTTTAGGTCTTCCGACTTCACGGCACTTGGTCTTGCTCCAACAAATTCCTGCGGTATGGTTTATAGGGTTCCAGCAGGGAGTGCACGAAGAATTTTGCTTCACCGTAACCGGCCAGACACGGCAGGCGTAGGATGCCCGCCCGCTTTCTCTCACTTGGCCGCCGCGATAAACGCCCTGAGGTTCTCCGTGCTCACACCCGGCGGCATTCCGCCGGCACAGGAGAGGATGAGTTTCGATTTGTCAGCCGTCTCCGCCAAAAGCTTGCTGACCGCCGCGGCGACGTCGGTCAGCGAGCCTTTGGCCAGCACGTCGCGGGGCGGGATGTTGCCGAGGATGGTGAGCCGATGGGCGGACATCTCCCGCAACTCCGCGAGCGTATTGAAAATGCCGGGGTTGTAGAGGTTTATTCCGATCTCGGGGTAGCAGCCGATGGATTTAGCGCACTCGGCGTCGTTGTGGAAGAATTTCACCGCCACGTCAGCGGAATAGAGTTCCTTGAAATAGGGCAGACCGAACTCCTTGAAGTCCTTTTCGCCGATAAAGCCAACGATGTCGTCCAGCAGAAACATGCCGTTGATGGAGGGCAAGGTCTGGCGCTGGAGATCGTGCCATTTCTTGAGGAACCGCGTGATGATGCGGAGGAGTTTGTGCGCTTTGTCCGGGTCGGTCTTGAGGGCCATCAGAAACTCCGTGGTGCCCATGAGGAAGGTGGCGACGTTCAACGGACCGCGCGAGACGGAGAACCGGATCTTGTGGCCCATGTCTTCCAGGCGCGGGCGCACACTCTTGAGCCGGTTTAACATGAACGGCAGCAGACCGTCGGTGGCCGGGTCCGGTTCGGCCAAATCGTCTATTTGCGCCACATCGCGGATCGTCTTGTCGGCGAACGGAAACTCGTTCTGGTGAAACACGCACTTGGCGCCGAACGCGGACGGCTCGGTGCACATGCCGAATTCCGACCAGAACCCGGGCAGGAATGTGACCTCGGGAAATGTCTCGATGGCCTTGCGATTGGCCTCGAACCACAGGGCTTCGTTGGTGAAGTAATCGAGAATGTCGATGCCAAACCAGTTCGGCAGCCACGGACAATCAATGATGAATCCGATGGGCGGGCGCGGGAGGGTCTGGCCCTCGATGACCGCGCGCAATTCGTTCCATTGACGTTCGGTCATGAGGCCATCGGGGACGCGCTCCGACGCTTCCCACCGCTCTGTTGGCCGGGCGAAGCCGGGCTAAAACCGCTTGGTCAGGGTCAGCGTGAAGGTGTGGCCCTGGAACCGGCTCTCCGCCATAAACTCGTAGGCGTAGCGCAAGGACACCCCGAAAGTGGCCGAGGGGAAGAACGCGCTGATTTCCGGACCGATGCCGGCTACCCGGTCGCGTGTAGGCGATGCCCCACTGCCGCTGTCTTCCGTCACCTTCTGCTGGTAATAGCCGATCGCCCCAACATCTACGGTTTTCAAGACCCCATAGCTTAGGCCGCCTTCGACCGTATAGGCATCACCAGGGGTGATGTCGGTGTCTCGTTTCTCCTGGTTGAACTCGTAGCGGTTGAGCACCGAGAGCGCCCATCGTTTCGCCTGATCCGGATACCACGTCGCCCCGGCGGTGAGCATCTCATCCCAATAACCCAGGCCGGCCCTCGTGGTGAGCTGGCTGGATGAATCGCCCGTCGGCGCCCAGACACCCGCACCCAGCGAGAAGTCAAACTGCTGAATGTGCTTGGACCAGGTCCCTTCAAAGAAAAGGTCGCCTATGCCGAAGGTGTGGTCGTTGAAAGGCCCGCCGGGCGTGTTGACTTTCAGGTCCGTGTACTGCAACGGCAGCAAGGCATCCACCCCGATATTGCCGCCCAACACTTGCAGGTCCGTAATCCAGATAACACGGGGAAGATTGGCGTAGAGGAACAGCTTCGCATTAGCGCCGTTCACTTTATTGCCGTTGGCGTCGTTCAACTGATCGGAATAGTAGAAGTAGTTGTAGTCGCGAACATAGACGCCCGGAGGCGGCAGCGTCGCGGCCTTGAGTCCTTCCGCACCGGGCGCGTAGTGATCGGTGGGTTGGGCCTGGACGATGGCGGGCGCCGCCAGCAGGCCCGCGAGAATGAATCCTGTAATGATTTGCTTGGTCTTATTCGGTTTCATAATGAGTTTGATTTGTTGGTTATTGCTAAAAGGATTTGGTTACACATCCTGCATTTTGCCAGTCTGATAAGTTTCATAGGCGCTCAGGTCGAGCAAGCCGTGGCCGGATAGATTGAACAGTATCACGCGCTTGCGACCGGCCTCGCGCGCCTTGAGAGCCTCCACCACCACCGCCGCGATGGCGTGGGCTGATTCCGGCGCGGGCACGATGCCTTCCGTCTGCGCAAAGAGCGTCGCCTGCTCGAACACTTTGGTCTGGTGGTAAGCCTCGGCTTCGATCAGGCCCAGCTTGAGCGCGTGGCTCACCATCGGGGACATGCCGTGGTAGCGCAGCCCGCCCGCGTGAATGGATGGCGGCATGAACTTGTGGCCGAGGGTGTACATCATCAGCAACGGCGTGGTTTCGGCGGTGTCGCCGAAGTCGTAACGCAGCTCGCCTTTGGTCAGCGACGGGCAGGCCGAAGGCTCCACGCCGACAATCCGGTATTTCTTCTTCTGGGTGATTTTCTTGCCAATGAAAGGGAACGTCAACCCGGCGAAATTACTGCCGCCCCCGCAGCAAGCGAAAATCGCGTCCGGCTCCTCGCCGGCCATTTCCATTTGCTTCATGGCTTCCTGGCCAATCACGGTCTGGTGGAGACAAACGTGGTTGAGCACGCTGCCCAACGAGTATTTCGTGTTGGGATGTTTGACCGTGTCCTCGATGGCCTCGCTGATGGCGATGCCGAGGCTGCCGGGACAATGCGGGTCTTCCGCGAGGAGCTTGCGTCCATATTCCGTCTGGTCGCTGGGGCTGGGATGGACCGTCGCGCCCCAGGTATGCATGAGCATCCGGCGATAGGGCTTCTGTTGGTAACTGACCTTAACCATATAGACATTGCATTCCAGGCCGAACAGCTTGCACGCCAGCGCCAGCGCCGCGCCCCACTGGCCCGCGCCGGTCTCGGTCGCCAGCCGTTTGGTGCCGGCCACCTTGTTAAAATAGGCCTGCGCGACGGAGGTATTCGGTTTGTGGCTGCCGGCGGGGCTGACGCCCTCATACTTGTAATAAATATGGGCGGGCGTCTGCAGGGCCTTCTCGAAGCGCACCGCGCGCAGCAACGGCGTCGGCCGCCACAGCGCGTAAATGTCGCGCACCGGCTCGGGGACTTCGACCCAGCGCTCCGGGCTCATCTCCTGTTGCACGAGGTTCTCCGGGAAAATGGCCAGCAAGGCTTCCGGTGGAATGGGTTGCTTGGTGCCGGGATGCAGCGGCGGCGGCAGAGGCACCGGGAGATCAGTCAGCAGGTTGTACCAACTCTTGGGTATGTCGGCTTGTGTCAGATCAAAACGTGTTTGCATGGGCAATCAGATTCAATTTTTAGACCGCGAACCTGGTGAAACTAGCGGTTGCCTTGACCCGAGTCACGAACAATTTTTGCAGATTGTGGCGAATATCCTGGCCGCCATGCCTCGCCGATTTATCGCTTCTCCGGGGCCTTTTTGCGTCGGTCGCACTCACCCGTGCAGCGCCTCCGCGTTCCAACGCCCTCTGGCAGAACCATGCTTCCCGCCGGCGGCTGGGTTCCTGGCGACTGGGGTGAACACCCTATGGCAACCTGGCGGAACGCAGGTATATTGAGGTGGCATGAGTGTGCTTCTGCGGAATGCTAGAATTGGCCTTTACTACGCGGGCCCCAAACACTGGGTCGGCAGCCCCGACGCCGCGGCTGATTTGGGAACCATCGAGCGCGCCGCCGAACTGAGCCGCGACGAGAACTTCGAGCAGATGGAGATTGTCGTAGATTGCGAAGACCCCGTTTGTGAACTCGTGCTTCCCCTCAGGACCAAAAAGGAACCCGGCAACGAACCGGCGCTCACTCACGGTTAGCGCGCGGGCGAATGGCCAAGTCAGAGCCGGCTGGCGACGCGGCGGAAGTGGTAGCCGATGATGGCCAGCTCGATGGCGCAGCGGAGCTGGCCTGGCCGGCGCAGCAGCGTGCTCCAGAAGAACCGCCAGTAATTGTGGCGACCACGGTCCCGGATGCCCAGCAGCCAGAACGATTTCAGGAAAGCCTGAACATCCGAGGGCGAAACCCGCAGTCGCGGGCCGCTCGGCCGGTGATGTTTCAGAAAGGTGCGGATTCGCTGATAATACACCTTCGGCTCGTAGAGCTTCTTCATCAGGTCGCGATAACCGGACTGCAGGAATTCCCGGTTCAGCTTGGGTTTGAAGTTGAGCACGGCCTCGGTGTTATTGCCGGTGCTGTCGCCCTCCAGGCGGCCTTCCTTCTTGAGCCGATGATAGAGTTTGGTCTGCGGCAACGCGCTCAGCAGCCCCACCATGGCGGTGACGACGCCCGAGCGCTGGATGAAGTCGAACTGCTGCTTGAAGATATCCTGCCGGTCGCTGTCGAACCCGACAATGAACCCGCCCATCACTTCCAGGCCCGCGCGCTGGAGGGTCTTGACCGTCTCGACCAGGTCGCGGCCTTTGTTCTGCACCTTGTGGCATTCCTGGAGGCTTTCGGCCGACGGCGTTTCGAGGCCAACGAAGACCTTCTTGAATCCGGCCTTCACCATCAGTTCGCATAGCTCCGCATCGTCGGCCAGGTTCACCGAGGCCTCGGTGAAGAAGCCCATGCCGGGCCGGACCCGTTCACGCCAGGCGATCAACTCGCGGAGCAGGGCCTTGGTCCGCTTCTTGTCGCCAATGAAATTGTCGTCCACGATAAACACCATGTCCTTCCAACCCTGCAGCCTGAGGGCCTCGAGTTCCCCGATCAGTTGGGCCGGGGTCTTGGTGCGGGGGACGCGCCCGTTCATGATGATGATGTCGCAAAACTCGCAATCGTATGGGCAGCCGCGCGAGAACTGGACGGTCATGCTAACGTAATCCCTGAAATTGACCAGGTCCCAGCGTGGCGCCGGCACCCGCGTGATGTCTGGCCGGTCGGCGGGGCGGTATTGGGGCTGGAGGGTCCCCGCGCGCATGTCGGCCACCAGTTGCGGCAGGATGTCCTCGGCTTCGCCCAGCACAAAATGTTGAATCGCGGGAAAGGCCTCATGGCCGGTCGTGAAGAGGGGACCGCCGGCGACAACCGGTTTCTTGAACGCAGCGCAGCGGGCGACGATTTCATGAACGGATTGCTTGTGGATGATCATGGCGCTGAGCATGACGTAATCAGCCCAGCGCAGGTCGCTGTCTTTGAGGCGCTCGACGTTCAGATCGACCAGCTTGAGCTGCCACTCGGCCGGCAGCATGGCGGCGATGGTGAGCAGACCGAGCGGGGGGAAAGCGGAGCGCTTGGAGACGAAGCGCAAGACGTGCTTGAAGCTCCAGAACGTGTCCGGGTTGTGCGGATAGACCAACAGTATCCTCATGAGTGTTTACGGTTCGCGAATGAACCAAGACACCATAGCACCTCATTGCCTTGGCTTCACCAGATTTCTTTCTATCACCCACTCACTTCGCCCGCAAGCGGACGAGCACCACCCCGTGGCGCGGCACGGAAGCCTTGAATTCGCCCTCGAATTCCCCCAAATCCTGTTGCCGCCACAAGTCGCGCACGATCCGCTTGCCTTTGAGGCCAAGGTCGGCCCATTGGGCGGTCACGGTGGCTGCGTCTTCACCGCGATTGAACAGGCCGACCGCTTTCGTCCCGTCTTCCATATCTCTGGCCCAGACCTCCAGATCGTTCTCGATGGCCACGCGGCGGCCCGGTTTGCCGAGCGGGTCCTGGTCCACCTCGATGACCTCGTCATTGCTCAGCAGGCTCAGGGTGAAGTCGTCCAGGCGGGTGATGTCGCCGCTAAAAATCAGCGGGGCGGCCAGCAGGCACCAGAGGGAGACGTGCGTGTATTGCTCGTTCGGCGTGAGCGGCGTCAGCGCGGTCTGGCCTTTCCAGTTGCTCAGGTGACCGAGCAACAGGTAGTCGGGATCGTTCCACCCGCCTGGGCCGCCATACTTGTGCAGCTCCTTGCCGGCATAGACATCAAAGCCGTCGCGGAACAGCGCGCCGGGAATCCCATAAAAGGAGCCGCCCAGGTCGCCCGCGGTGCGCCAACTGTGCCCGCCGACTTCTTTGCCCCATTCCCAAACGTTGCCCATGCCGTATTGGCACAGGTTCAGCACCAGGTCCCGGTCCTGCCGGCGCAGGATACCGCCCATGACACGATACGGCTTTTGCAGGTCAGCGCGATTCGGGTTCTTCGCAACCCCGCCATACGAACACCAATCATATTTCAGGAAGTCAAAACCCCACTCGGCAAAGCGCTGCGCGTCCAGTTCCTCGTGTTGATACGCGCCGACGTGGCCGGCGCACGTCGTCGGCCCCGGCGAAGTGTAGATGCCCGCCTTGAGGCCCTTGGAGTGGATGTAGGCGGTGAGGGCCTTCATGTCCGGGAACCGCTGGTTGGCGTTGACCATGCCCCACATGTCGCGCGGCTCGCCGCCGAGGCTCGGGTCGGTGGCGCCCGGTTTCACCGCCCAGCAATCATCAATGTTCACGTATTGGTAGCCGTGATTGATCAGGCCGCTGCTGACCATCGCGTCGGCGGCGGCGCGTATGATCTTGTCCGTCACGCGACTCTCCCACACATACCAACTGTTCCAGCCCATGTGCGGCGTCAAGGCCAGCGTCTCCCCGCACACGATCTTGAACTCGCGCGCCACCTCATCCATCAGGTTCGCGGCCCGAAACGTCACCACGTATTCGCCCGGCTCCTCGATCCGGCCCTGGATTTGGCCGGTCTGGGCATCCACGGTTAACCCTTTCGGCAGATGATCCACCGCAAACTTCATCGGGCGATCCCCCGTCGCCGGAATCGTGAACAGGAACGGATGCCCCGGATGGACGCCGAAGATGCGCGCCCCGTTGATCCGCGGCGCGCGGGGTGGCTTGGGAGTGAGGATGACGGCGTCTTCGTGCGGCGCGCCGACAATGGCCGGACGCTCGCCCGTCACGAGCAACTTGGCGTCGGCCCAATCGGCGTGGGCGAACGAGATGTCCTCCGGCGTGTCCGCGATCAACAGCAGCATCTTGATGCCCTTAACGTTCACCGCGACCTTCTTAGCGGGCTGGCCGAGTTTCATCGGGCCGCTTTTGAACAGGGTCTTGCCGTCGCCGATGACCCTGAACGAGATGCGCGCGTGGTCGCTGCCGGCGGCATCGTCCACGCCAACGAACGCCGAGAACTCCTCCGAGCCGCCCTTGAGCAGCAGCCGCACCAGGCTGGCGGCGTGGGTGCCCAGCCCGCGCTCGAAGTGCTTCCCGCCAATGGACAGCGGCTTGCCGGTGACCGCCTTGTCGGCCTGCGGCTGGCCCCAGCCTTGCGTGATCGGGGAGAGGTCCAGCGACGAAATCCAGACCGTTTCGGGTTCGGCAGCCAACGCGCAAGTGGTGAGCACAGCGAGCGCCAGCGCAGGGCAAAGGGCAGACAGGTTCAGCTTCATGGCTGCGCATATTCCGCGATGCGGAAGATGAGTTCCAGCGCAAAATATCACAAGGCAACGCCGTAACTGCTTGTTCGGAAGAGCGAGCCTCCCCGCAAGCCCAAACTGTTCAGGTGGGCGTCCCCGCAGCACTTCGCGCAACTGCTGACGAAAGCGCTTCTGCTGGAGAAAAGGCGCGGCGGGTAAACACCGCGCCCGAACGCCGGGA
>JBEKJO010000159.1:0-13413 GCA_050011195.1 Verrucomicrobiota bacterium | reverse complement strand
GCTGGAGAAGGTCCCAAGGGTCCGGCTGTTCGCCGGTTAAAGCGGTACGCGAGCTGGGTTCAGAACGTCGTGAGACAGTTCGGTCCTTATCCACTGTGGGCGCAGGAAACTTGAGGGGTTCAAACCTTAGTACGAGAGGACCGGGTTTGACGCACTTCTGGTGTGGCAATTGTCGCGTCAGCGGCATCGTTGCGTAGCCATGTGCGGAAGAGATAAGCGCTGAAAGCATCTAAGTGCCAAGCTCCTCCCAAGATATTGTTTCCCGGACCGCAAGGTCCCTAAAGACCCCCGGAAGACCACCGGGTTGATAGGTTAGACGTGCAAGCGGAGCAATCCGTGTAGCGGACTAATACTAATCGGTCGTGCGGCTTGATCGCTTTCTTTTTCCTTCTCCAAAGGGGAAAGAGCGATTTTAACTCGCGAACGTAATTCCTTGTTTTCTCCTGTGTGCAGTTTTCAAAGAATACCGGTCGTTGACCGGCGGTCGGTAGTTTCGGTTGCTTGTTCTTTTGAATTTTGTGTGGTTAGTGATCGGGGGCTGTTGCGCTGCGGCGCAGGAGGACCTGCGCACTCATCACCGACGTTTCTTGGTGGCCATAAAGCTGTGGTCCGACCCGTTCCCATTCCGAACACGGCCGTCAAACACAGTCTTGCCGATGGTAGTGGTTTTATAGACTCCGCGAGAGTAGGTCGCCGCCAGTTTTTCATTAAAGGGCCGAAGCATTTGTTTCGGCCCTTTTGCTTTTATCCCGGGGCACGGGCGAAATGGCGCTCATCTCCTGGCCTGTTCCTTCTGGCGAACCAGCACGCGTTGGATGGCGTTCAGAACGTCATCCAAGCGCTGGCCGAGGTCTTCGGCAAGGAAACGGAGCACGAAGTACCCGTGTTCCTGGAGCGCGGCATCCTTGCGACGGTCGCGCCGGTAGGCTTCAGCATCGGCCAGATGTTGCCGGCCGTCCAGTTCGATAACCAGGCGCAATTCCTCGCAAAACAGATCGACTTCCATTCGGCCTTGTGTATCAAAGGGGATGGGTAGCTCCGCGTTCAGGCGGAAGCGGCCGGCAGTGGCTGGCAGCGTTTGCAGGCGGCGGTAGAGAAATGCTTCGCTCGCGCTCCGCGCCCGCGCGACGCCCTCGCCTTCGCGAGGCAACGGGCGGGCGGCATGCAAAAAGAGGGTCGCCAGAGGAACATCCACTCCGTCACGGACCAGGCAGCGAACGCTGGCAGAATAATCGCGCTTCCACTCCGGGTCAATGGGCAGAGGGACCTCGACGGGCCAGCCGGGAACCGCGCTGGCGGGCAGCAGGAGCGTGTAACCCACCGCTTCATAACCCGCACAGCGCCGCTCGAACATCCGCGCCAGCATGGGCACGTCAAGATCGGCGTAGTCATAGACCTGCACTTCACGCTTGCCCGTGTGCAACCGGTGCAAGCGGCCCACGTACTGTGCGATGGTTCCTCGCCATGATACCGGCAGCGTGAGGAACAGTGTGTCCAGCCGTGGCTCGTCGAAGCCCTCGCCGATGTAACGGCCAGTGGCCAGCAACGCACGCCCCTGGTCGTCCGGCACTTGTGCCAACGAAGCCATTGCGGCCTGAATTTGCTTCCTGCCCATGCCGCCTTGGAGGGTAATCACGTGTGGAATTGCCGCTGACAACTGCGTCGCCAGAAACCGCAAATGTTCCGTGCGCTCCGTCAGCACCAGTGGAAAACGACCGGCTTGCACCGCAGCGATCACGTCCCTGCAGATCAATTGATTGCGGCCCGCAGCCTGGGTCAAAGACTCGTAGAGCCGCTGGAACTCGGCTCGCGAATCGGCTGCGGCGAGGTCCGGCGCACGGAAGCCCGTAGGACGAACCAAAACGTGGTGAGCGAAAGGCCGAAGGGCCGCCTGCTGCCGGGCGTTGACACGGTAGCGCACCGGGCCGCACTGCATGAAGATGATCGGCTGATGGCCGTCCTTGCGCGTGATCGAGGCGGAGAGGCCGGTAACGTAGCGCGCCTTGGCCCGGCGGGCGACCAGCTCAAAGCTGCGCGCCGGGAGATGGTGGCACTCATCTACCACCAGGTGACCGTAGGATCCAACACAGTCATGCACGACGCCCTTCCGCACCAGGCTCTGCATGAGAGCCACGTCGATCCGGCCAGTAAGGTTTTTCCGTCCACCTCCGAGCCTGCCGATGGACTTGGCCGGCACATCGAGAAAGGAGGCCAGACGTTCCACCCATTGTTCCAGCAGTTGCCGGCGGTGTACGAGAACCAGGCTGTTGACGCCGCGGCGCGCGATAAGCCAGGCTGCAACAACGGTCTTCCCGAAGGCCGTCGTGGCCGCCAGGACCCCAATATCGTGAGCCGCCAGGGCGTTCGCCGCCAACTGCTGCTCCGGCCGCAGCTCACCGCGGAAACGCACGTCGAGCGGGGTGCCGCCAAAGCGTTCATCGCGCAGAGTGGCCTCGATGCCCAGCGAGGAGAGCAGGTCTTGCGTCTCCCTCAGGCAGCCGCGAGGCAGAGCCAGATGTTTCGGCCCGTCCTCCGCGCAATGGATGATGCGCGGTTTGCCGAAAGTGGGCAGCCGCATGGTCTGCGCCCGGTAGAATTCAGGATTTTGGAACGCAGCTAATCGCAGCAGGCGGCTGTGCAGCCCCGGCGGGAGATGCTCCTTAGCAATGTAGATCTGGTCGCCGAGCACCAGTTCCAGTGTCTTGGGCAAAGGCCCCGCGATGGGCGGTTCCTTCCGCCGACGCGAAGGCGGAGAGGCCCAGGGGAGGTCTTCATCCTCCTCTCCCAAAGCCAGCCGCACGCCGGTGATGCGGCCCCGGCGTTCCGCCTCACGGGCCAGAGACTCGGCTTGTGCGCGCACGATCTTCCGCACGGAGGAAAGAAACGCCCATTGGTCTTGATAGGGCTCGAATTGCTCGTCCAGGAAAACGCTGTTGCCCGCTGCCCGGGGCTTCTTCTGCAGCGGCAGCGCGATCAGATTGCCGAAACCGCCTTTAGGCAAAGTGTCCTGATTGGGAAAAAGCCGGTCATAAGAAGAGAGGCCGATTTCCGGGCGGCCTTCCATGGCCTCAGTCAGAAGATGTGAGCCCACATTCCTCGCCATGCTGGCGGGAAGGGCCTCGGCAAAGAAAAGCCAGAGGTGACCGCCTTTGCCCGAGCGGGAGCGTTCCAGAGCAACGGGCAGCGCCAGCCGCCTGCAGGTCGCTCGCAATGCACCGGCATCCTCCCGCCAGGCATCGCCATCGAGATCAACGGCCAGCAAATAACAGGTTTCGTCCGATAGCATCGGATACAGACCCATGACGAACTCCCGGCCCAGGTCATCCCGGCCAGACAAGTGCTGGCGGACCACATCGTCGGTGACCGGCAGGAGGCGCCGATTGGGACATTCGGGGCACTTTATCCGGGGTTTATCGCACAAGCCGCGGACCCATTCATTGGCGCAAGCCGGCTGGTAACCCGCCCGACCCGTTTTACGGCTCTCGAACCGACGGGGATAAACATCCTCGCGCCCACGGAACAAAGCTCGGAACAGGTTGATCTTGGCGGCGGAGGGGGAGTGATTCGTGACTGGGCCGTCGGCGCCCGCCGGGGAGTCTCCCGGACTCGGCACGGGGGCATCCGCCGAGAACGCGTCCGCAGTCACGATCTTATGCTACCTGAGACTCACAGCCCTGTCGATTCCAGCCTATGCACCGGCAGCTTCGTTACGGCGGAATCCTTATCGTCAAGCATCTGGCGCCGGGGGGGGCTCTTAGCCTGGCGGTAGCCGCAACGTGGTATTCAGAGGTTGAACGTCAGGGAGTTCTTTTCCCTGAGCGTCCCCGCGCAGTTTAAGCAGCCGCTCGCCGCTGGGACGCACCATGCGCTCGTAGCTGCCGGCCGCGTCATTGAAGGCGGCGTTTGCTTTCTCCAAGCCGGCTCGGATTTTCTCGAAGTGCTCGGTGAACTTGCACACCCGCGTGTAGAGTTCCTGCGCAGCTTCGGCAATCGCCCGCGTGTTCTCGGTCTGCGCGTGCTGTTGCCAACTGACGCTGACGGACCGGAGCAGGGCGATAAGGGAGGCCGGCGTGGCCAGCATGATGCGCTTGCCGGCGGCCCAGACGATGAGGTCGTGATCGCCTTCGAGCGCCGCGCTGAATAGCGATTCCGCGGGCAGAAACAGCACCACGTAATCGAGCGCGTTCGGAAACTGGCTGGGATAATCCCGGTCGGCCAGCGCTTTGACGGTCGCTTTCAACTTGGCCGCGTGAGCGGCCAGCGCTTCCGCCCGTTTCGTGCTATCGGCAGCATCCAAGGCATTGAGGAAATCGAGGTCCGGCACCTTGGCGTCCACGATGATTACCCGGTCCCCGGGCAGGCGAACAATCAGGTCCGGTTTGCTGTCGCCCGCCTGGGTCTGCTCGCTGAAATCGCAGTGCGCACTCATCCCCGCCGCCTCGACGACCCGGCGCAAGGTTTCTTCCCCCCAGCGGCCACGCGCCTGATTGGAGCTGAGCACGCGGCGCAACTGCAGCGTTTCGTTCGAGAGGGACTGGCTCTGCTGCGCCAGCGTTTCCAGGTGCTTCTTCACTTCGCCCAACGTGGTGGATTGGGCGCTCTCGGTCTGCTGCAAGCGCTGCTGGTAAATCTTCAGTTGCTCCTCCAGCGGTTTGACCAGCGTCTTGATGGCTTCCTCGCGCCGGGTTAAATCGCCTTTCCCCGTCTCCTGGAGCCTGGCGACCGTCTCGGTCACGCGTTCGATGAACTGGGGTTGCAGTTCGCGGAGCGTATCCACGCTCAACGCCTTGAACGCCGTCCGCAAATCGGCCAGCGCTTTCTCCTGCGCCTCCTTCGCGTCGCGCAGGGACTTCTCGTGCAGCTCGCGCTGGTCGGCGATGAGTTTCTCGGCTGCCGCCCGGCTCGCGTCCGCGGCGGCTTGCCCGCTGGTGGCGGTGGTCAACTGGTCCCGCAGTTTGGCCAGTTCCGCCTCGCGCTGCGTCAATTGCTGCCGCAGTTCGTTGGCGAGCCGGTCATCCGGCGCGACTGCCTGGCCCCGGCGATACAACCACCCGACCAGAAAGCCGAGCGCGCCTCCGACAATCACGCCAATCAGCAAATAAGCTCCGGGGGACATGGGATCGGTGACTAGTGATTGGTGATTAGAATCGGCGGCCAAGGACCAGCGGCGTGGCGCTACTCGCCAATCACCGATTACCAATCACCACCTCAGTAATGGGCTATTACCTCAATCTCGACATTCGCCCCTTTGGGCAGCGCGGCGACCTGGATGGTGGACCGCGCCGGAAAGTCCGCCGTGAAATACTTGGCATAGACCTCGTTCATCCCGGCGAAGTCCACGAGGTGGGTCAGGAAGACCGTGCTCTTGACCACGTTGGCGAAGGTCAGCTTTTGGTCATCGAGGATGGCTTTGACGTTTTGCAGGACGCGTTCGGCTTGCGCCTTGATGTCGCCGGAGACAAGGTTTCCGGTGGCCGGATCAATGGGTATTTGTCCGGCGCAGAAAAGCAGGTCGCCGATGCGCACGGCGTGGTTGTACGGCCCGACGGCGGGGGCGGACTTGGCCGGTTTGATAATGTTCTTCTTAGGCATTGCGGTGTGATCTTACCGCTTCGCCCCAATGGGTCAAGTTTGATCAGGGCAGGACATTGCCGCCGGCCCGCCCAATATTGGCTTCTCACGCCTTTCGTCTTGTGTGTCTGGCGTTGAAATCTACACTCCACACAATCGGTCTGGTTAGTCGTCGCGCGCCGCAAAGCGCAGAACCGTCGCTATGGCCAAAGAACAGTCAACTCCGGGTTCGAGCCATCCGCATGGCTTGTCTGAGACGCTCACCCCCGGCGTGCGCGTCGGCGGGGCGCGCTACATTCTGCGCCGAATTCTGGGGCGCGGCGGCCTGACGGTGGTCTGGCTAGCGCGAGATTTTAAGCTGGAGCAGGAAGTGGCCCTCAAGGTCCTGCCGGAATCGCTCCTGCAGGATGCGAACACGGTCGAGCGGCTTAAGACCGAGACCCGGCGCAGCCTGCAGCTCGCTCACCCGCAGATCGTCCGCACTTACGATTTCATTCAAGACCAGGGGCTGGCGGCGATAGCGATGGAGTACGTGGATGGCTGGTCACTGGCGACGCTGCGGGTTGACCGGTCGCAGCAGCGCTATCGCCTCGAAGAGATCACGCCCTGGGTGCGGCAGATTTGCGCCGCCCTGACTTATGCGCATACCGAGACCGGCCTCCTGCATCTCGCGCTGAAGCCTGCCAACCTGATGCTCAACTCGCGCGACCAACTCAAGGTGGCGGATTTTGGCATCGCCCGCAGCCTGCAAGTGATGGCGGCTCCGACCGGCCTGAATCCGCCCGCGGGCGCTTTGGGGCTTATCAGCCCGCAACTGGCCCTGGGCGAGAAGCCCTCCGTGCTCGACGATGTTTATGGGTTGGGCGCGACGATTTACGATCTGCTCACCGGCACACCGCCGTTTTACAAGGGTCAGGTGCTGGCGCAGATTTGCGATCGGACAGCACCGACCATGACGGAGCGGTTGTTTGAACTGGGAATTGAGGATGCGATTCCGCTGGTCGTGGAAGATACCGTCGCATTGTGCCTGGCCAAAGACCCCGCGAAACGTCCGCAAAGCATCAGCCACGTCTTGCAGTTATTGGAACGATCTGACATTCCGGCGCCGGCCAGCCGTCCACAACGTGAGGAGGCCGCGCCCCGAGAGCAGCAAGCTCCGCCTCCTCAGGTCGCCGACTCCGAGGTGCCCGAAGCGCCGAGGGAGGTGGTAGAGCCCAGCGAGACGCCAGCGCCAGCCGGCAAGCCCGAACCTGGAAACCGAAGCAAATCCATCCTGGCCGCCGCGGCAATCTGCGCGCTGGCGTTGGCGGGGGTGCTTGGCTGGTTGTGGGCGACCCACGGGGCGAAAGCACCGGTCACCACCTCCGCACGAGCGGGTTCCCGCGACACCGCCTTCCACCCGGCCACCAATGCCGACCACGAAATCCGCGTCGTGCTGGAGCAGCCCGACCGGAAGATTCTCATTGGCGGGATGTTCACCCAATTTGGGGAAGGGTCTCACCAGGGCATTGCCCGCCTCCAACCGGATGGGGCCTTGGACGAAACGTTCACGGCCACGGCTCTGGGGAACGTACATGCCTTGGCCTTGCAGCCGGACGCCAAGCTCCTGATTGCTGGTGAGTTCACGAAGGTCAACGGCCAGGCGTGCCATCGCATCGCCCGGCTGAACCCGGATGGCTCGCTGGACCAGAGTTTCAACCTCAGTGTTGGCGTTGGCCAGGACATCCGTGCGGTGCTGGTCCAACCCGACGGCCATATTCTTGTTGGCGGGCACTTCAACAATGTGGCCGGTCGCAGACAGAACGGGGTGGCGCGGTTCAATTCGGATGGCTCGCGGGATGGGACATTCCGTCCGGGGGCCGGCACTACGGCATTCGTTTGGTCGCTCGCCCTGCAAGCCGACGGCAAGATTCTGGCCGTCGGTGCCTTCACGACCTTCGATCGCAAGCCCTGTGGCCGCCTGGTGCGCCTGGAGTCCGACGGGGCCGTGGATGCGGCCTTTAATACGGGCAGCGGGGCCGACGGATCAGTCTTTGCCGTCGCGCTTCAAGCCGACGGCAAGATTCTGCTCGGCGGCGATTTCAACCGGATCAATCAAGTGGAACGCAATCGGATCGCGCGGCTCAATCCTGACGGAAGCGTGGACACGACCTTCAATCCTGGGCCGGGACCCAACACCGGCATCCGCTCTCTCGCCTTGCAGCGGGATGGCAAGATTCTGATCGGCGGCGTCTTTACGAGCGCTGATGGCGTGGCCCGCAACCGTATCGCCCGGCTGAAGGCAGACGGCAGTCTGGACCTGAGTTTCGATCCCGGTGAAGGCGCAAACGAGGTCGTCCGCTGGGTGGCGCCACAAGCGGATGGGAAGGTTGTGATTGTCGGAGGGTTTAATCGGTTCGCCGGCAGTCAGTGTGTGCGCCTGGCCCGCCTGCACGCCGGATCTAGGTAGCGTACGCGTCCTCGCCTGCGATGGTGAGGGGCCTGGGGTGAAGGGGTCACGTCATTCCTTGGAGCGCCCCAGCCCTCCATCACTCCATCACTCCATCACTCCACCACTCCATTACTCCACCACTCCACCACCCCATTACAGATACTTCCGCAAGATCGGCTCCAACTCCCGTATGATCTTGGCCGGCCAAAGTTTCCTGTCGGTCATAATCGCGTTCTTCAACGCGTCATGGCACGGCCAGTTGGGTTCGGCGGGAATCTGGGGCAGCACCTTGGAGATGATGGCTTTGGCCATCGCCGCGTTCTTCATCAGGTTGGCGATCACCATCTCCACCGTGACGTGCGCCTCATCATCTTTCCAGCAGTCGTAGTCGGTGACCATCGCCATCGTCGCGTAGGCGATCTCCGCTTCCCGGGAGCATTTGGCCTCCCCAAGATTGGTCATGCCGACAACGTCGTAGCCGGATTTGCGGTTGGCAAAGGACTCCGCGCGGGTGCTGAAGGCCGGCCCTTCCATGTTCACGTAGGTCCCGCCGTCGTGGACGCGCGCCTTGAGCGCCCGGGCGGTCTTCAGCAGGAGCAGCCGCAGTTCCTCGCACACCGGCGCGGCGAACGCGATGTGCCCGACGATGCCGCGCCCGAAGAAGGTGTGGGCCGCGGATTGCTTGGTGCGGTCAATAAACTGGTCGGGCAACACGATGTCGCAGGGCCGGTACTTGGCCTGGAGCGAGCCGACCGCGCTGACGCTGATCACCCAGGCCACGCCTAGCTCCTTCATCCCCCATAAGTTCGCGCGGTGATTCAGTTCGCTGGGCAGAATCCGGTGACCCCGCCCGTGCCGGGGCAGGAACACCACCTCGCGCCCCGCCAGCTTGCCGGTCAGAAAACTGTCCGAGGGCGGGCCGAAGGGCGTCTTGACCTTGACCCACTTCTGGCGGGTGAAGCCTTCGATATGATACAGCCCGCTGCCGCCGATAATGCCAACACGATATTGAGACATGCGCATCGTTATAGCCGGTGGGAGGGGAATTGGAAACTGGGAAAAACGGCAGTTAACGCAGACGCCAAGAAGCAAAGCCGCAACCGAAGCCAGCGGACCGCGAACCGTCCCGGTTCGCAGCGTGTCCGTATGGCCGTAATTGCGTGAGGATGTGTTCGGGCCTCCTTTGTCGGTGGCGGCTGCTGCGAACCGGGACGGTTCGCGGTCCTCTGCGCCTCTGCGTTAAATCCTCGCAGCCTGCGAATCTGGCTGCTCAATACACCAGCACCAGCACGGCGGCTTGCTCGGCGGATTTTACCACGTCCTAGAATTTGCGGTCTTTGGCCCCTGGCTCCTTGAGCCTGGCCGCCACTTCCGGCACGGATTCCAGAAAGCTCAGCAGCAGGCTGCTCTTGACGGCGTAATTCACGTTCTCCGGCAGCGCGAGTACAAGGGTGGCAATCTTTGGCTTGTGTTCCGTCGTCCCGGGGCTGCGCCCGGCGGCCCGCCAGCACGGGCCGCGAAACGGCTTGTGCCCGCCCCACCTCAAAAACCGCAGCCCAGCCCAGTGAGGGCTGTTCTTAACGCCAGCGTTCAGCGACTGGCGCAACCAGTCCGCTAGAGCAGTTACCGAGGACGGTTGGTTCCTCGCAGGCGCGGGGCATACTTCGTGAGTTCTGCTTTTAGCCATTCACCATCACGAAGGAGCGGCCGACGCCTTGCGGCCTGCTCGAATACCTCTACCTCTTTAGTGAACTTGCTCGACGTGATGATCCCCCCATAGACAATGCGATCTGGTCGGCTAGGCGCAATCGACTCGGCAACCCCATAGACACGCCTGACAAGCTCGACAGTCACAGGGTGACTTGCCCTATACCGTTTCACGTCGATGAGAAAGTCGCGCTCTGCTGAACTTGCAACGATGTCAATGCCGCCGTCTTTTCCGCCGGGTACCCACAACACAGAGAAGCCGAGCTTCTCCAAAAGCTCTGCGACGAGTTGCTCAAACTGTCCGGGCGTCAGGCGCCACACATCGCCAATAGACCGGACCCTCTCTAGCAGTTTGGAGTTCACGCGAACCAAACGCGGCTCGATAATGCGCTTCCAAGTCCCAAAATCTGCAAATGCCTCGTATAGCTGCAACACCTCCCCGAGCCGGCACTTGAGTTCGATCGCCTTTTTGGCTGGAGTTTCCCATTTGGAAAGGTACTGGGAATGTTCGTCCGTATCGAACGTCTGAGGCAGGTTCTTGGTATGAAACACTACCGGCATCGTTCGAAAGCGAGGGCGGAGGTATTCGGTGAAGAAACGATAGCCGTCATCATCGGATACGGACCTGTCCGGCCGGCGACGCAGAATATCTGTGACGACCGCGTCAACCTGGACGTGTTCGATTACTCGCTTAGCCTCGGCGGAGGAAGCAGCAACTCGTGGTGTTATCCCACCTATCTTGTGGAGCAAGGCCTCTCCCGCCGCTCGCTCGTGTGCGCTGTCATCGATCCAGAGGATGGTCTTTATCATCGCTGCTTTCTTAGAAGTATTGGTCGTCATATAAGCTTCCCAGGAACTGTTCACGGCACATATTCCAGGCGGAAGAAGCCCGCGCCATTCGTAATGAACAGGTATTGCGAATTCGTCACGCCAGTCGGGCTGAATAATCCTCCATCCCAATTCGACCACGCTCCGGCGAGGGCCGGCTCGAATTGAATCTGATAATTGTCATAGGGAGCTAGGTTTGCGCAATCCACCCGCATCACCGGGAACACCGCTGGCGACACGGCGGCGGCGGGTGGCTGAGCGATTTCAACCCTCGGCGTGTTGGTGTAGCCGATGCCAGCATCGGTAATGGCGATGTTGGTCACGACGCCACCAGAAATTTGAGAAACCGCCGTGGCATTGGTCCCGCCACCGCCGACGATGGCGACTGCCGGAGCGGTAACGTAGCCCGAACCGCCGCTGGTCACCGTCGTGCCGACGACAAACCCATTGACCACCTCTGGTGTGGCGAAGGCCTGGGCCGGCACCGGATTGAGCGCCAGCCGGTAATCTCCGCTGCTCACCACTCCTGGGACCATCTGCGTGTAGAGGGCGTTTGTGGCCGTGAAGCTGACTGGCTGGTTTGACCAATACCACGCCACCGACTCCTGCAATTGATAAACGCCGCCAACGGTGAGATTGGAAAAGGCAAGGAACGACATGGGCGCAATGCCCAAAGCCGGATTGGGAATAAACGGCGGCTGGATGACGACCAACGGCGTGCCGGTGTAACCGATTCCGGCATTGGTAATCGTGATGGCGACTACGACTCCGTTGCTGACTGCTGCGGTCGCACCCGCCCCGGTCCCGCCGCCACCCTCAATCAAAACGCACGGCGCATTTGTGTAACCGCAGCCGCCATCGGTGATGGTTGCGTTCACAACGAACCCGTCCACTATGGTTGCGGTGGCCGTGGCAGGGGAAACGCAAGGAGACGGCGTTGACTCAATGGCATACAACTCCGCGACTTCGTTCGAGGAAAGGGTACGGTTGTAAATGCGGATGTCATCAATCATGCCGTCAAAAGACTCGGCTTGCCCGGGGAAGTTTCCGCCGATCTTCTCGCCCTCAAAGTCCCTGTCCCAGTCCGGTACGAAAGTGTAGGGCTCAGCAACATTAACAGTTCCGTTTATGAACACCGTTTTGGTAGCTCCATCATACGTAGCAACAAAAGCCGTCCAAGTGTTGGTTGGGATCGGTTGACTTGCGAAGAAGTTGTCACTCGGCTTTCCCGGATATCCCATGATCGTAATGAACTCAAGGGTTCTCATGGAGGTGCTTGTCCACGGGGAAACGCCGATGCGAACGCCAATTTGCACATAACTCCCGTCGGTCCCTTCGTGCATGTATATTCCCCTATCAGGGTAGTCAGCCTCTAACACAGCGCCCGGTCCCTCGCCCGGGGGTATGTACCTCGGGTTTATCCAACCACAGATGGAAAAGTTTGTCTGAACGCCAGTAATTGGACGGTTCTGTGACAGGTCTATGAAAAAGTTCGTGTTGGAATTGTTTGTGCCATTAAATTGATATGCAGCGTTCGGATTCCCGAATCTGTCTGGCACGAGAACAGCACCTTGGTTTATTCCATTATGACCATTCCCGCTCGCATCGTTGGCATTCCCGTTGAACGGGTAATACGCCACAAGTCCATTGGTGAGCCAGCTTTGGGCGCTGGAGGTGAGGGTGAGTAATCCGATCACGGCGGTTGCCAGCAGAAGTCTGATTCTTTTCATACGTTTGTGTTCCCGGCTTTTAGCCCACACGAACGACGGAAAAACAAAAGGGCGCGAACTTGTCGCACCCTTCGTCGAGGCACCGAGAAGCGCCTTTGGAGAGAATGCTCCAAGCCGCGCCGACTGGCGCGTGCTTGGGCTGGTCTCTCCTGTGAAAATTCTCGGTTTTCGACGAAGACCGTAGCCGTGCTACGCTAAATATTATTGGTCAGTTCCTGGTTACTTTTCTTTATGCCTTTCTGTGTTGCTCTTTACTGAGCGTGCCCTTTCTACCGTACCCCTTTTCCCATGGCAAGCACATTTTTACGGCGGGTCGGGAAGCGCCGATTCAAGTGGCAAAGGGGTCAGATTGGCAAGCGGGCACGGGGGCCGGGCGGGCACGTGCGGAAGGCGATGGGAAACCAGGTACAGCCCGGCGCCAGTCCATTGTCAGATCCGTGTCGCACGGAAGTCATGTTATTTCCTCTGCCTGGCGCGCCGCCCCCGCCCCTCCGGGACGAAGCCAGTCCTTTTTGCCTATTTCGCGTCTTTAGCGGGCCAACACCTCCGCGCAATTCCGCTGGCCCTCCCCTCGGCGGCTCTGTCAACAGTTGACAATTTCGCTGACTTACCCCTTTATGTCCGGCCATGAAATTGCACGGCATGAGCATAAGGCAGTCCGGCCGCTGGGGCGGCATGGTGTACGTGGACAGCAAGCATGGGCAACTGGCCCGTGCCCGGCCACAGCAGGCGCGGTTCGTCACCCCGGCGCGGCTGCGGGCGCGGCAAAATTGTGCGGATATCGCGGCGCTCTGGTGTACCTTAAGCGACGACCAGATGGCCGGTTGGCACGCCTTGGCCCGGCAGGAATCTCGCCGCCTCGGCAAGCCCGCCAGCGGCTACCATCTGTTCACCGGCATCAACACCGCCCGCCTCGCCCTGGGCCTCCCCCCGGCCCTCGATGCCCTCAAACCGGTCCGCTTCGGACCCAACCCCGTCCAGGAGTTCCAAATGACGAAAGCCGACGGGCGGCTCAGGCTCGCCTTGCGGGTCGCCAGCACCCCGCTCACGCCCATCGTCGTCCTCGGCTCCCCGCCCTGCAGCGCCGGCATTGCCGTCCGCACCAACTTCTCCATCCTCGGCTGGCTGCCGCCGCCCGTTGAAGGA